>JANXTA010000017.1 GCA_025356395.1 Betaproteobacteria bacterium
GAGCGGCCATCGCATCCGAGGCGCTCGGCTTCCGAGCGCACGTTCACGACCAGCGAGCCCCAGCGCTTGCGATGCATCGTCGGGATACCGGTCGAGCCCGACGTGAACACGCACGCGACGGTGCGATCGACCGGGATCTGCGGGATCGCGATCGATCGCTCGTCGACCGGCGCGTCTTCGAGGAAGAACTGCGGCAGGTCGATGTCCGCCTGCGGCGTTTCGGCCAGGCAGTAGGTGTCGGGGAAACGCGCGGCGAGCTGGTGGATCGTGGTCGCGTGGGTCGATGGCGGCAGCAGGCTGACCTGGTCACGCACGATGGCGGCTGCCAGGCCGACCGCGAAGCGATAGCGATCGGCACAGACGTTAAGTACGTGGCCGCGGTCCGGCAACGCGCCCGCGACCCGCTCGACATCGACGAGGAAGCGGGCGCACGTCACTGGCTCGCCGCGCCGCCACGCGAAGACCGCATCGAGGTCCACGAAGCCATCGAGCAGCGGCAGCGTCGCGCCCTTCACGACTCGCCTCGCGCATCGATCGTCGCGCGGTGCCGGAACGCCTGCACGCCGGTCATCATCGAGACGTGCTTGAAGTCGCGCAGCACGCGCAGGCGGATGGCGTACTCGAGCGCGAAGCTCGCGGCGACCAGCGGCCAGATCGCGAGGTTCACGAACGCGGACCAGACGGTACGCGACTGCGTGAAGAACAGAAGGCTCGAGACCAGCGAGACGATCGCGAAGAAGGCAGCCCATCCGATCGTGACGAGGCGCGTGTAGCGCACCACCGGCGGCGGCATGTCGCCGTTGCGAGCGACCCGCGCGAGTCGCGTGATCAGGGCGTCGCGTCCGGGCCGCAAGCTGACCGCGAACAGCGTCGACAGCGCGAGGAAGAACACCAGGTTTTCGAGATAGAGCATGAGGTCGGCGCGCGACGCGAGTTCGTCGCCATAGCGCAAGACCATCCACGCGAGGACACCGACGATCCCGGTTGCGAAGGTCTTGCGCAGTGGCTTCGTCGAGGCTCGTGCAGCCGAAGTCAGCAGCGCGACGACCCACGGGAGGAAAACCAGCGCGAGGGTGAGTCTCGGCCACGCGCCACTGACGATCAGCGCGTGAAGCAGCAGCAGGTAGCCGGCGAATGCGACGGCCACCGCCAGGGCGATCGGACGGCCGGGCTGCTGGATCGGGGAGGAGGCGTCTGCCGTCATTCGATGGTCGGCGCCGGGCGCCATCGCGAACGCGACGCTTACTTGGTGCGGTTGACCGCGATGTGTGCAGCCAGGGTTCCGAGCGACTGGAAGATCTTGACGTTGTTCTCGTCGTCAGACCGCAACTGGAAGCCGTACTTCTTGGACACGACCAGGGCGACTTCAAGGATGTCGATGGAGTCCAGGCCCAGGCCCTCGCCGTACAGCGGCGCGTCGGCGGCGATCTCTTCGGGCCGCACTTCGAGATTCAGCGCCTCGACGACGAGTGCCGCCAGCTCGCGCTCGAGCGCGGCGTTCGAGGTCTGGGTCATTTCCGGCGCATGGGTCACGGCTTGTTGCATGGTGGTCGACTTCTCGGGCACATCGTGATTCCGGAGCGACGACATGAGCCTCGTTGTCCAGGGTTGTCGATGATAACCGAGCGATTCGCGGTCGAGCCCGCAGAGCAAGACGGCGCGTCTCGCCCGCGCGACAACGCGCCGCGGATCAGAATCCGACAGCCTGTCCGTCGCGTCGTGCGTCGCTCGCCGCGACATAGCCGTCTTCGCCGTCGTCCGAGAGCTTCCAGATGAACTGGCCGGCGCCGAAATCCATGTACGGATCGGGGATCGATTCGATGCGGTGGCCGCGCGCGATCAGCGCTGCACGCAGTTCCGGGCTCATCGTCTTCTCGCAGTCCACCGACAGGCCGGTGCCGACCTTCCAGCGCGGCGCATCGCAGGCGGCCTGCGGCTGCTGCCCGTAGGTGAGCATGCGCACCAGCGCCTGCAGATGACCCTGCGGCTGCATGTTGCCGCCCATCACGCCGAAGCTCATCTGCGGCACCTGCCGCGTGCCTTCGGTGCGGGTCAGGAAGCCGGGGATGATGGTGTGGAAGGGGCGCTTGCCACCCGCGACGACGTTCGGCGACGACGGATCGAGCGAGAAACCGTGGCCACGATTCTGCAGGCTGACGCCGGTGCCGGGGACGACCACGCCGGACCCGAAGCCCATGTAGTTGGACTGGATCAGGCTGACCATCATCCCGGACGCGTCGGCGGTGGTGAGGTAGATGGTGCCGCCCGGCCGCAGGTAACTGGCGGGAACGCCGTGGGTGAAGTCGCTGGCGCGACCGGGATCGATGGACCGTGCGCGCTCGGCGAGGTAGCCGTCGTCGAGCAGATGGGCAGCGGTCACGTCATTCATGTGCCGCGAATCGGCGACGTAGCGATAGACGTCGGCGAAGGCGAGCTTCATCGACTCGATCATCAGGTGCTGGGCTTCGATGGAATCGACCGGATAGCGCGCGATGCCGAGCGTGCTGGCGATCTGCAGCGCCATCAGCGCCGCGATGCCCTGGCCGTTCGGCGGGATCTCGTGCAGCACGTGCTCGACGCCGTGACGATCGGCATAGGCCTTGGCGATCGGATCGACCCAGTCGACCCGGTAGTCGCCCAGGTCCCGCTCGGTCATGACGGCGCCGCATGCGCGTGCGTGCGCCACGAGCCGGGCAGCAGTCGCGCCGCGATAGAACGCTTCGCCCTTCGTGTCGGCGATGGCGCGAAGCGTCTGCGCCGCCGCTTCGAACACGAAGCGTTCGCCGGGCAGGGGCGCACGACCGTTCGCGGCGAAAGTCTCGAGGAAGCCCGGCTGGTCCTGCAGGTACGGCACCTGCATCGCCCACTTGTGCGCGACGATGTTCGAGACGCCGTAGCCACGGGACGCGAGATCGATGGCGGGTGCCAGCAGGTCGGCGAAGGGGAGCGTGCCGAACTTGTCCGACAGCGCGACCCATCCGGCCACCGCGCCCGGCACCGTCACGGTGTCCCAGCCGCGCAGCGGAAAGACGTCGCCGTACTTCTTCTTGAAGTAGCCGACGTCCCAGGCTGCCGGCGCCGTGCCGGACGCGTTCAGGCCGTGAAGATGCCGACCATCGGTCGCCTTCGGATCCCAGATCAACGCGAAGCTGTCGCTTCCGAGGCCATTGGAGATCGGCTCGACGATGGTCATGGCCGCCGCGGTCGCGACAGCGGCGTCCACCGCATTCCCGCCTCTGGCGAGCATCGAAAGTCCCGCTTGCGCCGCCAGCGGGTGCGACGTCGCGACGACATTGCGGGCGAACAGCGGCGAACGGATGGTGGGGTAGGGGTTTTCCCAGTCGAACATCGTCGGCATCTCGGCAAAAGAGGGTTAACACCCTGGTGGCACGGCACCGTGCCGTAGGCGATTTTCAGCGCCCCGACCTTACACGACCCGGTCGATAACATTGCGTTACAAAAGTCTACGAGATCGGGAGAAATGGGCTCTCCAAACGTCCAATCGGCGTCTTTTTGGTGACAATTGCCCGTTACATCTGACGAGTTGTCGCATGTATCCAACGTTCATCGTCCACGTGCCAAGAAAATGAACTCCGCGCGGGGTCGAACTATCGCCGGATTGCCGATTGTCGCTAGAATTATTTATAGATTTCATTTTGTATCCAACCTAGTTCAGAGCTGCGGCTCGACAAGGCTTTCCGGGGAGTTTCCATGGCATTTCAGTTGAAGACACTGCAAGCGGCATTGCTGGGCGCGCTGGGCGCCGGCTTCGTCGTCGCAGCCGCGCCGGCTTTGGCGCAGACCACTCCCGAGCGCCTTGAGCGCGTCGAAGTCACCGGCTCGAACATCAAGCGGACCGACACCGAAGGCGTTTCGCCGGTCGAGATCATCACGCGCGAGGAAATCCAGCGCACCGGCAAGCCCAACATCGCCGAAGTGCTGCGCCAGCTCCCGATCAATACGGGCAGTTACAACGAGCAGGCCGCCAACAGCTTCGCACCCGGCGCAGCCGGCATCTCGCTGCGTGGCCTGGGTCAGAAGGCCACGCTGGTGCTGCTGAACGGACGCCGCACCGCCAGCTACGGCTTCGCCCAAAACCTGCAGGACACCTTCGTCGACCTGAATTCGATTCCGACTAGCGCCGTCGAGCGCGTCGAAATCCTGAAGGACGGTGCGTCGGCCATCTACGGTTCGGACGCGATTGCTGGCGTAGTGAACATCATCCTGCGCAAGGACTACCAGGGCCTGGAAGCCACGATCGGCGGCGGTCGTTCGGAAGGCAAGAACGAATACAACGCCAACATCGTCGGCGGCTTCGGCGACCTGAGCCGCGACAAGTTCAACGTGTTTGGTTCGCTGGATCTTTACAAGCGCGACTTGCTCGAAGGTTCGAACACCGAATTCGGCCAGACCCGCGACTTCCGCAAGGTGCAGGGTGGTCGCAACGCGACCTCGCTGACCGGCGGCGGCACGTGGCGCCAGGTGAACGGCGCGTCGACTCTGACCAACACCTATCGCGCCAGCACCAGTTGCGTCGGCCAAACGATCACCGGTCCGCAAGCTGTTGCCGCCGGCTTGATCAACCTGTCGCCCAACTTGTCGGCGACCACCTTGGCCACCAACACGGCGGTGGCCGCCGCGGGCAACACGTTTTGCTCGAAGGACTTCAACGACCAGTTCACCGCGCTTCCGAAGACCGAGCGTGGCAGTTTCCTCGGCCGTGCCAACTACCAATTCACGCCGACCACCCTGGCCTACCTCGAAATCGGCCTGACCAAGACCTACACCGAGCAGACCTTCCAGGCGCCGTTCTTCGCGGGAACCACCGGCTTGCAGCAGACCGCGGTCGGCCTGCGTCCGTTCGTCTATAACGTCACCTTCGCGCCCGGGGTCGCCGGCAACCCGTTCGCAACCAACGCGCGCTACGTCGGCGTGCAGACCGACCTCGGAACCCGCGACGCGCACATCACGTCGGACACGGGTCGCTTCGTGACTGGCCTGAACTACACGCTGGCCGGCTGGGACTTCGACAGCGGCGTCGGTTTCTCGCGCAACAACGTCAAGACCGAGAACCTGAACCGCACGACGTTGTCGGGCACGAGCGCAGCGTTCAACGTCTCGACTGCGCCGCAGCCGCCAGTGCCCATCTCGACGTCGTCGAGCTACAACCTCGACAACACGGCGCTGAACTCGCAGGCCGCTCGTGATCAGATGCTGATCACCTTCCCGCGCAAGTCGAGCTCGCAGCTGGCCTTCGTCGACACGAAAGCCGCGACCGAGCTCCAGCAGATCCGTCTGCCGGGTGGACCGCTCGGCGTGGCGATCGGCGGCGAGTTTCGCGACGAGAGCCTGAAGGATCGTCCGGACAGCTCCGCCACGTCGGGAAATATCCTTGGTCAGGGCGTGACTGCGACCGATGGCAGCCGCCGAAGTTACGCGGGTTATGTCGAGTTCGCGGCGCCGATCTTCAAGCAGCTCGAAGCCCAGCTCGCGTACCGTTTCGACCACTACAGCGATTACGGCTCGTCCAAGACGCCGAAGGTCGGCCTCAAGTACACGCCGTCCGACGTCATCACGGTGCGTGGCAACTGGGGCAAGGGCTTCCGGGCGCCGACGCTGCCGGAAATCTCGCCATCGGTGGCGACGTTCTTCACGAGCGTCATCGACCCGCTGGACGGAGTCTCGCGTCAGATCTCGGGCGTCTTCGTCGGCAACCCCAATCTGAAGCCGGAAACGTCGACCAGCGCGACCGCAGGCCTCATTTTCGAACCTGTTAAGGAGTTCAACCTGAGCGTCGACCTGTATCGGATCAAGTGGCGCAACGTGGTGGCTTCGCCATCGTTCCAAAGCGTGATCAACGCATCCTGCCCGGCTGGCGCGGCGACGGTGGGCGGTTGCCCGTCGACTCCGAACATCCTGCGTGATCCGTCAACGGGCCAGGTCGTTTCGATCCTGGGTGGCTACGTCAACCTGAACGAGCGCCGCACGACGGGTGTCGATCTCGACGGACGCTACACGCTGCCGACCACGGCTTTCGGCAAGTTCTCCTTGCGCGGCAATGTCAATTACATCGCTTCGCTGACGGAGAACGGTGTCGAGTGCGTGGGTCATCAGAGCTGCACGTACGAGATCCCGCGGATCAAGGCTCGCTTCACGCTCGACTACGACTACGGCCCTGTGGCGGTGACGGGTGCGATGAACTACACCCACAGTTACTACTCCGATCTGGCCGCTGCGACCCAATACACCGACGGCAACTCGGCGCAGTTCCAGAACGGCGCGCTGCGCACGCGGGTCCCGATCTATCGCACGTATGACGTGTTCGGTAAGTACACGATCACGAAGAACTTCACGTTGAACGCGTCCCTGACGAACATCTTCAACCAGCTGCCGCCCTACGATCCGGGCTTCACCAACCTGTACGACGGTTCGCTGTACGACATCCGTGGTCGGGTCTATCGCGCCAGCCTGACCTACAAGATGTAATCGCTGTCGGTCCTGCGCTCCCGCGCAGGATTCGAAAGAGCCCGCTTCGGCGGGCTTT
>JANXTA010000021.1 GCA_025356395.1 Betaproteobacteria bacterium
GGCGCTGACGCTGCTCAAGGCGCCGGGCGAATGGGGTGCCGACGTCGTCGTCGGCACCACGCAGCGCTTCGGCGTGCCGATGGGTTTCGGCGGGCCGCATGCGGGTTACCTGGCCACCCGCGACGCGTTCAAGCGCAGCATGCCCGGCCGCCTGGTGGGCGTGACGCTCGACACCAGCGGCAAGCGCGCCTACCGCCTCGCGCTGCAGACCCGCGAACAGCACATCCGGCGCGAGAAGGCCACGTCCAACATCTGCACCGCGCAGGTCCTGCTGGCCGTCATCGCGAGCATGTACGCGGTCTACCACGGACCCGAAGGCCTCGCGACCATCGCGCGGCGCACGCATCGCCTGACGTCGGTGCTGGCCGCCGGGCTGCGGCAACTCGGGGTGACCGTCGTGAATGACCACTGGTTCGACACGCTCAGCATCGGCTGCGATGCGGCGTTCGTGCACGCGGCCGCTTCGGCGCAGGGCGTCAATCTGCGGGTGATCGACGCGGCGTACGTCGGCGTGTCGCTGGACGAAACGACGACGCGTGCGGACGTGCAACGCCTGTGGCTGCTGTTCGCGCACGGCCGCGCGCTGCCCGAGTTCGACGCGATCGAAGGGGCGGCCAGTGACGCGATTCCCGCGAGCCTGGTACGCACCTCGAGCTACCTCACGCACCCGGTCTTCAACTCGCATCACAGTGAGACCGAGATGCTGCGTTACCTGCGGCGCCTGGCCGACAAGGACATCGCGCTCGACCGCGCGATGATCCCGCTCGGCTCGTGCACGATGAAGCTCAACGCCACGTCCGAGATGATCCCGGTCACCTGGCCCGCGTTCGCGCACATGCATCCGTTCGCACCGTCATCGCAGACCGAAGGCTATCGGGCGATGATTGCCGAGCTCGAGGACATGCTGTGCGCCGCCACCGGCTACGCGGCCATCTCGCTGCAGCCCAACGCCGGATCGCAGGGCGAGTACACCGGCCTCCTGGTAATCCGCGCGTATCACGCGTCTCGCGGCGAAGCGCACCGCAATGTCTGCCTGATCCCGTCGTCGGCGCACGGCACCAATCCGGCGTCGGCGCAGATGGCCGGCATGAAGGTCGTCGTCACGGCGTGCGACGAGATGGGCAACGTGGACCTCGTGGATCTCGAGGCGAAGGCCGCCGCGCATGCCGACGACCTCGCGGCAGTGATGATCACCTACCCGTCGACCCATGGCGTCTACGAGACCGGCGTGCAGCGGATCTGCGAGATCGTCCATCGCCATGGCGGTCAGGTCTACGTCGACGGTGCCAACATGAACGCGATGGTCGGCGTCGCCGCACCCGGTCACTTCGGCGGCGACGTCTCGCATCTCAACCTGCACAAGACCTTCTGCATCCCGCACGGCGGCGGCGGACCCGGCGTGGGTCCGGTCGGTGTCGGCGCGCACCTGGCGAAGTTCCTGCCGGGCCGCGTGGCGCGCGAAGGCCTCGACCAGAGTGAAGCGATCGGCGCGGTATCGGCTGCGCCTTACGGCTCGGCCTCGATCCTGCCGATCTCTTGGATGTACATCGCGATGATGGGCAAGGCCGGTCTGACCGCCGCCACGGAAGTCGCGATCCTGTCTGCCAACTACATCGCCCGCAAGCTCGATGCGCATTTCCCGGTCCTGTATCGCGGCGATCACGGGTTGGTCGCACACGAATGCATCCTCGACCTGCGACCCATCAAGGAGGCCAGCGGCGTCACGGTCGACGATGTCGCGAAGCGCTTGATGGACTACGGCTTCCACGCGCCGACGATGAGCTTTCCGGTCGCCGGCACGCTGATGATCGAGCCGACCGAGTCCGAGCCGCTGGTCGAACTCGATCGCTTCATCACCGCGATGATCGCGATCCGCGACGAGATCCGCGCGATCGAGGACGGGCGCATGCCGCGCGACGACAACCCCTTGTGCAACGCGCCGCACACCGCGGAATCGCTGCTGGCCGAGACCTGGTCGCACCCGTACTCGCGCGAAGCGGCTGCGTATCCGCTGAAGAGCCTGCGGGCCGGCAAGTACTGGCCGCCGGTGGGACGCGCGGACCATGTCTACGGCGATCGCAACCTGTTCTGCGGCTGCATCCCGACCGAGCAGTACGCCTGATCGTCACCTGCCGACGAAGCGCTCATCCGATCGCTTCGTCGCGTCGCACGACCCTTCACGAAGCGCGTTGATCACCTCGTCGGACGGCGGTCGCGCCGTCCCGTCGAACTCCGCACGATGCGTCCTTCGATCCCGAAGGAACCGCGATGAACCCCCTGAACCTCCTCGATGCTCCGGCCGCCGTCATCAAGGCCGTGATCTTCCCCTTCCACGCGCTGTTCGTGGTCGGCCTGTGCTTCTTCATCAACTGGTTCACGTCGCCCGGCGAGTGGTGGGCTCAGTGGGTCGCGTTCGGCATGACGATCGCGGTGATGTGCGTGTGGGCGCGCGCGTTGCGCGTGCTGGTCACCACCGTCGGCCTGGCCGGCGGTGCGTATCTCGTCTACCGGTGGTGGACTGGCCGCAAGGCCGCGCAGCGAGCGGACTTCGTTTCCGTGGACTCGCTGCGCCGCTGAGACGGACGCGTCAGCTACGAGGTACGTCGCGCTGCATCGCGCGGACGATGAACAGGGCGGAGGCGACGATCGCGAGGCAGGTGACGGACACCATCCGGTCTTCCAGCAGCAAGCCGATGACCGACTTGCCGAGCTGCTCGGAACCAATTGCCGGCGACTGCGGGAACAGCGAAAGCAAGATCGCGAGCGTCATGAAGCCCTGTTCAAGCCGATCCTTCGTGACGATGCTACGAAAGCACGCGATGCACAGCATGCTGATCAGCAGCACGGTCCTGATCCACAGCGCGTCGGACTGCTGAGTCCACTGCCCCACGTCGTGGGGCCAGAAAACAACCGCGATCGCCATTGGCACGCCGATACAAATGGCCGCACGTGCCGCACGTGACCACGGAGATCTCGCGCGGATCAGCTCTCGCATCTTGTCGTCCCCCGATCTCGATCAGGGCGCGGCGTCTTTCGGGGCCGCAGCTGCCTTCACCGGCGCATCCAGGATCTGCACGAACAGCTCGCCTTCCTTGAGCATCCCGAGTTCGTAGCGCGCCCGTTCCTCGACCGCGCCGGCGCCCTCCTTCAGGTCCCGGACCTCGGCCGATAGCTTCGCGTTGCGCGCCGTGAGGTCCGCATTGACGCGGTTCTGCGCGGCGAGCTGCTGCTCGGCCTCGCGGACCCGCATCCATCCCCCCTTGCCCAGCCACAGAGGGAACTGGATGCCGACCAGCATCACGGCGAGGAGGTAGGGGACGAGCCGCATGACTGCGTGAACGCTACTTGAGGTTGTAGAACGCGCTGCGGCCTGGATAGGTCGCGACGTCGCCGAGGTCTTCCTCGATGCGCAGCAGCTGGTTGTACTTGGCGACGCGATCGGTCCGGCTCATCGAGCCGGTCTTGATCTGCATCGCGTTCGTGCCGACCGCGATGTCGGCGATGGTCGTGTCCTCGGTCTCGCCGGAGCGATGGCTGATCACCGACGTGTAGCCGGCGCGCTTGGCCATCTCGATGGCCGCGAAGGTCTCGGTCAGCGTGCCGATCTGGTTGATCTTGATCAGGATCGAGTTGGCGATGCCCTGCTCGATGCCTTCGCGCAGGATCTTGGTGTTGGTCACGAAGAGGTCGTCGCCGACCAGCTGCACCTTCTTGCCGAGCGCGACGGTGTGTGCCTTCCAGCCGGCCCAGTCGCCTTCGGCCATGCCGTCCTCGATCGACAGGATCGGGTACTTGTCGCACCAGGTCGCGAGCAGGTCGGTGAAACCGGCTGCGTCGAGGATCAGGCCTTCGCCGTCGAGCTGATACTTGCCGTCCTTGTAGAACTCGCTCGCCGCGCAGTCGAGGCCGATCGCGATCTGCGAGCCCGCGGTGTAGCCGGCCTTGTCGATCGCGTCGAGGATCAGCTGGATGGCGGCCTCGTGATTGGCCACCGACGGTGCGAAGCCGCCCTCGTCGCCGACCGCCGTGCTCATGCCCTTGTCGGCGATCACCTTCTTCAGCGCATGGAACACCTCGGCGCCGTACCGCACCGCCTCGCGGAAGGTCGGTGCGCCGACCGGGATGATCATGAACTCCTGGATGTCCAGGTTGTTGTTGGCATGCGCGCCGCCGTTGATGACGTTCATCATCGGCACCGGCATCGTCATCGCCGATGTGCCGCCGAAGTAACGATACAGCGGCAGGCCGGACTCTTCGGCCGCGGCCTTGGCGACAGCCATCGACACGGCCAGCATCGCGTTGGCGCCGAGGCGTGCCTTGTTGTCGGTGCCGTCGAGGTCGATCAGCGTGCGGTCGAGGAAGGCCTGCTCGTTCGCGTCGAGGCCCATGACGGCCTCGGAGATCTCGGTGTTGATGTTCTCGCAGGCCTTCAGCACGCCCTTGCCGCCGTAGCGGTGACGGTCACCCGACGACGGGCCGTCGCGCAGCTCGATGGCCTCGCGCGAACCGGTGGAGGCGCCCGACGGGACGGCCGCCCGGCCCAGCACGCCGGACTCGAGCAGCACGTCGCATTCCACCGTGGGATTGCCCCGGCTGTCGATGATCTCGCGGCCGATGATGTCTACGATTGCACTCATGTCGTCCCTGCTTTCAGTTTGATTTCTTAAGGCATCACGTCGCGGCTCAGACGCCTTCGACGATCAGCATGTTCATGATCGCGGCGCCTTCGCGCGCCGCGCGGGCCCTGCGATATTCGGGCGAGTCGTAGAAAGCCCTGGCGGCAGCCATCGATTCGAAGGGAATGACCACGATGCGCCCGGGCTCGCGCCCTTCGAGAAGTTCGGTCTGCCCACCGCGCACGATCGGGGCGACACCGTGCGCCTCGAACGCGGCACTGGACCACTTGCGATACTCCGCGTACTGCTCGGGATTGGTGATCGCCACGTCGGCAAGGATGTAGGCAGCCATCTTCGGGATCTCCTCGGGCAGGTCGTGTGAAAGGATCAGACGCCGAAATCGTTCTCGGCGAAGCCGTTGGCCTTCGTGATGCGGTCGATCGCGACCAGCGTCTCGAGCAGGCGACGCATGTGCTTGAGCGGGACGGCGTTCGGCCCGTCGGACATCGCGTGCAGCGGATCGGGATGGGTCTCCATGAACACACCCGAGACACCGACCGCGATGGCAGCGCGCGCCAGCACCGGCACGAACTCGCGCTGGCCACCCGACGTCGTGCCCTGTCCGCCCGGCAGCTGCACCGAGTGCGTCGCATCGAACACGACCGGGCAGTTGGTCTCACGCATGATCGCGAGCGAGCGCATGTCGGAGACCAGGTTGTTGTAGCCGAACGAGACGCCGCGTTCGCAGACCATGATGTTCTGACCGTCGCCACCCGCTGCGATCGACGCATCGCGGGCCTTGTCGGCGACGTTGGTCATGTCGTGGGGCGCGAGGAACTGGCCCTTCTTGATGTTGACCGGCTTGCCGGCCGAAGCGGCCGCGTGGATGAAGTCGGTCTGGCGACAGAGGAAAGCCGGCGTCTGCAGCACATCCACGACCGAGGCGACCGCCGCGATCTCGTCGATGGCGTGGATGTCGGTGAGCACCGGCACGCCGATCTGCTTCTTCACCTCGCCGAGGATCTTCAAGCCGTTGTCCATGCCCGGGCCACGGAAGGACTTGCCCGAACTGCGGTTGGCCTTGTCGAACGACGACTTGTAGATGAACGGGATACCGAGTTCGGCCGTCATCTCCTTGAGGATGCCGGCGGTGTCGAAGGCCAATTGCCGGGACTCGATGACGCAGGGGCCGGCGATCAGGAAGAAGGGATGGTCCAGGCCGACGTCGAAGCCGCAGAGCTTCACTTCAGGCCGCCTTCTTCATTCGCGACGCGCGGTTCGCGATGGCCGCCTCGATGAACGACGTGAACAGCGGATGGCCGTAGCGCGGCGTCGACGTGAACTCGGGGTGAAACTGCACGCCGAAGAACCACGGGTGCGCGTTCGGTCCGGTCTGCGGCAACTCCATGATCTCGGGCAGCGACTCGCTCGGCGTGTGCGCGCTGATCCGGTAGCCCTGGGCCTCGAGCATCGGCGCGAAGAAGTTGTTGACCTCGTAACGATGGCGATGACGCTCGTTGACTTCGGCGCCGTAGATGCGGGCTGCCAGCGTGCCCGGCTCCACCGGACAGCGCTGCGAGCCCAGGCGCATCGTGCCGCCCAGGTCGGAACTCGTGGAGCGCTTCTCGACCTTGCCGTCGCGGTCCTGCCATTCTGTGATCAGCGCGACCACCGGATGCGGCGTGGCGGGATCGAACTCCGTGCTGTTCGCGCCTTCGAGGCCGCAGCGGTTGCGCGCGAACTCGATCGTCGCGAGCTGCATGCCCAGACAGATGCCGAGGAAGGGCACCTCGTTCTCGCGCGCATGGCGGATCGCCTTGATCTTGCCCTCGGTACCGCGCACGCCGAAGCCGCCGGGGATCAGCACGGCGTCGAGATGCTCGAGTCCTGCCGTGCCGTCGGCGTCGATCAGCTCGGAATCGAGATACTCGATGTTGACCTTCGCGCCGGTATGGATGCCGGCGTGGACCAGCGCCTCGGTCAGCGACTTGTAAGACTCGGTGAGATCGACGTACTTTCCGACCATGCCGATCGTGACCTCGTATCGCGGATGCTCGAGGCTGTAGACCAGCTTGTCCCAGACCGACAGGTCGGCCGGCCGGGCGGTGATGTTCAGCCGCTCGCAGACGAGATCGTCGAGACCCTGCGCATGCAGCATCGCCGGGATCTTGTAGATGGAGTCCGAATCCCAGACCGAGATCACGCCGTTCATCTCGACGTTGGAGAACAGCGAGATCTTCGCGCGCTCGTCCTCGGGGATCACGCGGTCGGCGCGGCACAGCAGCGCGTCGGCCTGGATGCCGATCTCGCGCAGCTTCTGGACGCTGTGCTGGGTCGGCTTGGTCTTGAGTTCGCCAGCCGATGCGATGAACGGCACCAGCGTCAGGTGCAGGAAGCAGGCATAGCCGCGTCCGCCCTTGAGACTCATCTGACGCGCGGCCTCGAGGAACGGCAGCGACTCGATGTCGCCGACCGTACCGCCGATCTCGACGAGCGCGATGTCCGCGCCGCCGCTGTCGATGAAGGCCGCCGACGCGCCGCGCCGGATGAAGTCCTGGATCTCGTTGGTGATGTGCGGGATCACCTGGACCGTCTTGCCGAGATACTCGCCGCGACGTTCCTTGCGGATCACGCTCTCGTAGATCTGGCCGGTCGTGAAGTTGTTGACCTTGCGCATGCGGGCGCTGACGAAGCGCTCGTAGTGGCCGAGGTCCAGGTCGGTCTCCGCGCCGTCCTCGGTCACGAACACCTCGCCGTGCTGGAACGGCGACATCGTGCCGGGGTCGACGTTGATGTAGGGATCGAGCTTGAGGAGCGTGACCTTGAGGCCGCGCGATTCGAGGATGGCCGCGAGGGATGCGGCCGCGATGCCCTTACCGAGCGAGGACACCACGCCACCGGTGACGAATACGAATTTGGTCATGAAGAGTTGCGCTTGAACGGGCTGACCGACGAGTCGTCCGCGCAGCACCACCGGGAAATTTTGATTATAGCGGACGGGGTCGGCGATCGACTTCGGGCCAACCGCCCGCTTGCATAATCCGGCCGATGAAACGCAACAGCGCCACGTCACCGCTCCGCGCGAACACCCTCGCAACCGCACGCAACCGCGTCGACCTGGTCGATGCGGCACGCGGCATCGCGATCACGATGATGATCGCGTACCACTTCTGCTTCGACCTGACGTACTACGGCTGGGCCGACTGGCCGATGCTCGACGATGCGCGCTGGATCGCGTGGCGATCGGCGATCGTGACGTCGTTCCTGTTCGTCGTCGGTGTCTCGCTCGCCCTGCGCGACGATCGCGAGCGGCGACGCGGAGCGTGGGCCTGGTTCGACCGGGTCTTCCTGCGACGGTGGGCGCAGATCGTCGGTGCCGCCGCGCTGGTCACGGTCGGCAGCGCGATCCTGTTTCCCGAGAGCTACATCTATTTCGGCGTGCTGCACTTCGTCGCCGTCGCGCTCTGGCTCTGCCGGCGTGCGCCGCGGCTCGGCGCATGGGCGATCGTGCTGGGCTCGGCCGTGATCGCGGTCGGACTTGCGGTGCAGATCGACGCGTTCGATCCCCGGTGGATCGACTGGATCGGGTTCGCCGCGAACAAGCCGATCACCGAGGACTATGTGCCGCTGTTTCCGTGGCTGGGGGTCGTGCTGATCGGATGTGGCGTCGGCGCGCTGTGGGCCCGACACGACTTCCGCGCGACGGCGACGGTCACGGCTTCGTGGAACGCACTGCCGATCGTGTTGCGTTGGGCCCTGACCACGATGGGCCGGTGGAGTCTCACGATCTATCTCGTGCACCAACCGCTGTTGCTCGGCGCCATGGGCGCCATCAGACAGCTCGGCTGACGACCTACTTGTACGAGAACACGATCCGCGCGGAGTAGGCCTTCTTCGTCGCGGGGTCCTTGATGTTCGCGATGCCGGAGTATTCGAGCAGACGTTTCGACAGCGGATCGACGATCAGCTCGAGCGGCGGGAGGACCAGCCGCAGCATCGAGTCCAGTTCGACGCGCACGCGCATCGCCTTGGCCCCGTTGACGTCGACGTCGCCGAGCTTGCTGGCGCGCAGGGCGAAGCTGTCGATACGGCCCGCGACCGCGAGCGTGAAATGCAGGATGCCGCCCGACTGCAAGGTGTCGAGGTGGTCGATGACGTAGGACTGCGCCCCACAGTCCGCGACCATGTCCTTGACGCGATCGACCGAGGCGGTCTTGCGATCTCCGTCGCGTACGTTGAACAGTTCCAGCTTGCCCTTGTCGATGCGCGTGATGCCTTCGCGATATTCGGGAATCGACTGATCGAGCGAGAAGACGGGCACGTAGCGGTCGGCGCTGAAGTCGAACTTGCGTTCGGCGATCTGCTGTCCCGACGGCGACACGTAGCGGGTCGTGCCCGAGACCCACCGGCCGTTGTCGACCTGGACATCGTAGTGCTCGGTGTAGAGGACCTTGTCGGTCTTGAGGTCGCGCGCCGTGCTCGTGAACTGCTGGGACTCGGCGACTGCGAGCGCCGGCAACAACACGAGGGGAACGACGACCGACCACGCGATCCTGTGGAAACGCGATGCGACTTCAAGCATTGCGGATGGCCTTTCCGGTCTTGGCGAAGCGGTAGTGCGCGACGCCCCACTGCGCGCCTTCCTCGTAGCCGAACAGTTCGGCGACGGCCATGTAGAACATGCGCCAGCGTGCGAACCAGATCGACGCGTCGGCCTTGCCGTAGGTCGCGTCGAAGACATCCATGATCGGCCCCTTGGCCTCGTCCATGCGCCGCAGCCAGTCGTTCGCGGTGCGTTCGTAGTGCCGCCCCGAGACCCACCAGCGCTTCTCGACCTCGAGGTCGGCGGCGAAGCGCTTGAACAGGTCGAAGCTCGGCATCGTGCCGCCGGTGAAGAAGTAACGCGACATCCAGTCGTCGGCTTCCTTGTCCTCGAAGTGATAGGCCACGTGCCGGTTCGCAAAGACGTGCACGAAAACGCGACCCTCGTCGGTCAGCCAGCGCGCGACCTTTGCGAACAGCAGTCCGTAGTTCTTCATGTGCTCGAACATCTCGATCGATACGATGCGGTCGAAGCCACCCTTCAGGTCTGCTGGCTCGAACTCAAAGTCGACGATGTTGCCGGTGCGGATCCTGAGGTTCGTGATGCCGAGCGCCGCGGCCTGTGCCTCGATGTGCTCGCGCTGTCCGACCGAGTTCGACAGGCCGATGATGGTGGAGTGCCGGTAGCGGGCGGCCGCCCACAGCGCGAACGAGCCCCACCCGCAACCGAGGTCGAAGATGCGGTCGCCGTCCTTGAGTCCGGCGCGATCAGCATAGGCTCCGAACATCGCCTGCTCCGCACCCGCCAGCGACTCGCGTCCCGTGGCGTACAGGCACGATGAATACTTCATCCGCGCGCCTAGGTGGAGCTTGAAGAACTCTGCGGGGACCTCGTAGTGCTGGTGATTGGCGGCTTGCGTCTCGATCGCGATCGGGCTGGCCGAAAGCTCGGCGACGAAGGCGTCCTGGCGCGCTGCGACCAGCGCGTCGCCGCCGCGCAGCTCTTCCTTCAGGCGCTTGGCCATCAGTCGCCGCATGCCGTATCGGACCAGCTTGTCGGGCAGCCAGCGTCGCTCGGCCAGGTCGATGATCGTCATGCCGCGCTTCTGCGCAGGAGGCAGAGACTGGCCCGCAGGAAGCGGAGCGATGGGGACTTCGAGAGGAGCGACGTCGTCATGCATTTTTCTTGGGGAACCACGGAATGAACGCACTTGTGGTCCGGATGTATTCGGCATATTCGGGACGATCGTGAGCCATGTGCGCTTCGGTGATCGGGATGCCCGACAGGCGGAGCAGCAGGAAAGCCATGACCGCCGGCGCAATCAATCCCACCCACCACCAGCCGCTGCCGACGAGGAGGAACAGGTAAGTGAACCAGTGCAGGCACTCGAAGAAGTAGTTCGGATGCCTCGAGCATCCCCACAAGCCCGAGCGATTGACGCGGCCCTTGTTGGCCGGATCGCGCTTGAAGCGCGCGAGCTGTGCATCGGCGATCGCCTCACCGGCGACCGACACGATCCACACCGCGAAGGCCGCGACGATGGCCCAGGTCGGCGGCAGGTCGTCGCGCCAGGCGACGAAGACGAAGGCCAGCGACAGCAGCGCCGAGAAGACCGTCTGGAACTGGAAAAACCAGAACAGGTTGCGGTCGGCGTTGGCACCCCAGTCCTTGCGAAAGCGCGCGTAGCGCCCGTCTTCCGGCTTGTTGTGGTTGCGGATGAACAGGTGGGTACCGAGGCGGAAGCCCCAGAGGCCGGCGAGCACGGCCAGCATCACGCGTAACGCGATCGGTGCCGTCCCGAAGGCTGCGAAGAACACGCCGAGCCAGCCCAGGCTCCACGACCACACCGGGTCGACCAGGTTGGCGTTGTGGCTGCGCAGCTGGAACAGCCACACGACGCTCAACGCCAGCGCGACGCAGGCGATGCCGATCGCGAAGGTCGCTGCGGGCGACAGGGCGGAATGGGACGAGAAGAGGTCTTCGATGTTCATGGATGGCGGCACGCGTCTGCCCACTTACGCACGAAGGCGCCTGCCGGATTCGATCGTGACCCGGCGTCGCTGAGCGCATTCATGCGGCTAGCGCCCGACGCTGGGCTGCGATCAGCGTCGCGATACCCTGCCCCGCCAGATCGACCAGGCAGTCCAACTCGTCCCGCGTGAACGGCGCGCCCTCGGCGGTTCCCTGCACCTCGACCATGCCGCCTGCTCCAGTCATGACGACGTTCATGTCGGTATCGCAGGTCGAGTCTTCGCCGTAGTCGAGATCGAGCAGCGGCACGCCGTCCTTGATGCCCACCGAGATCGCGGCGACGAAGTCGCGTGCGGGACTGGCCGTCAGCGCTCCGCTCGCGATCAGCGTCGAGACGGCATCGTGCGCGGCCACGAAGGCGCCGGTGATGCTGGCGGTCCGAGTCCCGCCGTCCGCCTGCAGTACGTCGCAATCGAGTGTCAGCGTCCGTTCGCCGAGCGCGTCGAGATCGAAGACGCTGCGCAGCGATCGACCGATCAGGCGCTGGATTTCCTGGGTGCGGCCCGACTGCTTGCCGCGTGCGGCCTCGCGATCGCTG
This sequence comes from Betaproteobacteria bacterium, assembly GCA_025356395.1. Classification (GTDB taxonomy): domain Bacteria; phylum Pseudomonadota; class Gammaproteobacteria; order Burkholderiales; family Burkholderiaceae_D; genus CAHJXF01. The sequence continues at coordinate 11,729 of JANXTA010000021.1, forward strand.
CGGGTATGGGTCGCGCGCGGCAGCATCCCGTATTCGGCGGTCAGCCAGCCCTGCCCCTTACCTTTCAGGAAGCCCGGCACGCGGTCCTCGATGCTGGCGGTGCAAAGCACGCGCGTGTGTCCGAATTCGATCAGGACCGAACCTTCGGCGTAGCGCGTGAAGTGGCGCGTGATGGTGACAGGGCGCAAGGCATCGGCCGCTCGGCCGTCGAGTCGTTGGTGGGTCATGGTGAGTTGTGGTTCAGATCTTGGGCATCAGCTTGTTGGATTTGCGGATCGACGAACGGATGTCGTCGATCGCCCGCTCGATCTCGCTGTCGGTCATCGGCGAATGCTGCACTTCCAGCTGGCTGGGACGCAGGTGATCGATGGTGGTGGTGATCGCGCCGAGCGGCATGGAGACGGTGGAGACGCCGGAGTCCTGGTGGAGGTCGGCGCCTTCCCAGCTCATCGCCATGCCCGTGACGTTGTCCGCGTCGCTGCCGGCCTCCATCAATGCCAGGTAGATCATGTCCGGCACGGCGCGCATCACCGTGCTGTCCGCGAACGCCGACGCGATCGCCTCGTCGGAGACCACGGACCACAGGCCATCGGTGCAAAGGAACAGCGTGTCGCCCGGCTGCAACGTCATCTTGCGCGACAGTTCGACCGTGGGCAGTTCGGGCGAGCCGAGACAGTTGAAGAGCTTGTTGCGATCGGGATGCGTATCGATCTCGGCCGGTGACGCCAGGCCCTGCAGGATCATGCTCTGGATCTTCGAATGGTCACGGGTCTGTGCAATCACCTCGCCGCTGCGCACCCAGTAGAGACGCGAGTCGCCGACGTGCGCCCAGTAGGCCGCCCCGTTCTGCACGATGCACGCGACAATGGTCGTGCGCGGTGACTCCGACAGCTTGTTCGCCGTACGGTAGTGAAGGATCTGCTGGTGAGCATCGACGATGCTCGACTCGAGGAAGCGCTGGGGGCTCTTCAGCAGCGGCGTGGCCTGCTGCTGGAACAGCGAACCGACCGTCTGCACCGCGATCTGCGCCGCCATGTCGCCTTGCACATGGCCGCCCATTCCGTCGGCCACGATCATCAGCAACGCGTCCCGCGTGAAGCAGTAGCCCATGCGGTCCTGATTGGACTTGCGGCCGCCCTTCTTGCTTTCCTGGTAGATCGAAAAACGCATGGAAGACTATCTGCCCTGTCGCGTGTACATGGAAATGGTGGATGCGCGGCCCGAGTCGCCGAGTCCAAGACCGCGAGGCTTGAGGCCGCGCAGCTTCTCGAGCGCGCGGTCCGCGAACGTCTTCTTGCGCATCGTCGGTACGCGATCGAGTAGGGCCTTCTGCAACGCAAAGACGCTCTGCGGCCTTTCGAGGACATCGAGCTTGAGGCACCACTCCACGACCTCGAGCAACTCGTCCGAGTAACTGTGCGACAGCTCGCGGATCTTGCCGACCATCTTGTCGTTGACCACGCGGGCGTCGGCCGGCTGCGGCGCGTGACCCGACATCGACGCGAAGATCGACGCGCCAATGCCGTAAATGTCGGTCCACGGTCCGAGCAGTGCGTGCTTCGCATACAGCTCGGGCGCCGCGAACCCGGGCGTGTACATCGGGAAGAGCTTGCCGGTATCGGCCGACAGCGTCTGACGGGCTGCACCGAAGTCGAGCAGGATCGGTGACGCGTCACGCCGCAGATAGAGGTTGGCCGGCTTGAGGTCGAGATGCAGCAGCTTGTTGGTATGCACCTCGCGCAGGCCGTTCATCACCTGCGTGAAGACGAGGCGGATGAAGCGCTCGCCCAGCAGCTTCTTCTCGCCGCGGTCGCGGTACTTGAGGATCTGTTCCTGGAGTGTTCGGCCCTGCTCGTACAGCATCACCATGTAGACCGTCTCGTTGGCGCGAAAGAAATTCACAACGCGCACGACGTTGGGATGCAAGATGCGCGCGAGTGCGCGGCCTTCCTCGAAGAAGCACTTGAGCCCGATGCGGAAGGTCGGCAGGTTCGACTCGACGATGGTCGGGACCAGCTCGCCATGACGCCGCAATGCGAGCGAGCTTGGCAGGTATTCCTTGATCGCCACCGGACGATCGAACTCGTCACGCGCGAGATAGACGATCGAGAAACCGCCGCTGGATATCTTCTTTACAATACGGTATCCCTCGACTTCATAGCCTTCGGGGAGAGGGGCGTTCGATTCAGAAGCCATGATGGATCAGCGAACGCGAGGACGATTCTTGATGGTGATTGCCGGGAAGGGCGACACGAGATCGCCGATCAGGAGAAGTGGATCAGACCGGCGCGCTCCTGTTGCGACGCTCGTCGAGATGCCCGTGGCCCATGGTTTCTTCGAAAGCGGCCATCCATGGCCGTTTCAGGGCTGCGGCATTTTGTTCATTTAGTGACTGCTTGTAAAGAATGCTGCGGCGAGGCGCGTCGGCCCCGTCCCAATCGCGCACCGACCGTGCTACCGCAGCAACGAACCGCCTGGAAAACCCCGAACCGATGACCGTATCCAGCATGACCGGCTTTGCCCTCGCCCGACGCGATCACCCTGTCGGCGCCATCGTGCTCGAGATCCGCAGCGTCAACTCGCGCTATCTCGACCCGCAGTTCCGCCTCAGCGACGAACTGCGGGCCGGCGAGGCCCACCTGCGCGAAGCGATCACCGCCAAGGTATCGCGCGGCAAGCTCGACGTCCGTTACTACATCCACCGCAACGCCGGCAGCAGCGAGAGCGTGATCGCTGCGGAGAAGGTCCTCGCCCAGCTGGCCGCACTCGACCGCAGCGTTCGCGAACATTTGCCTGAAGCACGGCCCCTGTCGGTCAGCGAGGCCCTGCACTGGCCGGGCGTGCTGGCCAGCGGCGATATCGAGGTGGACGAGGTATTGGCACTGACCAAGGGCCTTGCCGCCGATGCGCTGGATCAGCTCGCCGTCGCCCGCGCCCGCGAAGGCGAGCGTCTCGCGGCCGCGATCCTGGAGCGTGTAGTCACGATGGAATCGATCGCCCTGCGATTGCAACCCGCGGTGCCGAAGTTGGTCGAAGCGCATCAGCAGAAGCTCGAGCAGCGGCTCGCGGCGGCGCTGGGCATCGTGTTCGATGCAGCAGATCCGAACGCTTCGGCGAGCACCGTCACCCGCACCGAGGCTCTGGACCGCATCCGCCAGGAGATCACGCTTTACGGCACGCGCATCGACGTCTCCGAAGAGCTGTCGCGGCTCGCCGGCCACCTCGCCGAAGTCCGCGCGATCCTCGGCCGCGGCGGCTCGGTCGGCAAGCGCCTCGATTTCATGATGCAGGAGCTCAATCGCGAGGCGAACACGCTCGGCTCGAAGTCCGCCGCGGCGGAGCTGGCAGATGCGGCCGTCGAACTCAAGCTGGCGATCGAACAGATCCGCGAGCAGGTGCAGAACCTCGAATGAGCGATCCCGACACGCCATCACTGCCAGTCGACCCGCACGTGGGCAACTTGCTGATCGTCGCTGCGCCTTCGGGGGCCGGCAAGTCGACCCTGGTCAACGCACTGCTCGACGCGGATCACGCGGTGAAGCTGTCGATCTCGTACACGACCCGAGCCCCGCGGCCGGGCGAAGCCGAAGGCCGCGAATACTTCTTCATCGACATCGCCACCTTTACAGCGATGAAGCTGCGCAACGAGTTCATCGAGTCGGCCGAAGTCCACGGCCACTACTACGGGACGTCGGCCAAATGGATCGAGGCGCGCATTGCCGAAGGCGACGACGTCTTGCTGGAAATCGACTGGCAGGGGGCGCAGCAGATCAAGCGGCGCTTCCCGGAGGCGATCGGCATCTTCATCCTGCCGCCGTCGATCGATGCGCTGGAAGCCCGGTTGCGGCAGCGCGGACAGGACGAAAGCGCCGTCATCACCCGTCGTTTGTTGGCCGCGGGCGGGGAGATCGCGCACGCCCGGGAGTTCGAATACGCTATTATCAATCAAGAGTTTGCAGAAGCTTCCCATCAGTTGAAGAGCATCGTGCAAGCAGCACGCTTGCGCTTCTCGTCACAAGCCCTTCGTCACGCAGAGCTGTTCGGACAATTGGGAATTCATTTCGGCTGATCGGCTGTTCGCCTGCCGCCGACATCGATCGTGAATGGACGGCGGATCCGATGGTTCTTCGAACCATCCTGCCGGACCGAAATCTGTACCCGAGTGGTCGACCGCGCAAACCCGTCAGCGCAGCGATGACAACGATCACGCATCAACACTGGAGAGCCCCATGGCCCGCATTACCGTCGAAGATTGTCTGAAGCACATCCCCAACCGCTTCCAGCTCGCGCTTGCCGCGACCTATCGCGCACGTCAGCTCGCGCAGGGCCACACCCCGAAGATCGAGAGCCGCGACAAGCCCACGGTCACCGCGCTGCGCGAGATCGCCGAAGGCAAGATCGGCATCGAGATGCTCAAGAAGGTCCCGACCTGACGGACCCGCGATGCCCTTGAACGCTTGAAGAGCCGAAGACCTCACCGGCACGTTCCAGCCCACAGACCGCCATGAGCCTGTCCACTGCTCTCGACTCGGTTGCGCGGCTGATCAACTTCAAGCGTCGTCGCGAGTCGCTGACCGTCGACGAGTTCGGCGGTTCGACCCTGACTCTGGACACCCAGAGCTCCGGGATGCTGATCGCGCATGTCCCGCCGCCGCCGGCAGAGCCGTCGCGTGTCGTCAGCCTCGCGCCCCTGACCGAGATGCTGTCCGCCTATCTCAGCGCCGCGGACATCAAGCGCGTCCGCGAGGCCTACCGCTTCTCCGACGAGGCGCACCTCGGCCAGTTCCGGTCGAGCGGCGACGCCTACATCTCGCATCCGATCGCGGTCGCGGAGATCTGCGCCGGCATGAAGCTCGACGCGAACGCGATCTGCGCCGCACTGCTCCACGACGTGATCGAGGACCAGGGCGTCAAGAAGGATGTGTTGCTCGACAAGTTCGGCGCGCAGGTCGCGGACCTCGTCGACGGCCTCTCCAAGCTCGACCGCCTGCAGTTCCGCGACAGCCAGGAGGCCCAGGCCGAAAACTTCCGCAAAATGCTGCTGGCGATGGCGCGCGACGTGCGGGTGATTCTCATCAAGCTCGCCGATCGTCTGCACAACGTGCGCACGCTCGGCGCCCTCGCCCCGCAGAAGCGACGTCGCATCGCCCGCGAGACGCTCGAGATCTACACGCCGATCGCGCACCGGCTCGGCCTCAACACCATCTACCGCGATCTGCAGGACCTGTCGTTCATGCACCTGTACCCGTTGCGTTTCGCGGTGCTGCGGAAGGCCATCCTCGCGGCGCGTGGGAACCGACGCGAAGTTGTCGGCAAGACACTCGAAGCGGTGCGCGGTGCGTTGCCCGCGGCCGGCATCCGGGCCGAGGTCTACGGGCGCGAGAAGACGATGTACGGCGTCTACCGCAAGATGATCGAGAAGAAGCTCTCGTTCTCGCAGGTGCTGGACGTCTACGGCTTTCGCATCGTGGTGCAGGATCACCCGTCCTGTTACCTCACGCTCGGCGCGCTGCACGCACTCTTCAAGCCAGTGGCATCCAAGTTCAAGGACTACATCGCGATCCCGAAGATCAACGGCTACCAGTCGCTGCACACGACGGTGCTCGGCCCGTTCGGCACGCCGGTCGAGTTCCAGATCCGCACGCAGGACATGCACCGGGTCGCCGAGTCAGGCGTCGCGGCGCACTGGCTCTACAAGAATCTCGAGGATGGATCGGACCTGCAGCCCAACACGCATCAGTGGTTGCAGTCGCTGCTCGAGATCCAGAACCAGACTGGCGACGCGGCGGAGTTCCTCGAACACATCAAGGTCGACCTGTTCCCCGAAACGGTCTACGTGTTCACGCCAAAGTCCAAGATCATCACGCTGCCGCGCGGCGCGACGCCGATTGACTTCGCGTACCAGATCCACACCGACATCGGCAACACCTGCATCGCCGCGCGCATCAACGGGCAGCTGTCGCCGCTGCGCACCGAGCTGCAGTCAGGCGACGTGGTCGACGTGGTGACCTCGCCGACGTCGCGACCCAATCCCACCTGGGTCAATTTCGTGCGCACCGGCCGTGCGAGATCCGAGATCCGGCACTACCTCAAGACCATGAAGTACGAGGAGTCGGTCGACCTAGGCCGGCGACTGCTCGAACAGTCGGTGCGCCAGCTCGACCGCGAGGTGGAGAGCCTGACCGACAGCGACTGGGTGCGCGTCCAGTCCGAGAGCGGTTCCAGGAATCGCGATGAACTGTTCGCCGACATCGGCCTGGGCCGGCGCCTTGCCGGGGTCGTCGCGCGACGTCTCGTCCTCGTCGCGCCCGCGCCGGAAGTCGAGGGTGCGCCGAGCGAGAAGACGGCGGCGATGCCCATCGTCATCAACGGCGCCGACGGCGTGTCGGTCACGCTGGCGCGATGTTGTCGTCCGATACCCGGCGACTCGATCTTTGGGCACATCCAGCGTGGTCATGGACTCGTCGTGCACACGACCGATTGCCCGACCGCCGAACGCCAGAAGACCCGCGACCCCGAGCGCTGGATCGACGCGCAGTGGGACACCTCCGCCGAATCGGAGCGCGACGGCGCGCGACTGTTCAACGTCAGGCTCGACCTGTCGCTGAAGAACGAACGGGGTGTCCTGGCACGCGCCGCGGTCGAAATCTCGGACACCGGCGCCAACCTCGCGCACGTCTCGATGGACGACGAGGCCGAAGAGATCACGCTGCTGCATCTGATGGTGCAGGTGACGGACCGCGTCCATCTCGCCCGTGTCATGCGCCGGCTGCGTCGCCTGCCCGAAGCGATGCGCGTGACACGCATCAAGAACTGAAAGACCTGCGTCAGCTCGGGAGGGGCGCCGGATAGCGGACGTCCACGACCTCGATCTCCTCCATGCCGCCCGGCGTTCGCAGCGTCACCACATCGCCGACGTGCGCTTTCGTCAATGCCCGCGAGATCGGGGCCACCCAGCTGATCCTGCCCTCGAGCGGCTCGGCCTCGTCGACGCCGACGATGGTCACGGTGTGGTCGTTACCGTCGATTGCGTACGCCACCGTCGCCCCGAAGAACACCTGGTCCGAACCCTCGTGCACCGACGCGTCGACCACCTCGGCGATGTCGAGGCGCTTCGTCAGGAAGCGGATGCGCCGGTCGATCTCGCGCAGGCGTTTTTTGCCGTAGAGATAGTCGCCGTTCTCCGATCGATCGCCGTTCGACGCGGCCCAGGAGACGATGCGGACCATCTCAGGTCGCTCGACGTCGAGCAATCGGAACAGCTCCTCGCGCAGCGCCGCATAGCCTTGCGGCGTGATGTAGTTCTTGGATCCAGTCGGCAGCGCCGGCGCGACTTCGCCCTCGAGTTCTTCGTCGTCATCGGTCTCCTTGACGAAGGCCTTGTTCATGGCGGGTGTTGTGTCACAGCCAGTTCGATCGGCTGCGCGGCTGGCGGGTGAGGTAAACCAGCGACAGGATCGTCAGGGCGACGAACCAGAACAGCGACCACTCAGCGATCGACAGGCCGAGCAGCGTCCAGTCGACGCGCGCGCAGTCGCCCGTGGCGTACAGCGCGCGTTCGATCACCGACGCGAACGGCAGGCGCTGCAACTGCGTGAACAGGTCGGCCGTGCACGACTCCATTGCGGGCGGATACCACTGCAGCCACACGTGACGCACGGCGAAGCCGGCGCCGGTAATGCCGAGCAGCGCCGCCATGGCCCCAAAGACCTTGATGAAGAAGCCGTTGGGCCCGGCGATCGCCGCGATCAGGAACACGAAGCCGAGCGCGATGAAGCACACGCGCTGGATCATGCACAGCGGGCACGGCTCGAGACCCCTGAAATACTGGAGGAACAACGCGAAACCGATCAGACCTGCACAAACAAGAAAGCCCGCCAGGGCGAGCTTTCTTGGTAGATCGACGCGCGGTCGGGACCGCATCGTGGACTGCATCTTGAGGGACTTTCAGGAATGGAATGCTGTATCAGGACTCGGCATCGGGTTGAGGTGTGATGCGCAGGTAAGGCCTGACGGCAGTATAGCCCTTGGGAAACTTCTGCTTGATCAGCTCCGGGTCCTGCAACGACGGCACGATGATGACGTCTTCACCGAACTTCCAGTTCACCGGCGTAGCCACGCTGTGACCGTCCGTGAGCTGCAGCGAATCGATCACACGAAGGATCTCGTCGAAGTTGCGACCGGTCGACGCGGGATACGTGATCGTCGCGCGGACCTTCTTCTTCGGGTCGATGAAGAACACAGAGCGGACCGTCAGCGTGTCGTTCGCGTTCGGATGGATCATGTCGTACAGATCGGCGACCTTGCGATCGACGTCGGCCAGGATCGGGAACTGCACGTCCGTGTTCTGCGTCTCGTTGATGTCGCCGAGCCAGCGGTTGTGCGACTCGACGTCGTCGACCGAGACCGCGAGTACCTTGACGTGGCGACGCGCGAATTCGTCCTTCAGCTTCGCGGTGTAGCCGAGCTCAGTCGTGCACACCGGCGTGAAGTCCTTCGGGTGCGAGAACAGGATGCCCCAGCTGTCGCCGAGCCATTCGTGGAAGTGGATGTCGCCACTGGTGGACTGTTGCGTGAAGTCCGGCGCGATGTCGCCGAGTCTCAAGGACATGGTGTTCTCCTGTCGTGATGATGGTGAGTGCCGCTTCAGCTCTGGACCCACGGCAGTCCGGCCTTGCGCCAGCCGGTCGCGCCGCGATGTCCTTCACCGTCCAGATCGCCCTCGAAGCCTTCGAGGATATTGAACGCGTGCTCGTGACCCGCTTCCGTCACCGCCATCGCAGCGGCATGCGAGCGTACGCCGCTGCGGCAGAGGAACAGGACGTTGACGCGCTTGCCTTCGAGCGCTTCGAACTGCTCCACGAAATGCGGATTCGGCCCGGCCGCGCCGAGCGGCTTCCACTCGATCAGCGACGTATCCGGGACCCGGCCGACATATTCGTTCTCGAAGCGTGTCCTCACGTCGATCAGCGTCGCGGTCCCGGCGAGCATCAACGCGAAAGCCTCGATCGGCGTCACCAGACCGGCATACGGCACGCCCTTGTCCTTCGCGCGGAGGGCCGCACGATCGAGGATGGTTTCCGGCAGCTCGTCGAGGGTCGGATGGGCGGCACGCAGCCCGCTCACGCGAGTTCCTCCTTCGTGGCGGAAGGCTCGATGAATACGCGCGCGCGACGTGCCGCGAGATAGATCGTTGAGCCTATGGCGAAGTCGAGTTCGTCGAAGCGCTCGCGCGCCAGTTCCACCTCGAGCGCCTTGCCGTCGGCCAGGTCACTCAGTTCGAGGCGCACGGTCGAGCCCAGCTTCACCACGTGCTCGACCTTCGCGGAGAAGGCGGCGTTGGTCGCGTCGTCGACGATGTCGAGGTCGTGCGGCCGGATGTACGCGGTGCCGGTCGCGTCGACGATGCCCGCATGTTCGGGCGCCGCGATGCGCGAACGGCCGATCTCCGCGACCCCGTTCTGAACGCGGCTCTGCAACTGGTTGGCGTGACCGAGGAAGCCATACACGAACGACGTCGCAGGATGATCGTAGACCTCGTCGGGCACGCCGATCTGCTCAATGCGGCCGTGGTCGAACAGCACCACGCGGTCGGAGACTTCGAGCGCCTCTTCCTGGTCGTGCGTGACGAACACGCTGGTGAGCTGGATCTCGTCATGCAGGCGGCGCAGCCAGCGACGCAGGTCCTTGCGGACCTTCGCGTCGAGCGCACCGAAGGGTTCGTCGAGCAGCAGCACCTTGGGTTCGATCGCGAGCGCACGTGCGAGCGCGATGCGCTGGCGCTGCCCGCCCGACAACTGGTGCGGATAGCGATCGCCCAGCCAGTCGAGCTGCACGAGGTTCAGCAGGCCATGCACCTTCTCGCGGATCACGGCATCGCTCGGCCGGTCCTTCTTCGGCTTGACGCGCAGGCCGAACGCGACGTTCTCGAAGACGGTCATGTGCCTGAACAGCGCGTAGTGCTGGAACACAAAGCCGACCGCGCGCTCGCGCACGTCCTTGTAGGTAGCGTCCTCGGAGTCGAAATAAATACGGCCTTCATCGGGCACCTCGAGCCCCGCGATGACGCGTAGCAGCGTGGTCTTGCCTGAGCCCGAGGGACCGAGCAACGCCACGAGTTCACCTGGTTCGATCGTCAGGTTGACGTGGTCGAGCGCGACGAAGTCGTTGAAGCGCTTGGAGACGTTCTCGATCTTGATGCTCATATCGTTTTACCTCTGAGACGCTAGATACCGACGCTCGACGACGGTCTTGACGACCAGGGTCACCAATGCGAGGAAGGCAAGCAGCGATGCGCACGCGAAGGCCGCGGCGAAGTTGTATTCGTTGTAGAGGATCTCGACGTGTAGCGGCAACGTGTTGGTACTGCCGCGGATGTGGCCCGAGACCACCGACACGGCACCGAACTCGCCCATCGCGCGCGCGTTGCAGAGGATCACGCCGTAGAGCAGTCCCCACTTCACGTTGGGCAACGTGACGCGCCACAGCGTCTGCCAGCCGGACGCACCGAGCACCACGGCCGCCTCCTCTTCCTCGCGGCCCTGCGCCTGCATCAGCGGGATCAGCTCACGGGCCACGAACGGGAAGGTGACGAAGATGGTCGCCAGGACGATGCCCGGCACCGCGAAGATGATCTTGATGTCGTGCTCCTGCAGCCACGGCCCGAGCCAGCCCTGCAGTCCGAAGATTAGTACGTAAACCAGGCCGGTGACCACGGGCGACACCGAGAACGGCAGGTCGATCAGCGTGATCAGCAGCGCCTTGCCGCGGAAGTCGAACTTCGCGATCGCCCATGCCGCAGTGACCCCGAAGACAAGATTCGCAGGCACGGCGATGGCGGCTGCCGTGAAGGTCAGCTGGATGGCGGACCACGCCTCCGGATCGCTGATCGACGTGAAATAGTGTCCGACGCCCTTGCGAAATGCCTCGACGAAGACGGCCACGAGCGGGATCAGCAAGGCCACGGCCACATACAGCAGTGCGATCGTGATCAAGGCGATCGGCACCAGCGCCGCCTTCCAGGACGAAGTGCGCAAGGGACCCGATCGCACGGCGGCGGGTCGCGCGAGTGCCGTGGGCTTCGCGGCGACCTCGTCGAGGACGGCCAACATCAGACCTTCCGCTCCTGCGCGTTGCGGCGGCGCATCCAACCCTGCAGCAGGTTGATCGCCAGCAGCATGACGAACGACGCGAGCAGCATCACGACGGCCAGCGCCGTGGCGCCCGGATAGTCGTACTGCTCCAGTTTGCTGATGATCACCAGCGGCGCGATCTCGGAGACCATCGGCATGTTGCCGGCGATGAACACCACCGATCCGTACTCGCCGACGGCGCGCGCGAAGGCCAGCGTGAATCCGGTCAGCAGTGCCGGCATGATGGTCGGCATGATGACCTTCACGAAGATCTGCAGCGCGTTGGCACCGAGCGAACGCGCCGCTTCCTCGAGCTCGCGCTCCATGTCCTCGAGCACCGGCTGGATGGTGCGCACGACGAACGGCAGGCCGATGAAGATCAGCGCGACCAGCACCCCCAGCGGCGTGAAGGCGACCTTGATGCCGAGCGCGGCCAGCGGCGCACCGAGCCAGCCGTTGGGCGCGTAGACGGCAGTCAATGCGATGCCCGCGACCGCGGTCGGCAACGCGAACGGCAGGTCGACCAGCGCGTCGATGATCTTCGATCCGGGGAAGCGGTAACGCACCAGCACCCACGCGAGCAGCAGGCCGAACAGGGCGTTGACGCAGGCCGCGAGGAAGGCGGCGCCGAACGAAAGGCGCAACGACGCGAGCACGCGCGGCGCGGTGACGGTCACGATGAACTGGTCCCACGTCAGCGTGAACGTCTTGAGGAAAGCCGCGGACAGCGGGATCAGGACGATCAGCGCGAGGTAGAGCAGCGTAGTGCCGAGCGCGAGATGGAAGCCGGGCAGGACGCTGGGGCGGCGGAGGGAGATGGTCATCTGATCATGTCACCCCGGCGCAGGCCGGGACCTAATGCTCTCATGGTGAACGAGGCCCCGGCCTTCGCCGGGGTGACATGAAGTGGCTGACGCGGTATGCACTATCGCTTCCCGATCGCCGCATAGATCTTGTCAAACTCGCCACCGTCGTTGAAGTGCTTCGCCTGCGCTTCCTTCCAGCTGCCGAACATCTCATCAACCGTGAACAGCTGGATCGGCCTGAACTCCATCGAGTGCGCCGCCGCGACTTTCGGCGAGCGCGGACGCAGGTAGTGCTTCGCGGCGATCTCCTGACCCACCTCCGAATACAGGTAGTCGAGATAGGCGTTGGCCAGCGCGGTCGTGCCCTTCTTCTGCGTCACGCGATCGACCACCGCCACCGGGTTCTCGCACAGCACGCTGATCGACGGATAGACCACATCGACCTTGCCCGCGCCGAACTCGCGATCGACCTGCACGACCTCGCTCTCGAACGTGATCAGCACGTCGCCGATGCCGCGCTGGAGGAAGCTGGTCGTCGCGCCGCGTCCGCCGGTGTCGAGCACCGGGACATTCCTGAAGATCCCGCCGACGAAGCTGGCGGCGTCCGCATCGCTCATGCCCTTCTTCTTCGCGTAGCCCCACGCGCCCATATAGCTGTAGCGCCCGTTGCCGCCGGTCTTGGGATTGACGATGACCACCTGTACGCCTGGCTTACCGAGATCATCCCAGTCCTTGATGCCTTTCGGGTTGCCCTTGCGGACCAGGAACAGCATCGTCGAATAGGTCGGCGCGGCGTTGTTCGGGAAGCGCTTGGCCCAGTCGGGCGCGACGGCCGAGCGCGACGCGAGGAAGTCGATGTCGTTGGCCGAGTTCATCGTCACGACATCGGCCTCGAGTCCGTCGGCCACCGAGCGCGCCTGCTTGCTCGAACCGTCGTGCGACTGGTTGATCGTGACGTCCTGTCCGCTCTTCTGCTTCCAGTACTTCACGAAGGCCGGGTTGTAGTCCTTGTAGAACTCGCGCGCAACGTCGTAGGACGCGTTGAGCAAGCTCTGCTGGGCCTCGGCAGCGGCCACGGCACCGAACGCCAACGCGCTGCCGATCAGGGTCCTGCACACGAACGACGAGAGAATCTTCACGACGGGTCCCTGATGGTTGTGAGGTAAAAGCGGGCAGTCATTTTGCACTGGGCTGATAGATCTGGTCGAACACGCCGCCATCGGCGAAGTGCGTCTTCTGCGCCTTGGTCCAGCCGCCGAACACGTCGTCGATCGTGAACAGGCTCAGCTTCGGGAACTGCGCTGCATGCTTCGCGGCCACCACCGCAGAGCGCGGACGATAAAAATTGCGAGCTGCGATCTCCTGGCCTTCGTCACTGTAAAGGTACTGCAGGTAAGCCTCCGCCACCTTGCGCGTGCCATGCTTGTCGACGACCTTGTCGACCACGGCGACCGGCGGCTCGGCCAGGATGCTGGTCGGCGGATAGACGATGTCGAACTTGTCGGCGCCGAACTCCTTCTTCGCAAGGTCGGCCTCGTTCTCCCAGGACAGCAGCACATCGCCCACGCCACGCTCGGCGAACGTCACGGTCGCGCCCCGCGCGCCCGAGTCCAGCACCGGCACGTTCTTGTAGACCTTCGTGATGAAGTCGCGCGCTTTGGCGTCGTCGCCGTTGTTCTTCTTCAGCGCGTAGCCGTAGGCGGCCAGATAGGCCCACCGCGCACCACCCGAGGTCTTGGGATTCGCGACGATCATCGAGGTGCCGGACTTCGCGAGATCGTCCCAGTCCTTGATGCCCTTCGGATTGCCCTTGCGCACCAGGAAGACGATCGTCGACGTGTAGGGAGTGCTGGCATCGGGCAGGCGCTTCGCCCAGTCGGCAGCGAGCAGCTTCTTCTCGGCGATGGCGTCGATGTCGTACGCGAGCGCCAGCGTGACGACGTCGGCATCGATGCCGTCGATCACCGAGCGCGCCTGCTTGCCCGAGCCGCCGTGCGACTGCTTGACCGTGACGGTGTCGCCGGTCTTCTTCTTCCAGTCTGCGGCGAAGGCCTTGTTGAAGTCCTGGTAGAGCTCGCGCGTCGGGTCGTAGGAGACATTGAGCAGCGTCACGTCGGCCGCCCGAGCCGGCAGCGCGGCGCAGAACAGCAGACCGACGATGGAAAGGGCCAGGGCGAAGCGACGCGCGCCGATAGGGAGCGAAATCTTGTGAATGGAGTTCATGATCTTTCTTGGGGTCGCTGCATGGGGTTGCGATGGGGCTCGAGCTCCGCGCGCGCCGCATTCGGTGCGGCACGGGTCATGCGTTGCTGGTCGAGTCCGTAGAGGCGTAAGGCATGTCCTCACCACGGGTCACGCCGCCCTAAATCGCTCCTGCAGGTCGAGCGCGAGGACATCGGCAATGTGGTCGACACGGGCATGTCGCATCGCATCGCCGACGATCAGCGTGGCCGGACCTTCGAGGCCGGTGAAGCCCCGAGCGGCGAGTGCGCCGAGCGTGGTCAGGGAACGGGACGATCCGGACAACGACGCGTTCTCCACAATCGCGACCGGCGTCGCGGCGTCGCGTCCGTCGGCCACCAACGCTGCCGCGATGCGGTCCGCGTCGCGCGAAGCCATGTACAGCACCGCCGTGTCGGCCGCATTGACGGCGGCGATCCAGCGACGCTCGGTGGCCGTGCGATCGACGACGTGGTCGTCGTCGCCGACGCGCGGCGTGACGAAGACGACGCTGCGGCAGCCTGCGTCGCCACCCCGGCCACGCCGCGTCAGCGACACGCCGAGTTCGGCACTGGCCGCCAGTGCCGCAGTGACGCCAGGGACGACTTCGAAGTCGATTGAAGCAGCGCTCAATGCGTCGATCTCTTCTTGCGCGCGGCCGAACAGCATTGGATCGCCGCCCTTCAATCGCATCACGATGCCGTGTTCCTGGGCCGCATCCACGAGCCGCTTGTTGATGAAGTGCTGGGCCGACGAGCGCTGGCCGTTGCGCTTGCCGACCGGCACCTTGATGGCCTTCGTCGCCAGCGCGATCGTGTCCTCGTGGACCAGCGCATCGTGAAAGACGATGTCGGCATCGGCGAGCAGCCTGGCCGCACGCAGGGTCAGCAGGTCGGGCGAGCCCGGGCCTGCACCGACCAGGTAGACGACCCCGGTCACGGTCGGCCCCCACCCACGATCATTCCCGCCGCCACCGTGTGGTTGGTGACCTCGTCGATCAGGATGAAGGCGCCGGTCGCCTTGTTGTTGGCGTACGCGTCGATCATCAGCGCGTCGCGCGTCTTGAAACGCACCTGCCCGATCTCGTTCATCGACAGCTTCGCGTCGTTCGCGTCGCGCGTCTCGAGGGTGGCGATGTCGAGCTTGCTGGTCACGCCCTCGATCAGGGCTTTGGTCGTGCGGGTGGTGTGCTTGATCAGGTAGCGACCGTTGGCTGCCATCGGCTCGGCGTCCATCCAGCACACCATCGCGTCGAAGCTCTTGACGGCCGCAGCCGGGGTCTCGACGCGCGTGACCAGGTCACCGCGCGAGATGTCGATCTCGTCGGCGAGCAGCAGCGTGATGGACTGCGGCGCCTCGACTTCCTTGAGCGTGCCGTCGAGCGTCACGATGCTGGTCACCGTCGACTCGCGGCCGCTCGGTTGCACCACGACCCGATCGCCCACGCGGATCACACCCGACTCGACGCGGCCCATGTAGCCACGCACGTACGCTTCAGGCAGGCCCGGACGGCTGACGAGCTGTACGGGAAAACGGAACGGTGCCCCACGCGGCACCAACACGTCGACCGCCTCGAGGTGCTGCAGCAAGGTCGGGCCGCGATACCAGTTCAAGCGATCGCCGCGCTCGACGACCATGTCGCCGCGCAGCGCCGACATCGGGATGCACTGCACGTCGACCAGGCCGAGCTTGTCGGCGATGCGGTCGAGCTCGGCATGCAGCGCCTCGAAGCGCGCCTGGTCGTAGTCGACGAGATCCATCTTGTTAATCGCGAACACCACATGGCGGATGCCAAGCAGGCTCGCGATCGCTGCATGACGACGCGACTGCGGCAGCACGCCCTTCTTCGCATCGACCAGCACGATCGTCAGGTCGGCGGTCGACGCACCGGTGACCATGTTGCGGGTGTACTGCTCGTGACCGGGCGTATCGGCGATGATGAACTTGCGTTCGGG
>JANXTA010000081.1 GCA_025356395.1 Betaproteobacteria bacterium
GCGCGCACTGGTCGCCGACGCGCGCATCAAGCGCTTCGACGCGTTGATCGTCAACTGGAAAGGGCATCCGGCCGAAGGCGGCGCCGTGCTCGGCCACGCTCGGGCAGCCGCGACTCGCACGCCGACGCTGATGATGGTGGCCCACGGCGACGAGGACGACATCATCGCGGGCCTGTCGTGCGGTGCCGACGACTACCTGATCAAGCCGATCCGGCCGTCCGAACTGATCGCGCGGTTGCAGGCGCTGCTCCGTCGGGCCTACCCCAACGAGACGCTCGAGCGCTACGAATTCGAGCCGTACCGCTTCGATCCCGAGCCTTGCGAGGTCTCGGTCGCGCGCTCCGGCAACGGCGACGCCGAGCGCGTGCTGCTGACCCAGAAGGAGTTCGACCTCGGCCTGCTGCTGTTCCGCAACGCCGGCCGGCCAATGTCGCGCAATCACATCCGCGAAGTGGTGTGGGGCGGCGATGCCGACATCTCGTCGCGGACCATGGATACCCACGTCTCACGGCTGCGCTCGAAGCTCGGGCTGAACACGCAGTCGGTGTATCGCGTGCTGCCGGTCTACGGCTACGGCTACCGGCTGGACCGCCTGGAACCGTGAGCCCGTCGGCGACGCCTGGCCCGGTATAATCCATGGTTGTCCGGACAGGGCTCACGAGCCGTCCGGACCCCGGCCTCCACCCGCGCGAACCCTGCGCGAACTATGCGAATCCTGACCCTCGGACTCAACCACGCGACCGCCCCGCTCTCGGTGCGCGAGCGCATGGCCATCCCGTCCGAACAACTGGCGTCGACCCTCGGCGCGCTGACCGGCGAGTTCGCCTCGGCGCTGCCGCACGCGGTCGTCCTGTCGACCTGCAACCGCACCGAGATCTACGCGGCCACCGATCGTCCGCTCGACGCGTTGCCGGGTTTGCGCGACGACCTGGCCCGCTGGCTCGCGGCCCGTCACGACACGCCGCGCGAGGCCCTCGATCCGCACTGGTACTGGCACGTCGACAGCGAGGCCGTACGCCACGCCTGCCGGGTGGCGAGCGGCCTCGACTCGATGGTGCTCGGCGAGCCTCAGATCCTCGGCCAGATGAAGGACGCCGCGCGCGAGGCCGAAGCCGTGGGCACGCTCGGCACGCCGCTGCGCCAGGCCTTCGATCGATCGTTCGCAGTCGCCAAGGCGGTCCGCTCGGGGACCGCCATCGGCTCGGCCAGCGTGTCGATGGCCGCCGCGGCGGTACGGCTGTCGGAACGCATCTTCGATCGCCTCGACAAGCAGCGCATCGTGTTCATCGGTGCCGGCGAGATGATCGAACTCGTCGCCACGCACTTCGCCGCGCGGAAGCCGGCCGAGATCGCCGTGGCCAATCGCACCCTTGAGCGCGGCCAGCAGCTCGCCGCGCGTCTGGCGCTGACCGGCGTGCCGTCGCGCGCAATGCTGCTGTCGGAGCTGGCCAGCGAGCTGGGGCGCTT
This sequence comes from Betaproteobacteria bacterium, assembly GCA_025356395.1. Taxonomy (GTDB): domain Bacteria; phylum Pseudomonadota; class Gammaproteobacteria; order Burkholderiales; family Burkholderiaceae_D; genus CAHJXF01. The sequence continues at coordinate 1,468 of JANXTA010000081.1, forward strand.
CGACATCGTCATCTCGTCGACCGGCGCGACCCTGCCACTGGTCGGACTCGGGATGGTCGAGCGCGCGCTCAAGCAGCGCAAGCGCAAGCCGATGTTCATGGTCGACCTTGGCGTGCCGCGCGACATCGAGCGCGAGGTCGGCGAGCTCGACGACGTGTTCCTCTACACGGTCGACGACCTCGGGCAGGTAATCTCCAGCGGCATGCAGAAGCGTCGCGACGCGGTCGACGAGGCCGAGGCGATCATCGACCGCGAGGTCGGACAATTCATGCGCTGGCTCGACGGCCGCCAGACGGTGCCGGTAATCCGCGACCTGCATCAACGCGGCGATGCTTTCCGCGTGATGGAACTCGATCGCGCCCGCCGTCGGCTCGCGAAGGGCGACGATCCTTCGGCCGTGATCGAGGCGCTGGCCCAGGGCATCACCAACAAGTTCCTACACGGGCCGACGCAGTTGCTGCACGACGCGCCGGACGACGTCCGCGCTCACCTGCTCGAATATCTGCCCAAGCTGTTCGGGAGCCGCGGCGATGACTGAGCACCGCGCCATCCCGTCTCGCGCATGAAGCCGAGCCTCGCTTCCAAACTCGACCAGCTGACGACGCGCCGCACGGAACTCGAGCAGCTGCTGTCCGATCCGGGCGTGACCGGCGATCTCGATCGCTACCGCAGCCTGACCCGCGAACACGCCGAGCTCGGCCCGCTGGTCGAGAGCCACGCGCTCTATCGCGCGGCCTTGGCCGACGAGACCGCGGCCGGCGAGCTGCACGGCGATCCGGAGATGAAGGCCTTCGCCGAAGAGGAACTGGCCAGCGCGCGGGCGCGCATCGTCACGCTCGATGCGACGCTGCAGCGCCTGCTGCTGCCGAAAGACCCCGACGACGCGAAGCCGATGTTCCTCGAGGTCCGTGCGGGTACCGGCGGCGACGAGTCGGCGCTCTTCGCGGGTGACTTGCTGCGCATGTATCTGCGCTACGCCGAACGCCAGCGCTGGCAGACAGAGATTGTCTCATCGTCGCCTGCCGAACTGGGTGGCTACAAGGAAGTGATCGTGCGCATCACGTCGAGCGCGGCGCCGGGCGCAGCAGCGGCGGACGCATTGCCGCCATATGCGCGGCTGAAGTTCGAGTCGGGCGGGCATCGGGTCCAGCGCGTACCCGTCACCGAGACCCAGGGCCGCATCCACACGTCGGCCTGCACACTGGCCGTGATGCCGGAACCCGACGACATCGCCGACGTCGACATCCGGCCCGACGAGATCCGCATCGACACCTTCCGCGCGTCGGGCGCGGGCGGCCAGCACATCAACAAGACCGACTCGGCCGTGCGCATCACGCACCTGCCGACGGGCATCGTCGTCGAGTGCCAGGACGACCGCAGCCAGCACAAAAACAAGGCGCAGGCGCTGAAGGTGCTGGCCGCGCGTATCAAGGACAAGCAGATGCGCGAGCAGCAGGCCACGGAGGCGGCGACCCGGCGCTCGCTGGTCGGCTCGGGCGATCGGTCCGAACGCATCCGCACCTACAACTTCCCGCAGGGTCGCGTGACCGATCACCGCATCAACCTGACGCTCTACAAGCTTGAGTTCATCCTCGACGGCGACCTCGACGAACTGACCGATGCGCTGGTCAGCGAACACCAGGCGGAACAACTGGCGCAGCTCGCCGAGCAGTGAGCGGTCGATGACGCCGGGCCAGGCGCTGCGTGACCGGTCGATGGTGCGCAGCGAAGCCCTGATGCTGCTCGCGCATGCCAGCGGTCGCACGCGCGAGTCGCTGATCGCGTCGCCCGAAGCGACGTTGCCGCACGACGTCGCTTCAGAGTACGAGCGACTGCGCGCTCGACGGATCGCGGGCGAGCCGGTCGCCTACCTGCTCGGACATCGCGAGTTCTACGGGCGGCGTTTCGCGGTGGGCCCGCGCGTGCTGATCCCTCGTCCAGAGACCGAGTTGCTGATCGATCTGGTCTGCGCCGGGCCCGAGTCGCCGGGCTCCATCCTCGACCTGGGTACGGGCAGCGGCGTCATCGCGATCACGCTGGCACTCGAGCGCCCCGCGGCCATCGTCACGGGCACCGATGTGTCGGCTGACGCGCTTGAGATCGCGCGCGTCAATGGCCGCGCCTTGAACGCGTCGGTCGCCTGGCACGAGGGCAGCTGGTTCGACGCCCTTGACGAGGGCCGGCGCTTCGACCTGATCGTCTCGAACCCGCCCTACATCGCGATCGACGACAGCCACCTCGGCGAGGGAGACCTGCGGTTCGAACCCCAGTCCGCGCTGACCGACGGCCACGACGGCCTCGACGCGATCCGCTGCATCGTGGCCGGAGCGCCGAGCCGGCTCACCCGGAGCGGAAGGTTGATGGTTGAACACGGACACGACCAGGCGGCCCTGGTTCGGTCGTTGTTCGTGTCGGGCGGCTTCGTCGACATCGCCTCGTCGCGGGACCTGGCGGGCATCGAACGCATCACCGTCGGAACGCTCGCCGGCGGAGTCGATGGGCAACAGCGCCGCGATTGACCGCTCCCGTATAATCCAACGCTCGTTTTTGGCATCCCCGACAGGGCCGCCGAACGACCAACCTCATTGCAGGCCACCATGATTCGCAAGCTCCTTGCAGCCCTCTTCCTCGTCGTTGCCATCGTCGCCTGCAGCAAGAAGCCGGACGACTCGGCGGCCATGAGCAAGGCGAAGGCAGACACCAACACGGCCGTCGACGCCGCCAAGAGCGCCGTGAGCAGCGCGGCAGTGGCTACCCAGGAAAAGGCGACCGAGGTCGGCGACAAGACGAAGGCGCTGGCCATCGAGGCCAAGGACAGGATCAAGGAAGGCGCCGAGAAGACGTCGGACAAGGCCAGGGAACTGACCCAGCAAGCCAAGGACAAGATCAACCACTGATCGCCGTCCGCGGACGCGTTCGACGCGGACGTGGCAGGATGACGGCTGTTTGAATCAGGCACCACGAGAGGACTGAACATGAGCAGCGAAACGCAGACGATCCACGAATTCATCGATCAGACGGTGCACCAGAATCCGGTCGTGCTGTTTATGAAGGGCACGGCCCAATTTCCCCAGTGCGGCTTCTCGGGTCGCGCGATCCAGCTGTTGAAGGCCAACGGCGTGACCAGCCTGGTGACGGTCAACGTGCTCGAGGACGACGACGTCCGCCAGGGCGTCAAGGCCTACTCCAACTGGCCGACCGTGCCGCAGCTCTACATCAAGGGCGAGTTCGTCGGCGGCTCGGACATCATCGGCGAGATGCACGAGAGCGGCGAGCTGAAGAAGATGCTCCAGACGGCCGCTTGAGGCGATCGATTCTTCGATGAAGAAGCCGGCTGATGCCGGCTTTTTTTACGGGCGCGCGACGGATGGGGCGAGCAGCCGTTTCATCATCAGATCGAGCACGCGTTGCCGATCGCTCGCCAGGCAAACCATCACGTTCGGTGCTCCGGCTTCCTCGGCAGTGATGCCGTCGTCGTGGACGACGAGATGCATCGGCTGGGTCGGGCAAAGCGTCGGATCGATGAGAGTCACGACGGGGACGACATCGAAGAGGGTCGGCGTGCTGCTGGCCCACGGCTGGTCGGCGCTGCTCCACTGGTGATAGAGCAAGGTCAGCGCATCGGTCCCCGCGCTGCCGTGCGCGAACAGTTCGCGACGACGCACGTCGTCGAGCTGGACCAGCGTGGAGTCCAGCGGAAACAGCTCGATCTTCACGCCCGACGCCAGCACCCGTTGCGCCGCCCCGATGTCCGCGGCGATGTTGTATTCACGGGTCGGCGGTCCGGGCACAGCGTATTGAGTACGGCCGTAGCCCCTGCGCACCGAGCCGCCCATCAGCACGATCCGCTTGAGCTGCCGAAAGCGCTGCGGGTCACGCGAGAGAGCGGCCGCGACGTTGGTCAGCGGGCCGAGCGCGAGCAGGGTCACGATGCCCGGCTGTTTTCCGGCTGCGTCGAGGATCAGGTCGACCGACGTCGCGACGGGCTTGCCACTCTCAGGCCAGCGCTGCGCCCAACGGGCCTGGCTGAACCCGGTCGTGCTGGTCGTCACGATGCCCTGCGCTATCGCGATGTCTTGGCGGCCGAATGCGTGGAGGAAGCGTCGGACCAGTCTCACGCGCAGCGCGGTGTCGCCCCAAGCCGTGCTGATGCCGACGACCTCGAACTCGGGGCTGACGAGGATCACTCCGAGGGCAAAGGCATCGTCGATGTCGTCGCCGATGTCGAGATCGACGACGACCTTTTCAGCGGCGAGGGACGGGCTTGCGACCAGAGTCGCCAGGAGCAGGAGGACCGTTACGAACGCGTGCAGCCGCTTCAAAGGAAGGTGTCCACGGCTTTCAGGAACAGGGCAGGCGCCTCGATCATCGGCGCGTGCCCGACGTCCGGGATCACGACCAGGCGCGCGCCGGGGATGGCTGCCGCGTAGCCCTCCCCGTCGGCGATCGGCACCAGCTGGTCGTACTGGCCCCAGACCACCAGCGTCGGGATCGTGATGCTGCCGAGTCTTTCCTGCGTGGCTTCCTCGATGATCGACCGATTGGACAAGAGCGACTGGATGGTCCAGCCGTCGCCCTTCGAGATCGCCCACGCCATGCCGGTCCGCAGGCCCTTGTCCGACGACCACGCAGGGTCATGGAAGACGGCGCCGAGCAGGCGCTGCTGGCCGGCCAGAGACATACCTGAAGGCATCGTGCTCGACGCGCTGCGATCGACCATCTGCGTGACGGTGGCCTTGCTGAAACCCGCGGCGTCGCAGAGCACGAGCTTGGAAGGCTTGGGCAGCAGGTACTTTGGACCGACCGCCTGTTCGGCCAGCGCCTGGATGGTGTACTGCGCCGCGATCCATCCGCCGAGCGACTCGCCCATCAGCGTGAAAGAAGCGACCTTGCGGTCGCGCAGGAACTCGCCGAGGAAGTCGACCCAGGTCTGGATGCCGTAGGCAATGAAGGGCTTGTCGGAAGCGCCGAAGCCGAGCAGGTCGAACGCCAGCACGTGGTGGCTGGCGCCGAGCGACTGCATCACCGTGCCCCAGTCACCGCGTGCGCTGCTGCCGAGGCCGTGGACGAGCACGACGGTCGGGCCACTGCCCATCTCGAAGTACCTGATCTTCGCCCCGAACAGCACCGCGGTCTTCTGCGGTGGCAGCGGCGAAGCCGCGAGAGCGCCCGTCGAAGCGACGAGCGCCGCGGTCACGCACAACGCGCTCGCGAGGGCGCGCCAGCGCCGCATCACAACCAGTTCACGCGGAACTGGACGCCCACGACGCGCGGGTCGTTGATGAAGCCTTCGAGGTTGTTGAAGTCGATCGCGCCGTTGACCCGGATCTGGTTGGTGCAGTTGCGGCAGAACACGGCGGCTTCGTAGCGACCCTCGCCCCAGCGGTAACCGAGCCGCAGGCCGGCCTCGAACAGCGACTTGCCGGTGAACTCGACCGACTCGTAAAGGAAAAGGTTGATCTTCGTGCGATACGACAGGTCGGTCGACAGCGACAGGTCGCCGTTTGCAACCGGCATCGTGTACTTGGCAGTCGCATACGTGATGAACTTCGGCGCCTGCGGCAGCGAGTTGCCGTTGATGAAATAAATGCCCGGCCGTCCGGGGACCTGCTGGTTGGTCACCGTGCAACCGCTGCCGCAGCCGGGGACAGCCAGGCTGACGTCCTTGATCTCCGTCTTGTTGTAGCTGCCCCCGACGCCTACCTTGAAGCGGTCGGTCAGCAACGCTTCGA
>JANXTA010000108.1 GCA_025356395.1 Betaproteobacteria bacterium
AACATCGGGCTGCCGCTGTTGCCGGGATACGCCGTGGCATCGAGTTGGAAGATGTTGAATCGATCCGAGCGCAGGCGACGGATCAGCGCGGCATCGAGCGACTTCGCGGTGGCCTGGGCCAGGGCGATCGGCGTGATGGCGGAGACAAGGGCATGGTGGGTCGTCGGATAGAGCCCGATCGCGCCGCCGATCGGGAATCCGGTGAACGCGAAGAACTGGCCCTCCTTGACCTTCGACGAATCGCCCAGGCGGATCGCCGGCAGCGCTGCGCCCACGATGCGCAGCAGCGCGACGTCGTGGTCGGTATCGCGCGCGACGATCGTCGCCTCGCGAAAGAGCGGATCGGCACCCGGTTGTGGGATCGCGATGGCGATCACTTCCAGGTTCGAGGCGTCGATCACGGCCGGCAGCACGTGATTGTTGGTCGCGACCAGCGTGCCGTCGCCAACCACGAAGCCGGTGCCGCGGAACTGGTACGACGGGTTGCGCGTCGGCAGGTTGGTCCCGACCGCGACGATCGACGGGCGGATGCGATCGATGGCCGCGGGCAGTCCGGCCTCCTCGCCGGCGCCATGTGCGGTGCCGATCGTCAGGCACAGCGACAGCACGACGAGCAACGCGCGCCTCATCGCGCCGCCCCTTCGACGGCCGACACGGTCTGCAGGCGCCTGACCAGGACCATCGGCGCCGGTTCGACGATGTTCGGGTTGAACTTGTGCCTGACCTTGCCGAAGACGCCGGTGACCCGTGCGACGTATTGCCGGGTCTCGGCATACGGAGGCACCCCGCGGTAGCGGACCACCGCGCCTTCGCCGGCGTTGTAGGCCGCGGTCACGAGGGTGACATCGCCTTCGAAGTACGACAGCAGCCAGCGCAGGTAAGCCAGGCCGCCGCGGATGTTCTCGCGCGGATCCATGATTTTGCGGACCCCGAAGCGCTCGGCGGTCTCGGGGATCAGCTGCATCAGTCCCTGCGCGTTCTTGTTCGATTTGGCGCTGACCTGGAAGCCCGACTCGGCCTGGATGATCGCGAGCGCGAGCCGCGGCTCGATGCCGTAGGCCGGTGCGAACTCGCGGACGATGTCCACGATGCGCATGCGCTCGGACGTGGCGGTCCACGCGAGCGGCAACGCGTGGCTTTCTTCGGCGATCACCGACGGCGGGATCATGCAGGCCGGCAGCACGGCTTCGGTGGTGTTGACATGCAGCAGCATCCGCTTCGCATAGTCGTGCGAGCGTTCCGCGGCATAACGGAACAGGCCGGTCGCGAGTCGATCGTCCTTCAGCATCCCCCGGCCGTTCGCGTACATCCAGCCGAGTCGATACGCCGCATCCGGATCGCCCTTGCGGGCCGCGCGGCAGTAGAGCTCGGCCGCCAGCGTGTAGTTCTGCGCGATGTTCTCGCCGTACTCGAGCCTGACGGCCTCCGCCGTCAGGCCGGTCGGGGGTGGCGCGCGCACCAGAGGCTCGTCGCCGGGCGCATCGGCCCTCGGCAGCTCCCAGGTCTGATCCGCCGACGCACTGCCCCAAGCCATCATCAGCACGAGGGCGGCGATCAGCGAGTGCGCGATGCGGGGCAGGGAAGAGACCATCCGGGATCTAGTTTCGCCATGAAACAATCCGATCAGGCAAGGCAACTTCCATGCCGCTGATCGGGAGGGGTTGGTCTGAGCGCGGCGCTCGTCGTCTCTTGCAGGGCATAGCGGCGTTGTCGATCGGGCCGCGCCGCGCGGACGCTTTTGGTCGGTCGCGTCGACAGATTTGGGCAAAGTGCGACGCGATTGTGCCGCATCCGGGGTCTTCGGAGTACCCCGCAGCCCCGAATCAGCGTGGCATCGTTCCTGCATACGAGATGTGCTGTCGATCGGCTAGAATGCCGCGCCGTGTGACGCCGAGAGCGTTCGTCGCCCTGTTTCGCGAGGGCCGGCGGGTATCGGTGCGATCGGCTGATCCATTCACATTGAAGGCCGCTTGCAGAAGCGCGCCGCCACTCGGAGAGCAGGATGAGCGTTGTCGCCGTGGTCGGGCTCGGGTATGTCGGTTTGCCGCTGGCAGTCGAGTTCGGCAAGCAGTTCCGCACGATCGGTTTCGATCTTTCCGAACGGAAGATCGACAGCTATCGTCGCTTCGTCGATCCCACCGGCGAGTGCTCCACCGAGAATCTCAAGGCCGCGACGCTGCTCGAGGTCACGACCGATCCGGCGAAGCTCGCCGAGGCCGACTACCTGATCGTCGCCGTGCCCACGCCGGTCGACCAAGCGCATCAGCCGGACTTCTCGCCGCTGGTCGGCGCCAGCGAGTTCGTCGGCGCGCACATGAAGAAGGGCGCGATCGTCATCTACGAATCGACCGTCTATCCCGGCGCGACCGAAGAGGTGTGCATCCCCATCCTCGAAGCCAAGTCGGGCCTGAAGTGGATGCAGGATTTCCACGTCGGCTACTCGCCCGAGCGCATCAACCCGGGCGACAAGGAACGCACGCTGACCAAGATCACCAAGGTGGTCTCGGGCGACGACGCCGACACGCTCAGGAAGGTCGCCGACCTGTACTCGGCCGTCATCACCGCAGGCGTCTATCCGGCGTCGAGCATCAAGGTCGCCGAGGCGGCGAAGGTCATCGAGAATACGCAGCGCGACCTCAACATCGCGTTGATGAACGAGCTCGCGATCATCTTCGACAAGATCGGCATCGACACCATCGAGGTGCTCAAGGCCGCGGGCACGAAGTGGAACTTCCTGCCGTTCCGGCCGGGCCTGGTCGGCGGCCACTGCATCGGCGTCGACCCGTACTACCTGACCCACAAGGCCGAGATGGTCGGCTACCAGCCGCAGGTCATCCTGGCCGGCCGGCGCATCAACGACGGCATGGGCAAGTTCATCGCCGAGCAGACCATCAAGCAGATGATCCGCAACGGTTCGACGGTCAAGGGAGCGCCGGTCACGGTGCTTGGCCTGACCTTCAAGGAAGACTGTCCCGACCTGCGCAACTCGCGCGTCATCGACGTCATCCGCGAGCTCGAGTCCTACGGGGTCGACGTGCACGTGCACGATCCGATTGCCGACGCCGACGAAGCGGTCCACGAATACGGCGTGAAGCTGAGGAGCTGGGACGACCTGCCGCTGTCGCATGCGGTGGTCGCTGCCGTGGCCCATCGCGAGTTCAAGGCGCGCAGCACCGCCGAGTACATCGCGAAGCTGATCCCGTCGGCCCCCTTCATCGACGTCAAGTGCGCCTTCGATGCGGACGAGATCCGCGCCGCGGGTGCCACCGTGTGGCGCCTGTGATGGTGCTTTCGGAATGACTGTCCTGGATTCGGTGCTGCAGATCCCGTCGGGTGCCATGGCCGCGCGGCCCGTCGCGCAATACGATGCCATGCGTGCGCAGCTCGCATCGGCGCCGCGCCGCTGGCTGGTCACCGGCGCCGCGGGATTCATCGGCTCGAACCTGGTCGAGTCGCTGCTCGCGCTCGACCAGCAGG
>JANXTA010000165.1 GCA_025356395.1 Betaproteobacteria bacterium
AGCTTGACGCCACCGACGCCGCCTTCCTTGACGTTGACGTAGTTCATGTAATCGATGAAGCCGCCGAAGATGCCGACGCCGGCCGGACCGTAGGGCCCGACGCGGAACGACAGCACGCTGACGAACTGCTCGTTGGCCTGCGAGAAGGATGGCGCGCTGGTCACCAGTGCGGCGGTCCCGATCGCTGCGGCGCAGAGCGCCTTGAGTGTCTTGCTGAACATGGTTGGTCTCCTGATTGAAAATGCGGTGAGAGCACCCTCCTCGACACCCGCCCGCGTTTCGTTGCTCGTTGCTCGTTGAAATCCTTCAGTGCGGGAACGGCCAAATGCGCAGCTTCTCCTTGCCGATCTGCCACAGCCGGGCCAGGCCGTGCGGCTCAACGATCAGGAAGAAGATGATCAGCGCGCCGAAGATCATGAACTCGATGTAGGTCAGCGACGCCTTGTCGAAATTGACGTGTAGCAGGCCCGCGATGCCCGGCACCACCACCGACAGTAGGATCGGCAGCACCGTGAAGAAGGTCGCGCCGATGAAGCCGCCCATGATCGTGCCCATGCCGCCCACGATGATCATGAACAGCACGCGGAACGACATGTCGAGGCTGAAGGCCTCGGGCTCGACGGTCCCGATGTAGCAGAACGCATACAACGCCCCCGCCACGCCGCAATAGAACGAGCTGATCGCGAAGGCCATCAGCTTCGTGCGCATCAGCGGGATGCCGATCACCTCGGCGGCCACGTCCATGTCGCGCACCGCCATCCACGCGCGGCCCGTGTTCGAGCGCGCCATGTTCTTCGCGAGCAGCGCGAGCACGGTCACCATGCCGAGCACGAACAGGTAGTTGCGCACCGGCGTGTCGATCGCGATGCCGAAGAAGGTCACGCCTTGCGCACTGATCACGCCCGACGAGCTGTTGTTGGTGAACCAGGGGAATTTTTGCAGGGCCCACACCACGAAGAACTGTGCGGCCAGAGTCGCGACGGCGAGATAGAAGCCCTTGATGCGGACCGACGGCAGCCCGAACGCGATGCCCACCAGCGCGGCGCAGACGCCCGCGAGCAGGAACGACACGACCTGCGGCAGCCACGGCAGTCGCAAGACGAAGTTGTAGGCCGCGAACGCACCGACCGCCATGAAGGCGGCCGAGCCGAGCGACAGCTGGCCCGCGTAGCCAGTGAGGATGTTCAGCCCGATCGCGGCCAGCGAGAAGATCAGGATCGGGATCAGCAGCGCCGTGAACCAGTAGTCGCTGACAAACAGAGGGACGACGACGAACACGACCGCGAGCAGCGTGAAGAAGGCGATGCGGTCCTGACGGATCGGCAGGAGCTGCTGATCGGCGGCGTACGAGGTCTTGAACTGACCGGCTTCGCGGTAGAGCATCAGTGGGGTGACAGATGGTGAACGAAGCGAATGTCATCCCGGCGCAGGCCGGGACCTAATTTTTTGAGATATGCAATTGGGCCCCGGCCTGCGCCGGGGTGACATGAAATGCGTGCTTCGCACTTTTCCATAACTACACCCGATCGATATGTCGTTCGCCGAACAAGCCTTCGGGCCGGATCAGCAGGAAGCCAAGCGCGAGCACGTACGGGAACCAGCTCTCGATGCCGCCGCCCACCATCGGGCCGATGTAGACCTCGGCCAGCTTCTCGGTGCTACCGATGATCAGGCCGCCGACGATTGCCCCCGGCACCGACGTGAAGCCGCCGAGGATCAGCACCGGCAACGCCTTCAGCACGACCGCTACCAGCGCGAGCTGCACGCCGTTGCGCGCGCCCCAGAGCAGGCCGGCCACCAGCGCGACGAAGCCGGCCACGCCCCACACGATCATCCAGATCACCTGTAGCGGGATGCCGATCGACAGCGCGGCCTGGTGGTCGTCCGCGACGGCGCGCAGGGCGCGACCGATCTTGGTCTTCTGGAAGAACAGCGCGAGGCCCGCGACCAGCACGCCGGCGATTCCCGCCGCCGCGAGATCGAAGGTGGAGATCGCGATGTTGTACTTGTCGAGGAAGAACGGCAGCGGCTCGTCGGGGATGCCGAGCCGGATCTCGTGGCTGTCGTTGCCCCAAAGGAAGGGACCCAGACCCTCCAGGAAGAACGCGAGGCCGATGGTCGCCATGAAGAGCGAGATCGGCGGCTGGTTGACCAGCGGTCGCAGCACGAAGCGCTCGGTGAGCACGCCGAACAGAATCATGATGGCCAGCGCGAGGATCAGCGCGAGGCCGAACGGCACGCCCTTGGCGAGGATGCCGACGAACGACAGGGCGGCGAAGTAGACCATCGCGCCCTGCGCGAAGTTGAAGACGCCGGATGCCTTGTAGATCAGCACGAAGCCGAGCGCGACGAGCGAGTACATGACGCCGGAGAGCAGACCACCGATGAGGACTTCGAGGAAGAATTGCATATCGTTATGAAGCCTTCCGCCGAAGGCGGAAGGGATGCGTCCCCCTCCCCTTGAAAGGGAGGGGGGGGAATGCGCGCATCGAAGCCCGCGGCTTCAATGCACGACTCCAAGGTATGCATCGATCACGTTCTGGTTCTTCCGCACCTCGTCCGGCGTCCCGTCCCCGATCTTCTTCCCGTAGTCCAGCACCACCACCCGATCCGAAATGTCCATCACCACGCTCATGTCGTGCTCGATCAGCACGATCGTCGTGCCGAACTGGTCGTTCACGTCGAGGATAAAGCGACACATGTCCTGCTTCTCCTCCACGTTCATGCCGGCCATCGGCTCGTCGAGCAGCAGCAGCTTCGGTTCCGCGGCCAGCGCACGCGCCAGCTCCACGCGCTTCTGCAAGCCGTAGGGCAGACGCCCCACCGAGGTCTTGCGGATGTGCTGGATCTCGAGGAAGTCGATCACCTCCTCGACATGCTTGCGATGCACCAGCTCCTCGCGCCGCGAGAACCCGACGTGCAGCGCGTCGAGCAGGAAGTTGCCGCGCATCAGCGTGTTGCGGCCGGTCATGATGTTGTCGAGCACGCTCATGCCCTTGAACAGCGCGATGTTCTGGAACGTGCGGGCGATGCCTTCGCGCGCGGCCGCGTGTGGCTTGATGTTCTTGCGCTCGGTGCCGTGGAAGATGATGCGGCCCTTCTGCGGGTGATACACGCCGTTGATGACGTTGAGCATCGAGCTCTTGCCGGCGCCGTTCGGTCCGATGATGGCGCGAATCTCGTGCTCCCTCACGTCGAACGAGATGTCGGTCAGCGCCTTCACGCCGCCGAACGACAGCGAGATCGATTCGAGCGCGAGGATCACTTCGCCGATGTGGCGACCGCCGCTCGAGATGGGTCCGCCGCCGGCCGCGCCGCCCTCGTCCACCTCGCGCTGCAGGCGATCAGGCTGCATGCTTGATCGCTCCGAAAATCTTCGCTTCACGGATCTTCAGGTCGGCCTCGATCGCACCACGACGGCCGTCCTCGAACTTCACCTCGGTCGAGATGAACTGCGACGTCTTACCCGCATACAGCGCGTCGACCAGCACGCCGTACTTCTCGGCGATGAAGCCGCGGCGGACCTTGCGCGTGCGCGTCAGCTCGTCGTCGTCCGGGTCGAGTTCCTTGTGCAGGATCAGGAAGCGGCGGATCTGCGAGCCGGCCAGTGCGGTGTCCTGCGAGAGGGCCAGATTGGCCTCCTCGATACAGGTCTGGATCAGGCCGTAGACCTCGTCCTTCTGCGCGAGATCGGTGTAGCCGGCGTAAGGCAGGCTGCGGCGCTCGGCCCAGTTGCCCACGGCCGTCACGTCGATGTTGATGAACGCACAGCACATGTCGCGCGCGTTGCCGAAGGCGACCGCCTCCTTGATGTACTGGTAGAACTTGAGCTTGTTCTCGATGTACTGCGGCGCGAACAAGGCCCCGTCGAACTCCCCGCCCGCGAGTCGGCCGACGTCCTTCGCGCGATCGATGATCTTGAGTTCGCCGCGGTCGTCGAGGAAGCCCGCGTCGCCGGTCATGAACCAGCCGTCGGCGGTGACCGCCTCGACCATGTCGTCGGGGCGCCGGTAGTACTCCTTCAGCAGGCCCGGCGAACGGATCTGCACTTCGCCATTGGCGGCGATGCGCAGCGATACGCCGGCCATCGGCTTGCCGACCGTGTCCAGCCGCACCTCGCCGTTCTTCTGCTTGCAGACGTACGCGCAGGTCTCGGTCTGGCCGTAGAACTGCTTGATGTTGATGCCGATCGATCGATAGAAACCGAACAGGTCCGGACCGATCGCAGCACCGCCCGTGTACGCGACGCGCAGGCGGCTCATGCCGAGAACGTTGCGCAGCGGTCCGTAGATGACGACATTGCCGATCGCGTACAGCACGCGGTCGCCGAACGCCACCGGTCGGCCGTCCATCAGATCCGCGCCGCAACGCTTCGCGACGTCCATGAACGTGCGATAGAGCCAGCGCTTCACGGCGCCAGCGTCGTCCATGCGGATCGTGACCTGCGTCAGCAGGTTCTCGAACACGCGCGGGGGCGCGAAGTAGTAGGTCGGCCCGATCTCCCGCAGGTCGGTCATGACGGTGTCGCCGGACTCGGGACAGTTGACGCAGTAGCCGGCCGCCATCGCCTCGGCATACGAGAACAGGTGGTCGCCGACCCAGGCCATCGGCAGGTAGCTCAGCACCTCGTCGCGTTCGTTGAAACCGTCGAACGCCACGGCGCCGCGCGCGACTGCAATGAACGAGCGATGGGTCTGGCAGACGCCCTTCGGCTTGCTGGTGGTGCCCGACGTGTAGAGCATCACCGCGACGTCGTCGGCCCTGCCCTCGGCAACCTGCTTCGCAAAGAAGTCCGGCTGCAGCTTGAGCAGTTCGCGCCCTTCGCGCTGCACTTGGTCGAAGGACTTCAGTTGGGGCGCTTCGTAGTGACGCAGCCCGCGCGCATCGTCGTAGAGAATCGTCTTGAGCCGCGGCAGGCGCGGCAGCATCTCGAGCAGCTTGTCGACCTGCTCCTGGTCCTCGGCGATCGCGATGCCGACGTCGGCATCCTCGAGCACGAACTGCATTTCGCTCGTGACCGCGTCCTGGTACAGCGGCACCGGCACGGCGCCGAGCGCCTGGGCCGCAGTCATCGACCAGTAGAGGCGCGGGCGGTTGTCGCCGACGATCGCGAGATGTTCGCCGCGGCCGAGGCCGAGCAGCGACAGCCCGGCAGCCAACGCCTCGACCTCGGACAGCACCTGCGACCAGGTCCAGGTCTGCCAGATGCCGAGGTCCTTCTCGCGGATCGATGCGCGCTGCCCGCGGATCTTCGCGTGCTGCATCAGCAGCCGCGGCATCGTCGCGTCGTCGTCAACTATCGCGGAATCCTGCCACCCTTCAGTCATCGTGACCAAAGCTCCAAGTCTTGCCATTCCTGCCGGCGCATTTCGATGCGCTCTGGTCGTCGATCGGACCACCGTTTTCAACCCGCGAGTTTCGCATCGGGTCCTGCAAGTTGCGTTAGGGTCTAACCCTGCCGATCCGAGCGTGCGGCGCAGAGTGTAGGGACCGCCTTCGAAGGCGAATGTCGGCTCGACGACAATCCGGGCCGGAACGTGGCCGACCGAGGGATAATCCCAATGCCCCGCGCCGCCCTCATGTCGATCCCCCAGCCCGTCCCGCCCCTTCAGAACACTAGCCTGCTGCAGATACTGCACGCAGCGCCGTGGTTTCCGGGTCTCGATGCACAGCAGCAGGCACGGGTCGAAGCCGATGTCAGTGAACGCTTCGTGACCGGCGGCGCTTTCGTCGCGCGCCGCGGTAGCACCATCGAACACTGGATGGGCGTGATCGAGGGATTGCTCAAGATGAGCAACACGTCGGCCCAAGGCAAGCTCGCCACGTTCGCGGGCATGCCGGACGGCGCGTGGTTCGGCGAAGGCACGCTCCTCAAGAACGAGACGCGCAAGTACGACGTGATCGCGCTGCGCGACACACGCATCGCGTGCATGCCGCGCGCGACCTTCGAATGGCTGCTCGGCCGCAGCATCTCGTTCAACCGCTTCCTGCTCGACCATCTCAACGAGCGCCTCGGCCAGTTCATCGCGATGGTCGAATACGACCGCCTGCTCGACCCCGACGCGCGGGTCGCGCGCTGCCTCGGATCGATGGTCCATCCGCTGCTCTATCCGGGTAACGGCAGCTCGCTGCGCATCGGCCAGGAAGAGATCGGCAACCTGGCCGGCGTATCGCGACAACGCGTCAACCAGGCGCTGCAGCGGCTCGAGACCGAGGGTCTGCTGGCGATCGACTACGGCGGCATCCGCATCGTGGATCTCGAAGGGCTAAGAAATTTCGACGCTTAGTCTCCGACGCCTGCGCAGCGTCGGGAACAGGGCCATCCACACGCCCACGACGAGCAGCGTGCCGACGCCGCCAATCATCACCGCCGGCACCGCGCCGACCCACGCCGCGAGCATCCCCGACTCGAATTCGCCGAGCTGGTTCGACGTGTTGATGAACACCGCGTTGACGCCGTTGACGCGGCCGCGCATGGCGTCGGGCGTGTCGAGCTGCACGAGCGCGCTGCGGATCACCACGCTGACCATGTCGAAGGCGCCGAGCGCGAACAGTGCCGCGAGCGACAGCCCCAGCGACGTCGACAGCCCGAAGACGAGGGTCGCCAATCCGAAGCCCGCGACCGCACCGAACATCGTCATCCCGACGCGGCGCTCGATCGCACGATGCGCGAGCCACAGCGACATCAGCAGCGCGCCCGCGGCCGGCGCGGCGCGCAGCAGGCCCAGTTCCGCCGGCCCGGTGTGCAGGACATCACGCGCGAAGACCGGCAGCAACGCAGTGACCCCGCCCAGGAGCACCGCGAATAGATCGAGCGAGATCACGCCGAGCAGGTCGGGATGGCGCCGGATGAAGTGGATGCCGGCAAAGACCGAGGACCAGGTCGGTGCCTCGCGCTGCGAGGCCCTTGGGACGCTGCGGAGCCGCGCCATCAGCACGATCGAGACCAGATACAGCAGCGCGGCGACCGCATAGACCGCCTGAGGACCGACGATGTACAGCAGCCCGCCGAGGGCCGGTCCGACGATGGTCGCGGCCTGGTCGCCGGACGACGTCATCGCCATCGCGCGCGGCAGGACGGACGCGGGCACCAGCGACGGCAGCATCGAACGCTGCGCCGGAAACTCGAAGGCCATTGCGATGCCGATGATGAACAGGATCGCGAGGATGCCGAACTCGCGGATGCGGGCCGAGGCCGTCAGCGCAGCGAGCGCCACGATCGCGAGCAGCACGACGGCTTGCGCGACCAGCAAGATGCGACGACGGTCGTGACGATCGGCCACATGGCCGGCCGGCAGCGCGAGAACCAGCGACGGCACGAACTGCACGAGCCCGACGAGACCAAGATCGAAGACGCGGCCGGTGATCGCGTAGACCTGCCAGCCGACGGCGACCGACAGCATCTGGAAGCCGAAGCTCGAGGCCGCGCTGGCGCCCCAGAACGCGAGGAAGTCGGGATGGCTGCGAAAGCGGAGCGCCGCGTCAGGCTGCATGCGGCCATTCGCCGCAGCACCGGGCATTCATGAGCGAGTCGGGCATCCGGTCGACGATCCAGCGGCCTTCACACGTGCCGATCGATCAGGATCGTGTTGCCGTCCGGGTCGACCACCATGAAGCTGGCCGGTCCGGTCGCCCACTCGTCGGCCTCGGGGACCAGGGTCACGTCCTGGGCCTTCGGTTGCCGTTGCAATTCATGCACGTCGGTGAAGGCCGCGAGCGGCGTCGCATCCTGGGTTCAGCCCGGGTTGGAGATCAGGATGTTCTTGTCGAACATGCCCTGGAACAGCCCGATGGCGTGGGCGCCGTTCTTCATGATCAACCAGTTCTCCGCCTGATTGCCGGCGAAGGACGCGAAGCCCAGCTTCTCGTAGAAGCGCTTCGAGGAGTCGATGTCCTTTACGGCCAGGCTGATGGAGAAGGCCTCGAGTTCCATGGTGTGCTCCGAGGTGGTGACGACACAGTCTAGCCGTGACTCGTCAGGCGATTCCTTTCACCGCCCAGGCCAGGGCCGCATACGAACGCGGACCATCGTCCTCGCCGTCGAGATACGCCGCGCGAACCTGGTTTCGCAGCTGCGCTCATCCGGCGTCTTCAGGTAGGCGGCACCCGGCCCGTCGGTGCCCGTGTAGGGCCTCCAGTAGTCGGCGAAGTCCATGAACTCCATGCGGATGCAAAGCGTCGTCTCGACGACCTCGCCCAAGGCGGCATCGCGCCACGCCTGGGCGAGTTCGCCCGGTCGCGTCATCGGGCGGGTGTAGTCGCGGGCGCGATGCGCGTTCGCGTCTGGATCGAGGGCGGCGGCCGTGTCGCAGAAGATGCGATTGCCGACGAACCCGCCGCGCCGACCGTGCCGCCCGGCTTCGCGACGCGCCGCATCTCCGCGATCGCGGCGTCGGCCCGCGGCAAGAAGTGCAGCACCAGCAACGAGAGCACGCGATCGAAGCTGCGATCGGGCAGGTCGAGCCCGCTGGCGTCGCCGACTTCGAAACGGATCCTCGCGTGCCGATGATGGAGTCGCGCGTGCTCGATGTACGAGAGCGCGAGATCGATCGCGTGGACCGTGCTGGCGGCGGATCGCTCGGCCACCGCGAAGGCCAGGTCGCCCGTGCCGCAGCCGACATTCAGTACGCGCTCGTCGTCACCGGCCCCGACGAAGTCCAGGAACGGCACGGCGAGGCGCCGGCTCCAGCGTCCCATCAGCCTTTCGTAGCCGTCACCGTCTGCGGCGAACGGCCACGGAGGATTCAACGAGGCGCCTGCAGCATCGCGCCCATCTTCTGGTGGATCAGGTTGACGGCCTTCAGCGGCCGCAGCATGACCTTGAACTCGGTGACCTGACCTTCGTCGTTCCAGCGCAGCATATCCACGCCGTTGATGCGGATCCCGTCCAGCTCCAGTTCGAATTCGAGGATGGCGTCGCGGGCACCCTGCAGTTCGCGCACGTAGCGGAACGAGTCGTTGAAGAACACCTGGAATGCCGCGGCAAGGTACTTCTTGGTGACGGCCTTGCCGAGCTGTGGCGTGTGGACCACCGGCGAATGGAACACGGCGTCGTCGGCGAGCAATGCATCGAGGCCGTCCACATCGTGTTCGTCGACGAGGCGGTGCCAGAGAGCGATCGGATCGGACGACATCGGGGATCTCCTGAGGGGTCGATGGATTGCCAAACGGGTCCTGGATGGATCTGCGCGGTGCTGTCGGCTAGATCACACCGACGCATCGCGGAACGCTCGCAGGATCGCATTGATCCGCGTCTGATACCCCGGCCCCTGCGCCTTGAACCAGTCGAGCACGTCCTGATCGACGCGCAGCGAGATCGACGTCTTTGCCGGCACGGGTTCGAGGCCGCGACGGACGACGCCGCGAACGAAGTGTCGTACCGAGGCTTCCGGATGTTGATCCGTCAACGCAACCTCCGAACGGGCCGCGAGACGCGACCAGTCAGTCCTGGAGGGCTTCGAAGAAGATCCGGATTTCACGGCGGATCGCTTGGCGGAACGAGATGACGCGGATTTCATGGTCGTCTTCGGTATGCACGATCGAAACAGGACTGCCGGCCAACCAGCCGAGCGTCACGAAGCGCCGCTCGTCCTAGCCGAACCGGTCGTCCTCGAAAGTAGGTCGCTCCGTCGAAGACGCCAGGCGCATCCGCGAAGTCGATTCCGTGAACTTCGGGATTCGCCGCGCGCTTTGCTTCGGACCTTACGAACCGAACCGGCATACTGTATATACATTACGTATTTACAGTCAACCAGTGCTCGAGCAACGCCGCGGCGATCCGTGGGACCTTCCCGACGCCCTTCAATCGCCGACCGACGTCAACTCAACCAGCACCGCCCCCCGGTCCACCGTCGCGCCGACCACCGCGCGGATCGTGGCGATCATCCCGTCCCGCGGCGCGACCAGAGTGTGGAACAGTTTCATCGCCTCGACGACGATCACCGGCATGCCGGCCGTGACGACCTGATCGGTCGTGACCAGCACCTGCGTCACGACGCCGGGCAGGTCCGCGACGATGCGATCGCCGCCGTCGCCGGTGCGATCGTCGCCGCGGGTCGCGCTGACGGCGGACGTCACCTCGCTTCGACTCCAAACGCCGTCCGACCACAGTTCGACGGCATCGTCGTGATGGACCGCTCGATAGCGGCGATGCGCCGTGGTGACGAGGTCCCGGTCGCCTTCGAAACGATGCGCCGTACCGTCGACATGACAGTCGACCCTGCAGGGACCGAAGCTCTCGACCGCAATCGTGCGGGACACCTCATCGCGCTCGACGAGCACCGTCGACAGCGCGCGCCGGCCGGCCGGCGTCGTCAGGCGAAATCCGGTCAACGCATCGAGCGGGCGATCGGAAGCGGCCCGTCCCGCCCGCGCGAAGAACCAGGCCGCCGCCGCAGCGCCATCGCGTTCGTCGACGTGATCCGGATCGGATCGCCAGCCCCCGACGAACGTGTCCGCGAGGAAGCGCGTGGTCAGTACCGCGTCGAAGGCCGCGTTGCCCACGATGGCGCCGAGCAGGGCCTGGTTCGTCTCAATGCCTTCGATGCGCAGTCGCTGCAGGCCGGCGAGCAGCCGCTCGCGCGCCACCGCACGCGTCGCGCCCGACGCGATCACCTTCGCGAGCATCGAGTCGTAGTGCGGCGTGACGGTGCTCTTCGCGTCGATGCCGCTGTCGATCCGCAGCCCGCTCGCAACCGGCTCGTCGTAGCCGGTGATCGGGCCGAACGAGGCGCGGAAGTCTTCGGCTGGCACCTCGGCATTGATGCGCGCCTCGATCGCCCACCCGTGCCGCGTGATGGTCGCCTGGGTGAACGCGAGGCGTTCACCGAGTGCGCTGCGGATCTGCTGCTCGACCAGGTCGATGCCGGTCGTCAGCTCGGTCACCGGATGCTCGACCTGCAGCCGCGTGTTCATCTCGAGAAAGAAGGGCTCGTCGCCGCGATCGGCATCGAGCACGAATTCGACCGTGCCCGTCGAGTCGTAGCCGATCGCGCGACCGAGCTGCAGCGCCGCGTCGAACAGGCGCCCGCGAACGGCATCGGATAGATGATTGGCCGGCGCCTCCTCGATCACCTTCTGGTAGTTGCGCTGGATCGAGCACTCGCGCTCGAACAGATGCACGAGCCCGCCATGACGATCGCCGAGCAGCTGCACTTCGACATGCCGCGGCCGCTCGACATAACGCTCGAGCAGCACGCGATCGTCGGCGAACGAGGCGAGCGCTTCGCCGCGTGCGGCGATCAATCGTGCGGCAAACGTGTCGGCCGAATCGACGCGCTTCATGCCCTTGCCGCCGCCGCCCGCGCTGGCCTTGATAAGCAAGGGGAAGCCGATCCGCAACGCCTCGTCGTGCAGGCGCTCGTCGCCCTGGTCGTCGCCGTCGTAGCCGGG
Source organism: Betaproteobacteria bacterium (assembly GCA_025356395.1). Taxonomy (GTDB): domain Bacteria; phylum Pseudomonadota; class Gammaproteobacteria; order Burkholderiales; family Burkholderiaceae_D; genus CAHJXF01. Next base: position 11,392 of record JANXTA010000165.1, read on the forward strand.
CACGCACGACACGCCGGCCGCGCGCGCGATGCGCTTGCTCTCGATCTTCGAACCCATGCGGGCGATCGCGTCGCGGTGCGGTCCGATGAACGTGATGCCGGCCGCGGTGCAGGCGTCGATCAGTTCGAGCTTCTCGCTGAGAAAACCGTAGCCGGGGTGGATGGCCTGCGCGCCGGACTCGATGGCGGCCTGCAGGATGCGTTGCGCATCGAGGTAGGAATCTCGGACGGGCGCGGGACCGATACGGATCGCGCTGTCGGCTTCGCGCACGTGACGTGCGTTCGCGTCGGCGTCGGAGTAAACCGCGATCGTTCGGACGTCGAGGCGTCGGCACGTGCGGATGACGCGGCAGCCGATCTCGCCGCGGTTGGCAATGAGGAGGGAGTCAAACATCTGGATGCTCCCTCCCCGTCAAGGAAAGGAGCAGTGCACTCGGCAAGCGGGTATTCATCATCCCAATCACATCCGGAACACCGGCGTCTGGCCCTCGAACCGGGGCGTGCTCGCATCGGCCAGTTGCAGACAGATCCCCAGCACGTCGCGCGTCTGCGATGGCTCGATCAGGCCGTCGTCCCACAACCGCGAGGTCGCGTAGTAGGGGTCGCTCTGCTCCTCGAACTGGCGTCGGGTTTCGGCCTCCAGCGCCTTCATCGACTCGGCATCGCTGTCGCCCTTCAGCGAGCTGCGGCGCAACTCTATCAACACGGTACTCGCCACGTCGGGACTCATCGTCGCGATGCGGCTGTTGGGCCACGCAAAGAGGAAGCGCGGTGCGAAGCCGCGGCCGCACATGCCGTAGTTGCCGGCCCCGTAGCTGCCGCCGATCAGCACCGTGAAGCGCGGCACGCGTGCGGTGGCGACCGCATACACCAGCTTCGCCGAATGCTTCGCGATGCCACCGCGCTCGGCCTCGGTACCGACCATGAAGCCGGTGATGTTCTGCAGGAAGAGGATGGGGATGCGCCGCTGGTTGCAGAGCTCGATGAAGTGCGCGCCCTTCATCGCCGACTCGGAGAACAGGACGCCGTTGTTGGCGAGGATGCCGACCGGATAGCCGTGCAGATGTGCAAAGACGCACACCAGGGTCGCGCCGTACTCGGGCTTGAACTCCTGCATCACGGAGCCGTCGATCAGCCGCGCGATGACCTCGTGCACGTCGAAGGGCTGCTTGAGATCGGTCCCGACGATGCCGTCGATCTCGGCTGGATCGAACTGCGGTGGGCGCACTGGCAACCGCGTCGCGTGCTGCGGCCGCGGCCAGTTGAGCTGCGCCACGATGTCGCGCAGTTTCTGCAGCGCTTCGGGTTCGGTCATCGCCAGGTAGTCGGTCACGCCCGACACGCGCGCATGCATCGCGGCGCCGCCGAGCGTCTCGCCGTCGACCACCTCGCCGATCGCGGCCTTCACGATCGGCGGGCCGCCGAGATGGATGCGGCCGGTGCCCTCGACCATCACCGATTCGTCCGACAGCGCCGGGATGTAGGCACCGCCCGCGGTGCAGCCACCGAACACGGCCGACAGTTGCGGCAGGCCGTCGGCGCTCATGCGGCACTGGTGATAGAAGCTCGTGCCGAAGTGGCCGTAGTCGGGGAACACGCGGTCCTGCTCGGGCAGGAACGCGCCGCCGCAGTCGACCAGGTACAGGCACGGCAGCCGGTTCTCCCACGCGATCTCCTGCGCGCGCAGGTGCTTGCGCACGGTCTCGGCGAAAAAACTGCCGCCCTTCACGGTCGCATCGTTCGCGATCAGCATGCAGGGCACGTCCGAGACGTTGCCGATGCCGGTCACGACGCCGGCGGCCGGCACCTGGTTGTCGTACAGGCCCCAGGCCGCCAGAGGCGAAAGCTCGAGGAAGGCGCTGCCCGGATCGAGCAGCAGTTCGATGCGGTCGCGCACCGGCACCTTGCCGCGATCGAGGTGCCGCGCGCGCAGCTTCTCGCCGCCGCCGGCCAGCGACCAGGTCATGCGTTCGCGCAGCTGTTCGATCAGCGTCGCGTACGCCTCGGCATTGCGGGCGAAGGTCGGCGCGTTCGGATCGATGCGGGTCTTCATATTCTTACCCTGCGCTTCTGCGCTTTCGAGTCGTGCTGGCGCGGACTCAGGCCATCGAGCATCAGTTCGGTCAGCTCGTGCGTGATCTGGTCGACGGTCGCGCGGCCGTCGCTGAACCATTCGAGCGTGCCGTTGAGCGCGTTGATCAGGAACAGCCGCGTCAGGGCGAGGTCACGTCGCGGGTTCCAGCCGGCCTGCTTCGCGCAACGCTTCAGCAGCTCGGTCCAGAAGCGTTCGTAGGCGTCCCGCGTGGCGATGTGCGCCTCGCGGACCGGCGCCGGCACCTGCCCGAAGATGCGCACGTTGGCCGAGGTGTAATCGTGCAGTTCGAGCAGCGCCGACAGGTGTGCGCGCACGGCGGTGTGCAGCAACGTGCGCGCGTCCGCGTTTGGCGGCAACGCCAGCACAGCGCGACGCACGTGGTCCGAGACCCGCTCGACGCCGATCCGCAACACCTCCCCGATGATCTCGTCCTTCGAGGCGAAGTGGTAATACAGGCTCCCGGCCTTCATGCCGCACTCGGCCGCGATGTCGCGCAACGAAGTCGCCGCGTAGCCATCCTCCCGGAACAGCCGTGCGGCCGTGTCGAGGATCAGCCCGCGACCGTCGATGGCTTCGGGCTCGATGGCGATGGACGATCGCGGCTTGGTCAGCATGGTGACGAGAAGATGCATGACAGAAACAAGCAGTCTACCAAACGTTTGTTAGGTAGCGGTCTATACTAGTACTTTTTGCCACTCTTTGCCGCGAAATCCAACGGAGCACAGCTTGCCGATTTCAAAGAACGGAACGCCGATCCTCACGCTGGAAGACTGGGAGACCTGCGACGGGCCGAGGGGGCCCGACCACTGGTCCGACGGTCGCGGCGGCAAGGAGATCGCGCGGGCCTGGCTCGAAGGCGATGCCGTCGACCTGCCGAAGGAACTGATCGCCGCGCTGAAGCGCCACGAGGCGTTCGGCAAGGTGCAGTCGTGGTCGGGCGAACCGCAGGTGGACCTGACTTTCGCCGGGTTCACCGACGAGCCGCGCAAGAGCGCCCTGCTGGTCCAGGCCGAAGACGCGCACGGTGCCTACCTGATCGCCGTCGAGGCGAAGTCCGACGAGCCTTTCGGCGACACCGCCGGCGACACGCTGGCGGCAGCCGTCGATCAGTCGCTCGAGGGGGACGCCTCGAACGGCATCGGCCACGTGACCCAACTCGTCGCCGCGCTGTTCGGGCCGCGGCGGGACGACGACCCGCAGTTGAAGGACATCCGCTACCAGTTGCTGACGGCCAGTGCCGGCTGCCTCGCCGAGGCCGGGCGCCGCGGACTCCCGCGCGCACTCCTGTTGGTCCAGGAATTCGTTACCGACCGCACCGTCGACAAGAGGCTGCTGCTCAACACGATCGACCTCGGTCGCTTCGTCAAGCGCCTCTCGCACGGCGAGGTGAAGAGCGTGAACCCGGGCGACATCTGCGGCCCATTCGAGATGCCCGGCACGCCGCTTCTGTCCTCGAGCATCGACTTCTACATCGGCAAGATCTCCCGCAATCTGCGGTCGCGACGCGGTTGACGTCGCGATCGAAAGCCCCATCGCTTCCTGAAAGGCTGTGCATGAACGCTCCCGACCCGATCGGCTCACTGTCCACGTCGCCCTACTTCACCGCCGAGCACGAGATGCTTCGCACCACCCTGCGCCGTTTCATCGCGGACCGTGTGCTGCCCCATGCGGACGCCTGGGAGGAGAGCGGCTTCACGCCGCGCGAGATCCTGCGCGAGATGGGCGAGCTGGGCCTGCTCGGCATCCGCTACGACAGCCGTCACGGCGGCAGCGAGCTCGACACGCTGGCGACCGTGGTGCTGGCCGAGGAGCTGGGCCGCTCGGGCTACGGCGGCTTCGCGATCACCGTGCTGGTCCATACCGACATGGCCAGCCCACACCTGTTCCATGGCGGCACGCCCGAGCAGCTCGACCGCTACATGCCCGACATCATCGCGGGCAAGAGCATCGCAGCGGTCGCGATGACCGAGGCCGATGCCGGCTCCGATCTCGCCGGCATGCGCACGACGGCCGTCCGCGACGGGGACGAATGGGTGCTCGACGGATCCAAGATGTTCATCACCAATGGCGTCTACGGCGACGTGTATTTCGTCGCCGCCAAGACTGGAGGACAGCCGGGTCGCAACCGCATGGTGTCGATGTTCATCGTCGAGAAGGGCACGCCGGGCTTCACTGTTGCGCGGCCGCTGAAGAAGACCGGCTGGCTGTCGAGCGACACGGCCGAACTGGTCTTCGAGAACTGTCGCATCCCCGCCGGCAACCTGCTCGGCGAGGAGCACAAGGGCTTTTACGCGCTGATGAAGAACCTGCAGAACGAGCGCATCGTGCTCGGCGCGCAATCGATGGGCGAGGCGTCGCGCGCGATCGAGCTGACAATGGCATGGGTCACGCAGCGCAATGCCTTCGGCTCGTCGCTGTGGGACAAGCAGACCATCCGCCAGCGGCTCGCGTGGCGTGCATCGCAGGTCGAGGCCGCGAAGGCGCTGGTCTACAACACCGCGTGGCGCGATGCGCAGGGACAGAGCGTCACGAAGGAGGTGTCGATGATCAAGGCGCTATGCGGCACGCTCGTCAACGAGGTCCTGTACGACTGCGTGCAATTTCACGGCGGCATGGGCTTCATCCGCGAGACGGCCGTCGAACGCATGGCGCGCGACGCGCGCGTGCAGGCCATCGGCGGCGGGGCGACCGAGGTGATGCTCGAGGAAGTCGCGAAGCGGATGACTTGACGGGTCAGCCCGCGACCCGTCTCAGGTCGCCCCGATCGACCAGGTCGGTCAACGCCGCCGGATCGAAGGACCGCGTCAGCGCGCTGTCGGCGCCGATGAAAAGATAGAACGAGCGCAACGGACTCACCCACGAGAGGCGCACGCGCGTGATGCCACGGCCGTTGCGCAGTTCAAACCACTCGCCCTTGCGAAGCTGCGAGATGACGATCGGCGCCGCGGACGGGGACCCCTCCGCCTCACCGGCGATGGTCGAGGCCACGGCGCGCAGCATCGACGGCGTCACGTCGTCGGCGGTCCGCAGCCCCGTCTCGTGGCGCAGGATGGTTTCGGGTCCGAAGCTGCCCTCGCGCAGGTAACGCGCAAACGCATCGATCCCGACCGGTTCGCCATCGCTCGACGTCAGGCTGAACGGCACGCCGGGCGTGCCGCGCACGGCATACGCCAGCACGCGCGTCCACTCGGCGAAGAAACGTCGTTCGTCCGCGACCGGGTGGTCGATCAGTCGCAGTCCATCGCGGATCGCCGCGATCATCGTCGGTAGCAGACCGGCCAGACGCGCGCGGTCACCCGACGTGGTCTTCGGGGCCGTGGTCCACGCGAGGTCGAAGCACAGGCGTTTGGCGCGCGCGAGCAACGCATCGCGATTGGTGTCGGCCATGCGGCAGGTGATCTCGACCAGCACGCGACTCCACACGTCGAGCAGGAAGAAGCGGATCTCGCGATCGACGTCGACGCCGGCGAGCAGCTGGCTGATCTGGATCGTCGCCTTGATGACCAGGACGTCGCGGTCCTCGTCGTCGGTGATCGGCTCGACCGGCGAGGCGCTGGCCGCAGTCGCGATGTCGATGACCGCGCGCTCGAACTGCTCGAGCAGCCGCGCGTGTTCGCCGGCATCCTCGAACGAGCCGCGGATCACGGTATGAACGACGCGTTCCAGTGCGGCGCGCTTCGTGCGGCCACCGGCGCTGTCGATTTGGGAATCGGCCGCCGAGGCGACGAGGCGGTCGAGCAGGCGTCGCGTCGGATGTGTGCGTGTTTCGAAGAATGATTCGTCGGCGAGCGCCATCCGCAGCACCGGCAACTGCAGGCGGGCCAGCGTGTTGCGCACGTCGGTGGCCAGGCGGTCGTCGGCCAGCACGTGATCGAACAGCGTCGCAACGATGTCGATCTTCGCGCGGTCGCCGACGGTGGTGTGGGTGGCCAAACGGTCGCGGCAGGTGCGGATCATGTCGGGCACGATCAGCATCGACTGCGTCGAGCGACCGATCGCCGAGGTCTTGAGTCCGTCGTGGGGTGCTTCGACCACCGGATCCGGCACGTCGAGCGGTATGTCGATGGCCATCTCCTCGCACGCCAGGTCGGCGGCCACCGCGTGGGTCTCGGCCATTTCCGCGATCGCGCGCAGCAGCGCACGGCGGGGTGCCTCGCCCTTCACGCCGGCGCCGTCGCGCGAACGCTGTATCGCGATGTCGGCGATCAACGCCTGGAAGGGATCGTCCTCGATCTCCGAGTGACGATCGACCGCACCGAGGATGTCGGTGACGAGCGGCGCCAGCGCGTCGAACATCTCTGGCGGTCGGGACGGATCGCCGGACGCGCTGGCCGGACGCGGCTCCGACCCCGCCCGGTCGTCGTCGCGGAACATCGCGGCCGCCTGGGAACGCGTCCGTTCGCGCGGCGGGAGCGGGCGCAGCCTCGAAGAGGCGGTCAGGCCGTCTGCTTTCGATGCGGGGAGGTTGGGAGCAGCGCGAGTGGCGGACATCGGCGGTTCGAAATCGGTCGTCGCCCGCGATGCGCCACGGCGTGACGATCTGCGAAATACGAGTCCGTGAGATCGACAGGATCGCAAGAAACTTGAGGTTTCCCGCCCGCCACACCACGCTCTATCGATATTCGTCCTACACGCGCCAACGGTGCGTCAGAGCGACCGCTTTTCGCACGTCAGCAGGATCACGCTGCCCACGATCACCGCCGTTGCGATACCTTCCTTGAGAGTGAGCACTTCCCTTCCGACGACCACGCCGAGCAGCACGGCGATCATCGGATTGACGTACGCATAGCTGATTGCAATCGAAGACGACACTTGCGACAGCAAATACATATATGCCGAGAACGCGGCCAGCGAGCCGGCGAAGACCAGATAGACGAATGCGCCCGTCGCCAGCGCGGTCGGCGGCCAGGCCGCGCTCAGTCGACCTGCCTCGCCGCTCGCGAGTCCCACGGCCAGCATCACCGCGCCGCCGGTGAGCATCTCGGTTGCGAATCCCATCGCCCCCGGCGCCGGCGACAGCTTGCGTTGCGCGAGGACCGAACCGAGCGTCCAGCAAACCACGGCCGTCACCAGTCCGAGCAGGCCGACCGGATGCCCGGCGAGCTGATCGCCGCCCGCCAGCAGCAGGATGCCGCCGAAGCCGATCAGGATGCCTACCCACTGGATGCGCTGCGGCCAGAAGCCGAACAGGCCTGACCACAACGCGGCCGCCAGCGGCCCCGCGCCGATGAAGATCGCGGCGACGCTGGACGGCACGTACTGCTCGGCGAACACCACGCCGCCGTTGCCGCAGGCCAGCAGCAGGAAGCCGACGACGGCGCCGTCGCGCCATTGCCGAGCGCTCGGCATCGGCTTGCCGCGCAAGGCCAGGAAGGCGAAGAGGATCGCGCCGGCGACGGCGAAACGCGCGCCGCCCTGCAGGAACGGCGGGAAGGATGCCAGCGTCAGGTGGATGGCGAAGTACGTCGAACCCCAGACGACGTACACCGTCGCGAGCGCGAGGACGACCGGGCCGGTGAGGCCGAGGAACAGGCGCGGCGGAACGATCACGGGCGCGGAGGCATTCAGGGATGGCGACATCGTGCAGACGGGGCCTGGAGCGAAAGGGCCGCCATCATGCATGGCTTCGCGGTCGTCGGCGAAGCGCGCGGCGCGGCGCGTGGCCCTTCAGCCGAAGCCGCTCAGCCGCGACCGATGTACGGCATCTCGGTCGCCATCACCGTCATGAACAGGACGTTGGCCGTCAGCGGCAGACCGGCCATGTGGACCACCGCGTCGGCGACGTGCCGCACGTCCATGGTCGGCTCGACCGCGGTCTGGCCGTTGGCCTGCAGGATGCCGGTGCGCATGCGCTGCGTCATGTCGGTGGCCGCGTTGCCGATGTCGATCTGGCCGACGGCGATGTCGAAGCCGCGGCCGTCGAGCGCTGCCGACTTCGTCAGGCCGGTGACCGCGTGCTTGGTCGACGTGTAGGGCGCCGAGTTCGGCCGTGGCGCGTCGGCCGAGATCGACCCGTTGTTGATGATGCGACCGCCGCGCGGGGTCTGCGCCTTCATGATCCGGAACGCCTGCTGCATGCACAGGAAGGTGCCGGTGAAGTTGGCGTCGACGACCGTCTTCCATTGCTCGTAGCTGAGGTCCTCGAAGGGGATGGACGGTGCGCCGGTCCCGGCGTTGTTGAACAGCAGGTCGATGCGGCCGAAGCGCTCGACCACGGCATCGAAGAAGGCGCGCACGGACAGCGGATCGCCGACGTCCATCGGATGTGCGCAGACGCGGTCCGGGTCGCCGATCAGCGCGGCGGTGGCATCGAGCTTGTCAAGCGTGCGCCCGGCCAGCGCCACGCAGAAGCCCGCATCGGCCAGCGCGAGCGCCACCGCGCGCCCGATGCCGCTGCCGGCGCCGGTGATGACCGCGATGCGTTCGTTCATCGGGGCGCCTCGAGGCGAGTCACGTCGGTCTTCGTCTGCATGCAGGTCTCCGGTCGGTGGTTCGGCTCGCATCATAGCCACGGCGGCTGTTGCAGCGAAGGCGGGCATCATGTCGCTCCGATCCACGACCCCTGCGACGCACGCTTGATGGAGATCCAGAGACTGGCCGCCTTTGCCGACGGCGACCGAGGCGGCAATCCGGCGGGCGTCGTGATCGGCGACGTGCTGCCCGATGTCGACGTCATGCAGCGCGTCGCGGCCGAGGTGGGCTACTCCGAGACGGCCTTCGCCGCGCGCAGCGAAGCAGTCGGAGAAGCGCGCTGGCGCGTGCGCTACTTCTCGCCGGAGGCGGAGGTGCCGTTCTGCGGCCACGCCACGATCGCGCTCGGCGCCGCGCTCGCGATGCGTCACGGCAGCACCACGTACGAACTGACGCTCAACGAGTTCGCGATCTCGGTCGAGGGTCAAAGCGAAGGCTCGCGTCTGTCGGCCGCGCTCCGATCGCCGCCGACGCGCAGCGCCGCCGCTTCCGACGATCGCGTCGCCGCGGCCCTCGACCTGTTCGGTCTCGACCCCGGCGATCTCGACCCCCGCATTCCGGTCGCAGAGGTTCACGCAGGCGCCGATCATCTGGTCGTGATGCTGAAAAGCCGCGCGACGCTCGCGACGATGGACTACGACTTCGATCGTGGGCGCGCGCTGATGCGGGACGCGGGCTGGGTGACCGTGCTGCTCGGTCACGCGGAAACGCCAAGACGATTTACGACCCGCAACGCGTTCGCCTGGGGCGGCATCCACGAAGATCCCGCGACCGGCGCCTCGACCGCCGCGCTCGCCGGCTACCTGCGCGACCTCGGCTGGCCGCACGGCGGCGCGATCGACGTGCATCAGGGTGACGACATGGGCGTACCGTCGCGACTGCACGCCGAAATCGGATCACAGGCGGGCAGCGCGATCCGTGTCAGCGGGCTGGTCCGCACGATGGAGAACTGAAAGGAAAGCCGCGATGCTGAAACTGCTGGGTCGCTCGAACTCGATCAACGTTCGCAAGGTGCTCTGGACCCTCGACGAACTGGGACTCGCGTTCGAACACGAGGAGAGCGCCGGCGACGACCTGCGCACGCCGGCCTTCCTCGCGATCAATCCCAACGCAATGATCCCGGTGCTACTCGACGGTGAGCTCGTGCTGTGGGAGTCGAACACCATCTGTCGCTATCTCGTCGGACGGGAGGGTCGCGACGATCTTCTGCCCACGGCGCCGGTCGCACGCGCCGTGGTCGAGCAGTGGATGGACTGGCAGGCAGGCGAACTCAACTACACCTGGAGTTATGCCTTCCAGTCCCTGGTCCGCCGCAATCCGGAGCGCCAGGACCCGAAGGCCGTGGCACACAGCATCGCGTCGTGGAACCGCCACATGGGCATCCTAGACGATCACCTCGCGAAGACCGGGGCGTTCATCGCCGGGCCGTCGTTCACCCTGGCGGACATCGTGATCGGCCTCGCCACCTATCGCTGGACGATGACGCCGATCGAGCGGCCGGCTCTGCCCGCGGTCGAGGCGTGGGTCACGCGTCTCGCGCAACGTCCGCCCTACCTCGCTCATGCCGCGAACGGCAAGCCGTGAGCGCGGAGACGCACGCGACGGCCAACCTGGCGACTGCCGCCCCTCCACCCTTCCTCATCGTCGTCATCGGCGGCTTGTGCATGGCGACCGCGATGGGCATCGGCCGCTTCGCCTTCACGCCGCTGCTGCCGCTGATGCAGGAGGCGCAGGGCCTGAGCCTGACCCACGGCGCATGGCTCGCGACCGTCAACTACCTCGGCTATCTGGTCGGCGCCGTGCTCGGCTTCGTCCGTCCGCCGCGACCCGGCGCCGCGACGCGCTGGGGCGTGGCGCTGGTCGCCGTCTCGACGCTCGGGATGGCCGTCAGCGTCGGCATGCCGGTGTGGCTCGTGCTGCGCTTCATCGCCGGCATCGCCAGCGCACTCGTGATGATCGGCATCGCCGGGTGGGCGCTGACGCAACTCGCGGTCGCAGGACGCAGCCCGCTCGGCGGCCTGATCTTCGGATGCGTCGGCCTCAGCATCGCCCTGATCGGCGGCATCACCTTCGTGATCGCTACGACGGTCGGCGATCCGCGCGCGGCATGGGTCGTCCTCGGACTCGCCAGCACGGTGATCGCAGCGGCCACCTGGCGCACGCTGAAGCGCGAACCCGCGACGCACGCCTCGTCGCTCGCGAACGCGCCGCCGCTCGATCGCGACAGCTGGCTGCTGATCGTCTGCTACAGCGTCGCGGGCTTCGGCTACATCGTGCCGGCGACCTTCCTGCCCGCGGTCGCGCGTGCGCTCGTCAACGATCCCGCGGTGTTCGGCTGGATCTGGCCGGCCTTCGGCATCGCGGCCGCGGTGAGCACGATCGGCGTCTCGACCTTCCTGCCGCGCGCGGCACCGCGCAAGGTCTGCGCAACCGGCATGTTCGTGATGGCGATCGGCACCGTCGTGCCAGTCCTGCATATGAGCATCGCGACCCTGATCGTCTCGGCGATCTGCGTGGGTGGGACCTTCATCCTGGTCACGCTCGCGGGCTTGCAGGAAGCGCGGCGCATCGCCCATGCCTCACCGGTCCGCGCGGTCGCCGGCATGACCGCTTCGTTCGCGCTCGGGCAACTGGTCGGCCCGCTGCTATCGCACGCGGGCGCGTCGGCGCTGACCGCGATGCAGTTCCCGAGCATCGTTGCGACGATCGGGCTCGTCATCAGCGCGTCGGTGCTGCTGATCCGGAAACCGGTCTAGCGCAGCGTCACGATGCGACCGTCGTCGGGTCGCGAACGGCCGTCGACGAACGCGCGGTAGACATGCCCGACCGCGTCCGCACCGCGCTCCTCGACGATCGTCATCCACGGCTTCGACGGATCGGCGACGCGGGCGACGAACGCGCGCCACGCGGCCGCGAAGCGCTGCTGGAATCCATCCGCGCCCCATTCGCCGCTGCGCTTCTTGATCTGCGCGGGTGCGAAGAAGAAAGTCGGCTTCGCGCCTGGCAGCATCTCGCCGTCGCTGGCGGGCCGCTCGGCGTCCCAGTGCGACGAGCCGACCGCGAGGCTGAAGCACAGCGCATCGCCGAAGTGATGGTGCAGCCTCGACCGCAGGCCGCGATCGCCGGCGAAGTCGACGTACGCCACCTTCAGATCCTTCGGCAACGACACGAGCGCGTCGTAAGTGACGACCCGGTCGTAGCAGCCGAGACCTGCGACGAACGCGACGTTGCCCGTCGACGTCAGCGCGATGACCTCGGGTCCGCCGGGTCGGCGCAACGAGAGCTGCCACGCCGTGCCGTACGCGGTCTTGCTGGATGCGCTGGACAGCAGGACGGCGCGCGCCCCGAAGAAGTCGTTGTCGGCGAGGAAGTCGTCGATCACGAACGACGTGATGAAGAGCGGCCGCAACAGCATCTGCAGCTCCTCGTGCTTCGGGTCGTACAGCGCATCGCTCGCGTTGCGCGTGTACTGGTTGTAGAGCGGATGGAGCTGGTCGCGATGCGCGCTGCCGTCGCTGAAGCCGCTGGCCTTGACGCGCGTTGGCACGACCAGCAGATGGGTCGACATCGGGAAGTAACCGTAGAAGTGCTCGCCGATGGCGATGCCCTCGCAGCGCGACGCGATCACGGTGCCGAAGCCCCATACCGGAATGCAGCCCCAGTCTTCTTCGTGGGTCGGGAAGAAGTCCCAGTACGACATCGCGTCACCGAAGGCCGCGTAGGTCACGTTGTTCGCGGTCAGCGCGAAGCGGTCGACGGTCATCAGCACGGCACCATCGGCAAGGGCTTCGGGCAGGGCCGATTCGCGGACGCGGGTGACATGCAGATCGTCTCGACGGACGAGGAAGTCGCTGTGCATCGGCGGGACGGGAAGGGTCATGGGAAGCCTCGATTCGATGGACCAGGATACTGGGCCGCGCTTTCCATCGATTGGCCTACCCAAAGGCCGACGACCGTATGGCACGCTCGACGACAAGGATAGACGGAGGACCCTGATCGATGAACAAGACCGTGGCATTACCGACCGGAGAGCGCGTGTCTGCGCTCGGACTCGGCACCTGGCAGATGGGCGAGTCCGCATCGACCCGCGACGCGGAGATCGCCGCGATCCTCCACGCGATCGAATGCGGTTACCGGCTTTTCGACACCGCCGAGATGTACGGCGAAGGCGGTGCCGAGACCGTGCTCGGTCGCGCCCTCGCCGAAGCGCTGCGCGCCGGCGTCGTCCAGCGCAAAGACCTCCTCATCGTCAGCAAGGTCTACCCGCACCACGCGGATCGCAAGGGCGTGCCGGCCGCCTGCGACCGCAGTCGCAAGCGCCTCGGCCTCGATGTCATCGACCTCTATCTGCTGCACTGGCGCGGCGCGGTGCCTCTGGCCGAAGCGGTCGATGCCTTCGAGGCGCTGAAGGCCCAGGGGGCCATCCGCGAATGGGGCGTCAGCAACTTCGACCTCGACGACCTGATCGAGCTGGAGGCGATCGATCGACCCCGGCTGACGGCCAAGCCGGGCAAGCTGCATTGCGCCACCAACCAGATCTACTACGCGCTCGACGAGCGCGGCGCGGAGTTCAGCCTGCTCACCTATCAGCAGACGCTGCACATGCCGACGATGGCCTACTGCCCGCTGGGTCGCGGTTCGCTGGCCGATGACGCGACGTTGCAGTCGCTGGCCGCGGCGCGCGGTGCGACGGCCGCACAGATCGCGCTGGCCTGGGCGATTCGCGCCGGTGACGTGATCGCGATCCCGAAGGCGGTCGGGCATGCGCATCTCGCAGAGAACATCGCGGCCGTGGAGATCGAGCTGACCGCCGAGGAGCTGAAGGCGATCGACGCAGTGTTCGTTCCACCGGCCGAGAAGAGGCCACTCGCGATGGTGTGAGGCTCACCGTCGGGAGTGCCGTGCTACTTTCATGGAGCCCCATCCCTCCACGACCTGGCCCCGTCCGATGACCGTCGTCGACCCGGCACTCTGGCCCGTCGTGAGCGCGCTGTTCGACGACGCGCTGGCGTTGCCGGCACCGGCACGGGATGCATGGCTCGAGGCGCTGCATGCAGCGTGACCCGAAATCGCGCTCCAGGTTGCGGCACTGCTCGAAGCGCACGAGACGAGTTCATCGGCGGGATTCATGGCCGGCGGTCACATCCCTCCCAACTTCCTCGACGGCAGCCTCAAGGGCCAGGTGCTCGGCGCCTACGCCCTCGAATCCCTCATCGGCCAGGGCGGCATGGGCGGCGTGTGGCTCGCACGACGCAGCGACGGCCGCTTCGTCGGCGCCGTCGCCATCAAGCTGCTCAACGCGTCGATGATCGGGCAGAAAGGCGGCGAACGCTTCAGGCGCGAGGTCCAGATCCTCGCGCGCCTCGCGCATCCCCACATCGCCCACCTCACCGACGCCGGCCTGACGCCGGCCGGTCAGCCTTATCTGGTGATGGAGTACGTCCGGGGCGAGACCATCGATCGGTACTGCGACAGCCATCGACTCGATGTGGCCCGGCGCATCCGGCTGTTCCTGGAGGTCCTCGGTGCGGTCGCGCACGCGCATGCCAACCTGATCGTCCATCGCGACATCAAGCCCGCGAACATGCTGGTCGACGACGAAGGCGGCGCGAAGCTGCTCGACTTCGGCATCGCCAAGCTGCTCGAAGACGACGTGCTGTCCGGCGACGCGGCGGCGTTCACGCAGGAGGACGGTCGCGCGCTGACGCCCGATCACGCGGCGCCCGAGCAACTGCTCGGCCAGCCGATCACCATCGCCACCGACGTCTACGCGCTCGGTGTGCTGCTGTATCAGTTGCTGACCGGGCTGCATCCCGCGGGAGACGGTCAGCGGTCGATCGCCGAACTGGTCAAGTCGCCCGTCGAACTCGAAGCGACGCGCATGTCGGATGCCGTCGCGTCGACGTCGGGTGATGCCTTCGCGTCCATGCGCGGCACCACGCCGAAGAGGTTGAGCCAGGCACTGCACGGCGACCTCGACACCATCGTCGCGAAGGCACTGCGGAAGAATCCGAACGAGCGTTACGCGACCGTCGACGCCTTCGCCGACGACCTGCGTCGCCATCTCGACCAGCGCCCTGTGAGCGCACGCCCCGACACGCCGACCTATCGCATCAACCGCTTCGTCGCCCGCAATCGTGCCGCGACCGCCGCCGGGTCTCTCGCGCTGATCGCCGTCGTCGCGGGCCTCGCCGGCACGATCACGCAGTCGCATCGCGCGACGGCACAGGCCGTTCGCGCCGGACAGTTCGCCGAGCAGGCGCGCCACCAACGCGATCGCGCGGTGCGCCAACTGACCTTTGCCGAAGCGACCGACGAGCTCCTGGGTTTCCTGTTGCAACAGGGCTCGGACAAGCCGTACACGACCGCGCAACTGCTCGCGCGTGGCGAGCAACTGGTCGACCAGCAGTTCGCCGACGACCCGGTGCTGCGGGCGCGCATGCAGTTGACGCTCGCGAACCTCTACAGCGAGGTGATGGAACAGACCAAGGCCGAGTCGCTCTACCTGCGCGCCCAGGCATCGGCCGCCGGCGTGGCCGACGCATCGCTGCAGGCGAGCGTCGCGTGCGGACTGGACCGAACGCTACGGCGACCAGAACGCCTTCGACAAGGCGGTACCGCTGTTCGATCGTGCCATCGCCCGACTCGAGGCCGAGCCCGACCAGGACACCGGGCAACTCGCGATCTGCCTGAACAGCTGCAGCATGGTCGACACGGTGCGGGGCGATCCGCGCGCGGCGGTGGCCGATGCCCAGGCCGCGTTGCGATACCTCGGCACGCTGCGACCCGGTCAGCGCAGGTCCGCCATCCTCGCGCGTCAGGCACTCGCCGATGCGCAGGCCAGCCTCGGCCAGACCCGATCGGCCATCGACGAGTATCAAAAGACGCTCGACGAGCTGACCCGCATGGGACGGGCGCACACGATGCTGGCGATCAGCGTCTTCAACAACCTCGGCGTGCTGCTGTCGCGATCGGGTCAGTGGCAGCGCGCCGTCGCGATCTACCAGCAAGGCCTCGCGGTCGCCGGCGAGAACGAAAGGGCCGAGTCGGCGATTCCTTCGCTCGAGACCAACTACGCCAAGCTGCTCGTCGAACTGGGTCGCACCGACGAGGCGAAGACGCACTTCGAGGCGGCGATGGACGCCGCGACGAAACGCGGTCACGTCCGTTCGCTCGGTTCGGCCTGGCTGATCGCGGCGACCGCGTGGTGCGCGAGCGGCGACCTGGTCCGCTGCGACGCGCTGCTGCGCATCGCGCGCGAGCAACTGCAGGCCAACCTGCCGGCCGGTCATGCGACCTGGGGGACGCTGGACACTGAGGAAGCCCAGCTCGCTCTGGCGCGCGGTCAACCCGACGTGGCGCGCGACCATCTCGTTCACGCGCTGGCGATCTTCA
>JANXTA010000001.1 GCA_025356395.1 Betaproteobacteria bacterium
GTTGCCCAGCGCGATCGACAGCCGCAGCAACGGCAGCGGGTTGAACGGATGCATCGCGGGCATGCGCAGCGGGATGCCGGCACGCGCCGCCAGCCAGACGCAGTGCTGGAAGGTCCAGTCGCGCTTGGGCGGGATCTCGGCCGGACCGAGATGACCCCAGTAAGTGAGCAGGCCGCCGAACAGGATCGGCCGGCGCCGGATCGCTGCATGCGGCGCGATTCGGGACAGCACCGCGTTCTGCAGATACGAGTACGGGGAGATGAAATCGAAATACCAGTCGAGGGTCTTCATCGAGCAGCGCGTTGTAGGACGCGATCGGCAGGTTATCGGAAGTTGGGCGAAGAATTTGAAGCAGTCGTCCGCTGGCCGCAGTGGCCCGCGAGACCCACGCTAGACCAGCGAACGCATTTCAACATATCGGGCACATGGTGGACGAGTCGTCGGCAGTCGAGCACCCGGAAGACGCGCTGACCCAGCAGGAACACCGACATCCGTCGGGCGGCTGGGGATCGGTCCAGGCAGTCGCGTCAATATTGCACAAGCAACGGGTGACGCTGAGCGCGCCCCGGGTGTTGCTGCAGCAAAACAAGTCGGGCGGTTTCGCCTGCGTGAGCTGCGCGTGGGCCAAGCCGGCGCATCCCCATCCGGCGGAATTCTGCGAGAACGGTGCGAAGGCCACGGCCTGGGAGATCACCAGCAGCCGCATCGGCGCCGACTTCTTCGAACAGCACAGCGTCGCCGACCTGCGGACCTGGACCGACTACGAGCTCGAGGTCGTCGGTCGTCTCACGCTACCGATGCGCTGGGATGCCGCGACCGATCGTTACCGCGAGGTTTCCTGGCAATCCGCCTTCGACGAGATCGGTCACGAACTGAAGCAGCTCGATCCCGAATCGGTCGTGTTCTACGCATCCGGTCGCGCGTCGCTCGAGACGTCCTACCTGTATCAGTTGCTGGCCCGGATGTACGGCTGCAACAATTTGCCCGACAGCTCGAACATGTGCCACGAGAGCACCTCGGTCGCCCTGGCGAAGACCATCGGCGTGCCGATCGGGACCGTGCGCCTCGACGACTTCGAGACCACCGACGCGATCTTCTTCTTCGGCCAGAACGTCGGGACCAACAGTCCGCGGATGCTTCACCAGTTGCAGGACGCGCGGAAGCGCGGCATCGAGATCGTGACCTTCAATCCGCTGCGCGAGCGCGGGCTGGTCAGCTTCGTCGATCCGCAGTCGCCGATCGAGATGCTGACCAATCGCGAGACCGTCATCAGCACGCAGTACCACCAGGTGCGCAGCGGCGGCGACACCGCCGCGATCATGGGGATGTGCAAGCGCGTACTCGAGGTCGACGATGCGGCGCTGGCCGCGGGCTCGAAGCGAGCGGTCGACATCGCGTTCATCGAAGAGCACACGCACGGCTATCAGGCGTTTGCCGCCTCCGTGCGCGCCATTGCCTGGGACACGATCGAACGCGAGTCCGCACTGACGCGAGCGGACCTCGAGGCGGCCGCCGACGCGTACCTGAAGGCCGATGCGGTGATCGCCGTCTACGGCATGGGCCTGACCCAGCACCGCGAAGGCGTGCAGAACGTGCAGATGGTGTCGAACCTGCTGCTCATGCGCGGCAACATCGGCAAGCCCGGCGCCGGCATCTGCCCTGTGCGCGGCCATTCCAACGTGCAGGGTCAGCGAACGGTGGGCATCACCGAGAAGCCCGAGCTCGCGCCGCTCGACAAGCTGGCCGAGCTCTACGCCTTCGAACCGCCACGCGCCAAGGGACTCAACACGGTCGAAGCCTGCGAAGGCTTGCTCGCCGGCACGGTCAAGGCGTTCATCGGGCTGGGCGGCAACTTCGTGCGCGCCGTGCCGGATACCGCGCGCGTCGAGGAAGCCTGGTCGAAGCAGCGACTGACCGTGCAGATCGCGACCAAGCTCAACCGCAGCCACCTTGTGCACGGTGAAGTCTCGTACGTGCTCCCCTGTCTCGGTCGCATCGAGGTCGACCGCCAGAACGACGTCGAGCAGATCGTCACGGTCGAAGACAGTACCGGCTGCATGCATCCCTCGCGCGGCCAGGTGAAGCCCGCGGCCGACACGCTGCTGTCGGAGACCGCCATCGTCGTGGGCATCGCCGAGGCCACGCTGGCGCCCAATCCGAAGGTGCCGTGGCGCACGTGGGCCAATCATTACGGTGCCATCCGCGATGCGATCGCGCTGACCTTCCCCGAGATCTTCCACGACTTCAACGGGCGGCTCGATACGCCCGGCGGCATCCCGCGACCCATCGCCGCGCGCACGCGGCAGTGGAAGACCCCCAGCGGCAAGGCCAACTTCATCGTGCCGACGACGCTCGAGTCCGATGGCGACCTGCCGACGGACGGGGTGCTGCGCCTGACGACGATCCGCAGCGACGACCAGTTCAACACCACGGTCTACGGCCTCGACGACCGCTTTCGCGGCATCGTGGGCACGCGGCGCGTGCTGCTGATGCATCGCGACGACCTCACGATCCTCGAGCTCGCCGATGACGACACGGTCAGCGCCGAAGCGGTGACGACCGACGGAATACGCCGCATCGTCCACGACCTTCGGGTGAAGACCTACGACATTCCGCGGGGATGCGTCGCAGGCTACTTCCCGGAATGCAACCCGCTGATCCCGCTCGCGCATCACGCGAAGGAAAGCAAGGTCCCCGCGGCGAAGGCGATCCCGATTCGCCTGACGAAGACCGCACCGTTGTCCTCCCACCCTCTTCCCACGTCCCAGGAGCCCTCATGAGCAGTCCCGTGCGCTACACCCCGTCCGTCGAAGTGATCGAGGACGACGAGCAACAGACCGTCCAGGAACTGGTCGAGACGATGACCAAGATCCAGGAGATCACCTACAAGGACGGCGGTCACGCGATCCGCAGCGTCCACGCGAAGAGTCACGGTCTGCTGGATGTCGAAGTGATCGTGCCGCAGGGCCTGCCGCCTCAACTGGCGCAGGGCCTGTTTGCCCATGCCGGTACCTATCCGGGCGTGATGCGCTACTCGACGATCCCCGGCGACATGCTCGACGACAACATCTCGACGCCGCGCGGACTGGCGCTCAAGGTGATGGGCGTAGAAGGACCGCGCCTGCCCGGCTCGGAAGGCGCCACCACGCAGGACCTGGTGATGGTCAACGGGCCCGCGTTCAACGCGCCCAACGCAAAGAAGTTTCTCGGCACGCTGAAGCAGCTGGCCAGTACGACCGACAAGGCACCTGGCCTCAAGAAAGCCCTGTCGACTGCTCTCCAAGGCGTCGAGAAGGTCGTCGAAGCGCTGGGCGGCAAGAGCGGCACGCTGATCGCGATGGGCGGCCATCCCGAGACCAACGTGCTCGGCGAGACCTACTACACGCAGGTCCCGGTGCTGTACGGCGACTACATCGCCAAGCTCGCCATCGCCCCGTCGTCGGCAAGTCTGAAGGCGCTAACCAACGCGAAGGTCGACCTCGCCGACAAGCCCGATGGACTGCGCAAGGCGGTGGTCGACTTCTTCACGACGCAGGGTGGGCAATGGGAGCTGCAGGTGCAGCTCTGCACCGACCTCGAGAAGATGCCGGTCGAGGACGCCTCGGTGC
>JANXTA010000020.1 GCA_025356395.1 Betaproteobacteria bacterium
GGCGCGCTCGCGGTGCTGTCGATCGACGAGGGTCGCTGGCACGACCTTTTCGACTATCGGCGCGACGCGATCGCCGATGGACAGTCGTGGCGCCTGGTCAGCGCGCACGTCATGCACCTGTCCGTGGCCCATGCCGTCCTCGACCTCGCCGGGTTGCTGCTGGTCGCATGGATCTTCGATGCCGAACTCACGGCGCGACATCAGGTCTTCACCTGCCTCGTCGGAGCCGCGACGATCGATGCGAGCCTGTGGATGCTCCACCCCGAGGTCGATCGCTACGTGGGTCTGTCCGGCTTGCTGCACGCCTGGTTCGCGGCGGGCGCCACGCGATGGCTGCTGGCTTCACCGCACGAGAGCGGTGGCGATCTCGTCGGCCGCAAGCGCCTGTGGGGCGCGGCGCTGCTGATCGGACTCGCGATCAAGCTCGCGCTCGAAGCGCGACACGAAGCCTTCTGGCTGACCGGCTGGTCGTTCCCCGTCGTCACGGCGGCCCATCGCTGGGGAGGCGTCGCCGGCTGCGCCGTCGGCGCGCTCGTTGCCTGGTTCAGCCGCCGCGACGCCCGCGTCGACGCAGGCCGCGCGTCGCGAGGCCGATGAGCGCCAGGATCGCCAGGCCCGTCGCATCGAGTGCGCCACCGCCGCCCCCGCTCGAACCGCCGCTGCTGGCCGGCGGCGGGGGTGTCACGGGCGTGACGGGCGCGATCACGCCACCGCCGAGCACGAAGGCCCGGGTCACGGCCGCGTTCGCGTCGACGTATCCGGCGCCGCATGCCGCGGTCGTGCAGTTGCACGCCGCGGTGTTGTTGGCGTTGTTGGTGCCATCGGGGACGCAGGTGGCGAGACCGGCGACGCTGGTGAATGCACGTGCGGTGGTGCGCAACACGTCGGTGACCTGCGCCGCGGTGAGGTTGGGGTTGGCCGACAGCATCAGCGAGACGACGCCACTGACAATCGGCGTCGAGAAGCTGGTGCCGGCCTCGGCCACGTAGTAGCCGCTGGTCGTGTAGCTGACCGGCGTGGTGGTGCCGGCGTTGTTGGTCGACGCGATGCGGTCGTTGGTGGCCGACGAGAAGTCGCCGCCGGGCGCCATGATCGTGAGGTTCGCCCCGGTGTTGCTGTAGATCGTCCGCGTGCCGTCCCCGCGCACCGCGCCCACCGAGATGACGCCGCTGCAGTTGGCCGGCAGGACCACGCCGGCATCCTCGTTGCCGGCTGCCGCGACGATGATCGCACCCGTCGCGAGGACGTCGATGACGGCCTGGTTGTAGGCCGAGCCCACGCAGGTGCCGCTGCTGCCGAGGCTGATGTTGACGATCTTCGCGGGGCGCGTGTTGATGGGTACGTTGGGCACCGCGATGCCCACGGCCCAGCGTATCCCGTCGACGACGTCGGACCGGTAGGCGCCGCACTTGCCCGAAACCCGGACCGGCAGCATGGTCGCGTTCCAGTTAAGTCCGGTGACGCCGATGCCGTTGTTCCCCGCGGCGCCGACGATCCCGGCGACGTGCGTGCCGTGCCAGGTCGAATTTTCGGCATCGCAGGCACTCAGGAAGGGATTGGTGGCGGCCTCCGAAGCCGTCACCCAGTCGCCCGGATCGCTCGCGTCCGCGTCGCGTCCGTCGCCGTCGTTGGCGGTGGTGAACTGGTTCGCCGTCGTGCAGCCGTTCGAGCCGAGCGTGCAGTCCGCGCTAACCATGTCATAGCCGGGCAGCAGCCTGCCGGCCAGGTCGGGATGGTCGAAGCGCACGCCGCCGTCGACGATCGCGACGACGGCCGTCGACGTCCCTTTCGTGATGTCCCAGGCGCCGGGTGCGTTGACCGATGCCGCGAGCGGCGTCACGCCGGGGACCTGCAGATGGATCTGCTGCGAGAACAGGGGATCGTTCGGGACGGCCATCAACTGCTCGCGCGCATCGACGTAGGCGTACTCGACGGTGGGATCGAGACGCAGGCGGTTCACGACGCTCTGGACCGCGTCGATACGCAGCGCGCCCGGCAGCGCCAGGACCTGTGCTCTGTCGGACATCGGTCGTACGGCACGCAGGTTGATGCCGGCAGTGACCGACAGGGCGGTGATGCGGTCGGCGGCCATGGCCTGCACGGACTGGCCGCGCAGCGTCTCGCCGCGATAGGTGCTGCGCAGCTTGACGATGATGCGATCGGTGGTCGGCTCAGCGTGGACGAGCGGGCTGGCCGTGACCGGTGCCGCTTGCCCTTCGATCGCATAGGCGAAGGTGGAGAGCGCGGCTGCCGCGACGAGGATCTGGAACGAACGGGAGGGGATCACGGAAGGGCTGTCGATGTGCGATGACTCGGACGCGTCGAACTCATGGATCGAACTACTGATGCCGCTCGCGGCGATCGACCTCGACGCTCAGGACCGCGTCGGCGGCACCGAGGCGCGCGAGCGCCGATGCGCAGGGATCGTCGGCGCGGCTGCCCCGGGGATCGATGCACGCGACCTGCAGGACATAGGCGTCGCCCGACATGGGACGGATGGCGTCGATGCGCTTGACGCGAACGGTATTGGCGAGCCGTGCGAGGAAGTCGGGGTCCAGGGGATCGGCGACGATCGGCTTGAAGCGCACGATGACCCGTACGGCCGGCTCGGGTGCAGTGCCCGGCGCATCGGCGGCGCAGGCGCCGACAGCGGAAGCCATGATGATCGTCATGAGGATCGTGGCGGTGGTCGGACATCGGGAATGTCCCTTGACAACGGAGTGCTGCAGCCATCTGGTCTTCATGGGTCGTGGCTGGCCTGGAAGGACGGTGGGTCGACACTGTAGCCGACGATCGCGTCGGCATCCTTGGTCCCGAATTTTTGAGACGCGAGAGACAATCCCGTAACATCGTTGCCGTCTCGCAGCCCTGGTGCAGTCAACCCGCGCGCGGCCGTCACCCGCCATTTCGAGATCAGCCCATGTCTTCCGAGGTCCGTACCCGCATCGCCCCTTCGCCCACCGGCTTCCTCCACCTGGGAACCGCGCGCACCGCGATCTTCTCGTGGGCCTATGCCCGCCACTTCGGCGGCCGCTTCATCCTGCGCATCGAGGACACCGATGTTGTCCGATCGACCCCCGAGGCCGTGGCCGCGATCATCGACGGACTGGCGTGGCTCGGTCTCGATGCCGACGAGGGTCCGTTCTTCCAGATGCAGCGGCTCGATCGCTACCGCGAAGTGGTCGACGGCATGTTGGCCAAAGGCACTGCGTACCGCTGCTACTGCACGCCCGAAGAGCTCGAGAGCACGCGCGAGGCGCAACGCGCCCGCGGCGAGAAGCCGCACTACGACCGTACTTGGCGACCCGAGGCGGGCAAGATCCTTCCGGCCATCCCCGAAGGCGTGGCGCCAGTGATCCGCTTCCGCAATCCGGTCGACGGCGAAGTGACGTGGGACGACCTCGTCAAGGGACCGATCACGATCTCCAACCACGAGATCGACGACCTCATCATCGTGCGTCCCGACGGCGTGCCGACCTACAACTTCTGCGTCGTCGTGGACGACTGGGACATGCGCATCTCGCAGGTCTTCCGCGGCGACGAGCACGTCAACAACACGCCGTGGCAGATCAACATCTGCAACGCGCTCGGCGCGCCGTTGCCGCGCTTCGGCCACGTGCCGGTCATCCTCGGCGACGACGGCCTGAAACTGTCGAAGCGGCGCGGCGCCGTCAGCGTGCTCGCCTACCGCGAGGATGGCTACCTGCCTGAAGCGATGATCAACTACCTCGCGCGGCTCGGCTGGAGTCATGGCGACGAAGAGCTTTTCTCGCGTGCGCAGCTCGTCGAATGGTTCGATACCGCACACTTGGTCAAGAGCGCTGCGCACTGGGACCCGAAGAAGCTGGCCTGGGTCAACAACCACTACATCAAGGCCGCGGACAACGAGCGCCTCGCGACGCTGGTGCTGCCGCTGGTCGAGGCGCGTGGCGGCAAGGCCGGGCTCGCGCACCTGACGGCGGTCGTCGCGCTGATGAAGGACCGCTGCGACACGCTGGTCCAGCTCGCCGATGCCGCGATGCTGTTCTATCGCGACGTGGTGATCGATGCCGACCTGAAGGCCGCTACGGTGACGCCGGCGATCGTGCCCGCACTCGAATCGTTCGTGAAGCAGGCCGCCGCGACGACCTGGGATCGCGCGTCAATCTCGGCACTGCTCAAGGCCGTGCTCGTCGAACACGGCCTGAAGATGCCGCAGATCGCCATGCCGTTGCGGGTGCTGGTCGCGGGGCAGAAGGAGACGCCGTCGGCTGACGCGACGCTCGAACTGTTCGGTCGTGACCGCGTGATCGAGGCCGTGAAAAAGGGCGTTCGTGGCGTGGTCGCGTGAGAGTTCGGCGTGGTCGATGCGATGCATGCAACAGTGTCGCGCCCCGATTTTTGCCAGACGCGCCAATTCGCATATAATCGCGCCCTTCGTGCGGGGGTATAGCTCAGCTGGGAGAGCGCTTGCATGGCATGCAAGAGGTCAGCGGTTCGATCCCGCTTACCTCCACCACTCGAAGATGCGGCAACCAAAAGGCCGCATGCGTTTTGCCGAAGTCCCCATCGTCTAGAGGCCTAGGACACTACCCTTTCACGGTAGGTACGCGGGTTCGAATCCCGCTGGGGACGCCAGTGTTTTCCGACTGCGGGCGCTGGTTTGTCGTGGCTCCGACACTACCGCTCGTGCCCCTCCGACGACGGGCGTTTGTCCACCGACCCGTCGCTGGGACGCTTCTCCTGCAGTGGCTCCCGCCAGGTTCCGTGAAACTCGACGATCAGTCCGAGCGGCCCAAGGCCGATCACGTTGAAGGTGGTGTGCGTGCCGGTCCCAAACATCTTGATCGTGTAGCCGTCGGCCGGTTGCGATCGCCACGGGTTCGTGGGCGTCTTCCAGAAGACCTCGAAGGACGCGAGGAGGTTTGCTCCCGCCCTCGACAACTGGCCACGCACGGCATGGATCGCGTCGCCCCCCTCGACCAGGTTTCCCCGCAAGCTGACCTGCCCCTGATGGTCGTGGGTCAATGCAACGAAGTGAAAATCGTAGCGTCCGTCTTTCATCGATGTCTCCGCCCCATGGCATGCGCGTGACCCGCAAATTTCGGATCTTACGATGGCTCGGTGGCTCGTCCTATCGGGGTCGATGCACGCGTGCAACTCGTTCCTTCAACGCCTTCTCGTTCTCCTGGTGAGTCGCTGATGCTCCCTGCATATCGAGTGCTGTCGCTCTTCTTTCTGGCGAGCTCCCTGTCGACCGCGTTGGCGGCGGAGGTCGCGAATTCAACAGCCGGCGCACCGTCCCGCATCGAGATCACCAGCGACTTCGGCAAGGCGGCGGGTAACGACGACGTGCTCGTCATCGAGAAGCCCAACGTGTCCGTCCGCGTGTATCGCACGACGTACGGTACGACGGTGGTCTTTGAGAACGGATTGCTGCATGGGCCGTAGGCGATCGATCGCTCGTGGCATTACCGCATCGCGGTGGACGGCAAGGTCGTGTTCGACGGCGAGATGACCTTGCTGCCGTACGGGCGCTGGAAGCACGGGCCGTATCGCGCGTCCGGGTCGCCGCCCGTGGTACCGCAGATGACCGACGAGGTCAGACGTCGCGCGCACCTCGACATTGGCGTCGACATCCCGGAGAGCGTCCTCGCCGCTCTGCCCACCAGCTTCCCGAAGAAGGTCGCCGTCGTTGCCGGCGGGTACAACTCGATCGGGACGGTGCCGGCCTACATGGCCACCGGCGGCGCCAACCCGAACATCGGCGTCGTGCCCGCCCATGCGGCCCGCGCACTCGCCTCGGGCGATCGTTGCGCCGTGCTCAACACGCTCGCCGAGGCCGACGCCTTCTTCACGTGGCCGGTCCACTATCGCGACGAGAAAACCGGGCGGCCCCTGGTCTACACGGACCACCCCTACGCGTCAGTGACCTCGTCGGATCGTCGCGACATGATCGCCAACTCGAGACAGAACGTATTCCAGCCTGATCAGGCCCATTCACCCCATCCGCTATTCGTCGCCTACCTGCTGACCGGCGAGCCCTAATACCTCGACGAGATGCTGCTGTGGGATTCCTGGAATTACCTCTTCGGAACCGACACCGGCCGGCTCGGGCCGCTGTTGCTGATCCGCACCGACTCGGGTTACCAGACGCGCGCGGCGGCATGGGTGCTCGTCGCACGCGGCCAGCTGCTGTCGGTGCTGCCGAAGGACAACCCGAGCTACCCGGCCATCCTCGCCTCGATCGAGGTCAATGCGCGGATCTACAAGGAACGCTTCATCGACGGCACGTTCGACGAATCGACGCTGCTCTATTCGCCCTATCTGAAGGACGGCGCGAAGAACGTGCTCGGCCTCTTCTGCTCCGACCCGACCTACGGCGTCGCGCCCGACGGATCGGTCGTCACGACGGGATGGATGAAGGCGTTCATGGTCCAGATGTGGGCGTATCTCCACACGCTGGAGTTGCCGTTGAGCGCGAAAGGCAAGGCCGATCTCGAAGCCGTGATGCGGTTCGGCTTCAAGTTCGAGAAGCGCCTCGGTCCGCAGGGAGGCTGGGACGTCCGGCGCATGGGCGCCTACGGCTTCCCCGCGGGCACCATGGTGGACGGCCACATCCGCTGGTATGCGGACCATCACGAGACCTATCGGCATCAGGTCGCGCGCCTCCCGCCCCTTCCGGCGAGCAGCAAGCTGATGGTCGCGCACGACTCAAATATGTCGATCGAAAGCTTCGGCGGCTTCGAGGCTGACGAATGGCCCGCGCTCGCGAAGATGTATGGCGACGACGACGGCGCGTTCGATGCGGTTATCGCGACCGACTCGTTCAGGCAACTGGCGCCGGGATTCGATCCGTAGTGGGCCATCTTCCCGCCCGGGATGTCGGTGTCCAAGATCCTCAAGCACGAGCCCGCGACCCGGAAGTGACGTCAGGCGTCGGGTCGCGTCGCCTCGCAGTTCCAGCACTGGAAGAACTGCCCCTCCACCAGTTCGCCGCACTGGAAGCAGCACCACGAGGCCGACGAGCGGGGTGAGCGGAATTCGTCGAGTAGGATCGTCGCGCGCGGCACGTCGCGATCGTCGCGGACCCAGACCTGTGGCGCGACCTGGTCGGTCGGCAGCTCACCGACCGCGGCACCGATGTAGCGGTTGCGGATCTCGCAGGGGATCCCGGCCGCCTCGAGCATCTGCTGCCAGAGCGTCGCGATCAGCAGGTTGTCGGCGTGGGTGACGAGCTTCAAAGTCGGACTCAGCGATCGCGAAAGGTGCTGCTCTCGCGCGTCAGCTTGGCGAAGAGGTCGTAGCGGCGCGGCGTGATGTCGCCGCGGTCGCGCGCCGCGAGCACGGCGCATCCGGGCTCGTGCAGGTGCGCGCAGTTGACGAAGCGGCACTGGCCCAGGAAAGAGCGCAGCTCCGGAAAGCCGCGCTCGACCGTTCCCGGCGTCAGGTGCGCGAGGCCGAACTCTTGGAAGCCCGGGGTATCGATCAGCGCGCCCTGCGTCACGTCGCCGGTCGTGGAGAGCAGATACAGCCGCGCGTCAGTGGTGGTGTGCTTGCCGGTCTGCAAGGCTTCGGAGATCTCGCGCGTCGCGGCGTGCGCGTCCGGCACGAGGATGTTCAGCAACGACGACTTGCCCATCCCCGATTGCCCGACCAGCAGCGTCGTCAGACGTTCGAAGTTCGGCGCCACGCGGCTGCTGACGTCGTCCGCGTTGGTCTTGATCGAGATCTCGTCGACCGGATAGCCGAGCGCCGCGTAGAGACGCAGCGTCTCGCGCGCGGCCTCGACCTTCTCAACGAGGTCCATCTTGTTGAGCAGGATGCGCGCGGGCACCTCGATGCTGGCGGCGGCGAGCAGCGTGCGGCCGAGCAGTTCCTCGGAGAAGGGCGGCGAGGTCGCCACCACGATCGCGATCTGGTCGAGGTTGGCCGCCAGCAGCTTGGTGCGGAATCCGTTCGATCGCGACAGCAGGTTGCGGCGCTTCTCGATGCTCAGCAGGATGCCCTGGCCGGAACCCGTGGCATCGACTTCGACGAGGTCGCCGCAGGCCGCTTCGCTCTTCTTGCCGCGGGTGAAGCAGACCAGGCGTTCCCGGGCCTCGGTGATGACGACGTAGTGTCGTCCGTGCGCTGCGACGATCCGTCCGCGCTGGCTCAAGTGGACCGTGCCTTGGGACGATCCGTGTAGATCGCGTCGCACTTGGCCGCACAGATGAAGTCGTTCTCGGAGATGCCACCGACCGAGTGCGTATCGAAGCGCACGTCGACCTTGTTGTAGCCCACTACCAGCTCGGGGTGATGGTCTTCGCGATGGACCGCGTAGGCGATCGCGTTGACGAAGGCGATCGTCTCCCAGTAGTCGGCGAAGGCATAGCCGCGGCTGATACGCTTGCCATCGGTGGACCACGCCGGCAGTTCCTTGAGTTGCGAACGCACCGCGTCGTCGCTCATGGCCTTGCCACCTTCGAGAGGGCGGCAATGCGAGGCGAACAGTTCGGCGAAGGTCTTGATGGTCATGAGGTTTCTTCAGGTGGCGGGTTGCGGTATCAGCGGGTTGCTGCGCGGCCGTTGCGACAGGATCTCAAGCCGTCCGATGCGCAGCGCGGCCGGCGGATGCGAATCGTAGAAAGCCGAGTGCAGCGGATCGGGCGTGAGCGTGGACGCATTGTCCTCGTACAGCTTCACGAGCGCGCGGATCAGGTCGCCGGCGTCCGAGTTGGCGGCGGCGTAGGCATCGGCTTCGAACTCGTGACGTCGCGAGGCGAGGCTCGACAGTGGCGACAGCGGAAACGTGAAGACCGGCAGCACGTGGAAGAACAGCAGCAGCGCGAAGACGTTGCGCATGCCGATCGTGGGGTCGGTCCCGAGGCCCAGGTAGAACCACGGTTGCTGGGCGAGCCAACCGAGCAGCGCAACTGCAGCGAGGCTGATCGCGAACGACCAGGCGATGCGCTTGACGATGTGCTTGCGGGCGAAGTGGCCGAGTTCGTGCGCAAGCACGGCCTCGATCTCGTCACCGCTCAGACGGCTGATCAGCGTGTCGAAGAACACGATGCGCTTGGCCGCGCCGAAGCCCGTGAAATAGGCATTGCCATGGGCCGAGCGCTTGCTGCCGTCCATCACGAACACGCCCTTGGACGCGAAGCCGCAACGCGATAGCAGACGTTCGATGCGCGTCTTGAGACCGTCGTCCGTCAGCGGTTCGAACTTGTTGAAGAGCGGTGCGATGACGGTGGGGTAAAGCCACAGCAGCAGGAGGTTGAACGCGATCCACACCAGCCACGCGTAGACCCACCAGAGATTGCCGGCAGCGCTCATCAACGACAGCACCAACGAGAGCAGCGGCGCGCCGATTGCGACGCCGAGGATGACCCCTTTCGCGAGGTCGACGAAGAACAGACGCAGCGTCATGCGATTGAAGCCGAAGCGCGCTTCGAGCCCGAACTGACGATAGAGCGCGATGGGCAGGTCGATGATTCCGAAGATCACCGACACCACGCCGACCAGCGCGAGCTCGCGCCACAGCAGCGCGCTGCCGCGCAAGGCGGGTTCGAGCCAGTCGTCGATTGCCTGCAGCCCGCCGAGCAGCGTCAGTGCCACCAGCATCGCTGTGGCGAGGGCCGTCCCGAGCATGGCCAGGCGGGTTCGCGCGATCGTGTAGTCCGCCGCTTTCTCGTGCGCGGCCGGTGAAACGCGCTCGGCGAAGCGGGCCGGAACGGTGGCGCGATGGGCAGCGACATGCGCGATCTGCCGCGACGAAAGCCAGAGCTTACCAACCGTGGTCAGGACGAGGGCGACGACGAAGATGCTGGTGAACATGTGAGAACATCCGATCCGGTTCTGAACGCTACGGCGACCTTGATTTGCAACGGCGCCGGGTCTGACACCATCGTCAGATGGGACTGCCGGCCGCTACGGCAAGCGTCCGCCGAATCGTGGTCCTGATCGACCGGAACCCCACCCACACTAGTAAAAATTATGTCACAAGACGACAAGCCTTCTGCCGTTGCCGCCGCGGTCAAGCCGGACCCGACGCCACTGATCTGGGTCGACATGGAGATGACCGGCCTCGAGCCCGACACCGATCGCGTCATCGAAGTCGCGGTCGTGATCACCGATGCGCAACTCAACGTGATCGCCGAGGCGCCGGTCTACGCGATCCATCAGGCCGACGCCGTGCTCGCGGGCATGGACGGCTGGAACACGGCGACCCATGGTCGCTCGGGTCTGACCGAAAGAGTGCGCGCGTCGACGCTGACCGAGTCGGACGTCGAGACTGCGCTGATCGACTTCCTGAAGGCCCACGTGTCGCGCGGCAAGGCGCCGATGTGCGGCAACTCGATCTGCCAGGACCGTCGCTTCATGGCGCGCGCGATGCCGAAGCTCGAGGCCTTCTTCCACTATCGCAACCTCGACGTCAGCACGCTGAAGGAACTGTGCAAGCGCTGGCGGCCCGAGGTGGCGGCGTCGTTCAAGAAGCATCAGAAGCACGAGGCGCTCGCGGACATCCACGAATCGATCGACGAGCTGAAGCATTACCGCGAGCACTTCCTGAAGCTCTGAACGAACGATGTCACGCGCTCGCCGATCGCTGGCGCCGCGAGACGCGCAGCATCCAGAACAGCAGCACGAAGGCCGCGAGTCCGAGGCTGAAGGTCGCTGCGCTCCACAGGCCCTTGGCGCCCAGCGGTGCTGCGTTGAACACGGGGTGGAAGGCGATCCACCAGCCGCCGAACAGGCCCACCCCCCATAACGACACCGTGTAGATCAGCATCGGCGCGACAGCGTGCTTGTAGGCCCGCAGGATAAAGCCGCACATGCCCTGGATCGCGTCGAAGCAATGGAAGATGGCGACGAAGCCGATCAGTGACAACGCGATGTGCCTGACGGCCTCGTCGTCGGTGTAGATCGAGATCACGGCGCTACGGCCGAACCACAGGCTGCTCGACGTGACGAGCGCGACGACCAGCGCTACGCGCAGTCCGGCGCGCGTGATGCGCTTCGCACCGGCCAGGTCGTTCGAGCCAATCGATTGCGCGACGAGGGAGGAGGTCGCGACCGACAGCGACAGCGGCAGCATGTAGCAGAGCGCCGCGAGGT
Source organism: Betaproteobacteria bacterium (assembly GCA_025356395.1). Taxonomy (GTDB): domain Bacteria; phylum Pseudomonadota; class Gammaproteobacteria; order Burkholderiales; family Burkholderiaceae_D; genus CAHJXF01. Next base: position 11,083 of record JANXTA010000020.1, read on the forward strand.
TCGCGACGATCTGGTGGCCGCCGGTGATCGTCGTGCCGAGTCCGGCCACGAGCAGCGTCATGAACGTGAAGGACGTGACCTCGACGATGTACGAAAGGCCGGTGGGGATGCCGAGTCGCAGCAGCTCGCGCTGGCGGGTCCAGCGTGGCCAGTCGAAGCCGATCCTGAAATTGCGATAGAAAGGATCGCGGGACAAGGCGAGCAACGCGATGCCGCACGACAGCCACATCACGATCGCCGTCGCATAGCCGCAGCCTGCGGCGCCGAGCGCGGGCAGCCCGAACTTTCCGTAGACCAGCACGTAGTTGAGCGGGATCTTGATCGCGAGGCCGATCAGGTTGATCGCCATCGTCACCTTGGGTCGTGACACGGCCACGTTGAGCGCGTACACGGTGCGGAACACCAGCGCGGCCGGCAGCGCGAACATCAGCGCATGGAGGTAGTCGCCGACGCGCGTCGTCGCGCCCGGATCAACCTTGCTCATCACGAGCCAGACGTCCGGAAAGCCCATTGCGACGTCGCCCACCAGCGTGAGCCAGAGGCACAGCCACAGACCCTGCATGTAGGTCTTGCCGATCGCCTCGTGCCGCTGGCCGCCGTAGTGCTGCGCGATGATCGGCGTGAGGGCGAGCACGACGCCCATCAGGCCGACGAAGACGCTGGCATAGATGCTCGAGCCGAGTGCCATCGCGGCCAGGTCCTGCGACGACGAGTGACCGACCATGATCGTGTCGGCCACGCCGAATGCGATCGATGCCCACTGCCCGATCAGGACCGGCCAGGCCAGGCTCGCGATCCGTCGGACCAATGCGCTGCCCTTCGGGGCCGTCATCGGGCGATGGCCCGATTCATGGCCCGCCTCACGGCACTTTCTTGGTGGTTTCGGCGGGCTGCGCGGCCGGCGTCTCGTCGGGTCCGATGATTGGGGGATCGCGTCCCTCGGGGCGTCCGATGGCGTCGCTCGCACCGCGCGTGGTCGTCGATCCGGTCTTGCGGAAGAGACGGAAACGCTCGTCGCGATCGGCCGCGCGCCGGCCTTCCCACAGCAGTTTCCAGCGGCCCGGCGGCAGCGCTTCGTCGCGCGGCGCACGGGTCAGGTCCTCGCGCACCAGGTAGTCGCACTCGTCGACGTTGCTGCCGCGATAGTCCACGTGCGAGAAGTGGATGCCGCCGAACCACGCGAACGAGGCGCGCTGCGCGAGGCCGAGGCCGTCGGTCGCGACGCACGAGCCCCCGGGGGCGGACGCATGGACCGGGTCGACGGGCGCGGGCTTGCGCGAGCCGACACGCGGCCGGCCGGCGACGTCCGCCGCCTGCTGCGCGGCGACCAGCGCAGCGGTCAGTTCGCCCGCCACGTCGCGGTAGGTTCTGCTGTAGTTGATGGTGTGCATGAACAGCGTCGACGTGAGCGTCCATGCGAGGGTCAGGCCGGCCGACGCCAGCACGACGCTGCGCCACAACACCTTCGGATGCGACACGATGCGCCAGCGGACGATGGCGAGCCAGGCGATCGTCGCGGCCACCGCGAGCGCGAAGACGATCGGCCGGAATTCGTAGACCGCGCCGGGTGTCAGCCGCGAGATGCTGCGCGCGAAGCCGGCGGGTGCACCGGTCATCTTCGCGAACCACGCGAACCAGATGAAGATCGCTGCGATTGAGTAGACCAGCAGGCTGAACCAGTCGAAGGCGTTGGCGCCGCCGCGTCTTAAGGTCGGCAGGCCCACCGCCGCCAGCATCACGAGGCCGGGTAAAACCAGCAGCAACTGACCGTCGGAAGTGTCGGAGGTCGAGCACAGGACCCCCAGCATCGCGAGGACAAAGCCGGCCGGCAGCGCAAGGTGGGCATCGCCGAGCCGATCGCGCCAGCTCCACACGCCCCAGGCGGCCAGCGGCCATGCGATCCACGTCGACCACGGGAGGGTGCGCACGTACTTGGCGGCCGCCTGGCTGTCAATGCCGTCGAAGTAATGCGACCAGTCGGTGAGCCGCATGCCGATGTGCGTGCCCGCATCCGGTACCGCGATCCACGTCAGCAGCGGCCAGATTGCCAGGCCGGCTAGTGTCAGCGGCAGCAGCACGACGAGGCCCGCGGAGCGCGCGACCTTGAAGTCGGCGTTGAAGGTGATCAACGCGATCCACAGAAGCGCAAGCGCGAGGGCGGGCGCGGGGCCGCGGGACAGCACGAGTCCGACCAGCGCGACCGCGAGCCAGACCATGCCGTTGCGTGGCAGTTCGAGGCTGCGGGCCATGCCGTAGAGCGCGACCGCCAGCATCGCCAGCATTGCGACGTCGGACGAACTCTCGTGCGCGCGGATCAGCAGGCCGACCGTGGCGAGCAGGATCAGTAGCGCACCGTCGGCGAGGACGCGGCCGTAGTCGCGCGGATCGGGCTGTCCGCCGAACGCAAGCGCGGCGGGCTGCGCGGCGGCACGTCGGCCGATCAGGTAGGTCGCGTACCAGATGCCGGTCACGGCGACGAAGAAGAACAGCACCGTCGCCATCCGCGCGGCGAGGGCGTCGCCCAGCAGCGGGCCGAGCAGTTTGATGCACAGCGCGCCGACCCAGTACATCAACGGACCGGACTCGAGCACCGGCGCGCCGGCGACATTGGGCAGCAACCAGTCGACGTAGCCACCGTAGCCCGCGCCGGATGCCATCGTCCACATCGCGCCGAACGCGGAGGCGTCCTCGCTCTTCCACGGATCGCGGCCGATCAGGCCGGGCAGGATGTACAGCAGGCACAGGGCCACCAGGGCCCAGCGCGGCAGCTTCAACGTCTCCGAAACCGTAAGGCGCGCCGGCGAGCGCGGAGTCGTGCGCAGTGAGGAAACCTTGGACATCGTATTCAAGCCGCGATCATGCGGCAGGTCGAACCGAGCTCGCGACCGCGATGACACGCGGTTGCAAGCATCGTTCGCGGCCAATAAAAAAGGCAGCCTGGGCTGCCTTTCCTGGGGACGCCGCGAGTTCGACCAAGGCGATCCTCGTGACGGCCGCTGCGCTCGCGCGGATCAGGCCGCAGCCTTGCCTGCGCGGTTGCCGAACTTCTGGCGGAACTTGTCAATGCGGCCGGCGGTATCCATGACCTTGTGCTTGCCCGTGTAGAACGGGTGCGACTCAGACGACACTTCGATCTTGACGAGCGGGTACTCGGTGCCGTCGATCGTGATCTTCTCGCGGGCGTTGACGGTGGAACGGGTGATGAACTTGAAGTCGTTCGAGAGATCGACGAACGCGACGTCGCGGTATGCGGGATGGATGTCTTTTTTCATGAGGGTCTCGATTTGTCGGTAGCCGGCTCGCCACGAACGCGACGCACTACTTGCACGGTGAAAAAGGGTAGGTCGAAAAAGCGAAGCTCGCGATTATGCCAGACGCCACGAGGCTTTGCACCAACACCGTTGCCGGGCGCTAGCTGCCGCGCCGCATCAGGTCGAAGAACTCGTTGTTGTTCTTCGTTTGCTTCATTTTGTCGAGCATGAATTCCATCGCCTCGATCTCGTCCATGCTGTAAAGCAGCTTGCGAAGGACCCAGATCTTCTGCAGCAACTCCTGCTTGATCAGCTTCTCTTCCTTGCGCGTGCCGGACTTGTTCAGGTTCATCGCCGGGTAGACGCGCTTCTCGGCGAGGCGACGCTCAAGATGCACTTCCATGTTGCCGGTTCCCTTGAACTCTTCGTAGATCACGTCGTCCATGCGGCTGCCGGTCTCGATCAGCGCGGTCGCGATGATGGTCAGCGAACCGCCTTCCTCGACGTTGCGCGCGGCGCCGAAGAAGCGCTTCGGGCGTTGCAGAGCGTTGGCGTCGACACCGCCGGTCAGCACCTTGCCCGACGCCGGGATCACGGTGTTGTAGGCGCGGCCGAGGCGCGTGATCGAGTCGAGCAGGATGACGACGTCCTTCTTCATCTCGACCAGGCGCTTGGCCTTCTCGATGACCATCTCGGCGACCTGCACATGGCGCGTGGCCGGCTCGTCGAAGGTGGATGCGACGACCTCGCCGCGCACCGAACGCTGCATCTCGGTCACTTCTTCCGGACGCTCGTCGATCAGCAGGACGAGCAGCACGATGTCCGGATAGTTGGCGGCGATCGCATGGGCGATCTGCTGCATCATCACCGTCTTACCGCTTTTGGGCGACGCCACCAGAAGGCCGCGCTGGCCCTTGCCGATCGGCGCCAGCATGTCGATCACGCGGCCGGTGATGTTCTCGTCACCCTTCATCTCGCGCTCGAGCACCAGCGGCTCGTCCGGAAAGAGCGGCGTCAGGTTCTCGAACATGATCTTGTGCTTCGACGCCTCGGGCGGGAAGTCGTTGACCTTGTCCACCTTCACCAGCGCGAAGTAGCGTTCGCCGTCCTTCGGCGTCCTGACTTCGCCTTCGATCGAGTCGCCGGTGTGCAGGTTGAAGCGGCGAATCTGCGACGGGCTGATGTAGATGTCGTCCGGCGAGGCCATGTAGCTGGCCTCTGGCGATCGCAGGAAGCCGAAGCCGTCGGGCAGCACCTCGAGGCAACCGTCACCAAAGATCTGTTCGCCGGTCCGCGCACGCTTCTTGAGGATTGCGAACATCAGCTCCTGTTTGCGCATCCGGTTGGCGTTTTCGATTTCCAGCGTGTTCGCCATCTCGAGGAGGGCTGAGACGTGCTGGGCTTTGAGTTCTGAAAGGTGCATGTGGCTTTCCCTGGAGGGAAGGGGCGGGCGGTGACGGAGGATTTGCCGGAGGGCGAGGCGACGCGGAGGGATTGCAGCGATGTGCGGGCCCGGCTCGGGCGGGGGGATGTTGCGAACTTTTCGAGGAGGCGCGGTACACCTGGAACGGTGCTGCGCGAAAGCCTTGGGGCGCGCCCGGAATTGCGGGCTGCGCATTCGGGTCGCGATTTGCGGCCCATCACCGAATGACCGGTGGGATTACCGACGGATTGTGCGACCCGTCCAGACCGTTTTACAAGAACTGCGGCCGACTTCCTGTCGGGAGTCGCCGCGGGTGTTGCATCGACGCATCAGCCATGCCGCGCCGGAAGGCGCGGGAAGGCTAAAGGTTGCTGTCGATGAATTGCGTGAGTTGCGACTTGGACAACGCGCCGACCTTGGTGCCGACGATCGCGCCGTCCTTGAACAACATCAGGGTCGGAATGCCGCGAATGCCGTACTTGGCCGGCACCGCCTGGTTCTCGTCGACGTTGAGCTTGGCAATGGTCAGCTTGCCGGCGTAGTCCTTCGAAACTTCATCTAGGATGGGGGCGACCATCTTGCACGGACCGCACCACTCGGCCCAGTAGTCGACCAGTACGGGACCGCTCGACTTCAATACATCCGCTTCGAACGATGCGTCCGAAACGGTCTTGATGGATTCACTCATGAAAGCCTCGGTGGGATGGAATCGAAAGGGCGACTCGTCGGTGGCAACCTGCATTGCAACCGGTTCACAACGCCGATGACTTCGGCGCGATCTGATGTAGATAATGGCATAAACACCGAGTTCAAGAGGGTCGTGGCCCGGTGTGCGCCCCACACCTGCGTCGCCGACTTGCCGTTCGCGACCCCTGATAGAATCTGCGGTGGCGGGCCCCCTCGCATTGCGGCGTGGCAAATCTGGTCAGGTCGGGAACGAAGCAGCCACAGTCACTACCCGTAAGTGCCGAGGACCCGGCTCGCCTTCCAAATATGTTAACGCCGTCCACCGTGGCGTCGCGGCGCCTTGCCGTCTGCATGCCTCTCTGCCCGAAACGCGCCCGGCATACGGTGCTTCGGATGCAACGCGGTGTTGAGCTAAAACCTTCGGATCGCACGGCCTTCGCCTGACGCCCATGTCCTATCAAGTCCTCGCTCGCAAATGGCGGCCTCGTAACTTCGAGACGCTCGTCGGGCAGGAGCACGTGGTTCGCGCCTTGAGGCACGCGCTCGACGAGAAGCGCCTGCACCACGCGTGGCTGTTCACCGGCACGCGAGGCGTCGGCAAGACGACGCTGTCGCGCATCCTCGCGAAGTGCCTCAACTGCATTGGGTCCGACGGCAACGGCGGCATCACGTCGAAGCCATGCGGCGTCTGCCGCCCCTGTACCGAGATCGATGCCGGCCGCTTCGTCGACTACATCGAGATCGACGCGGCCTCAAATCGCGGCGTCGACGAGATGGCGCAGTTGCTTGAGCAGGCGATCTACGCGCCGGCCAATGCGCGCTTCAAGGTCTACATGATCGACGAAGTGCACATGCTCACGAGCCATGCCTTCAACGCGATGCTGAAGACGCTCGAGGAGCCCCCCGAGCACGTCAAGTTCATCCTGGCCACCACCGATCCGCAGAAGATTCCGGTGACGGTGCTGTCGCGTTGCCTGCAGTTCAATCTCAAGCAGATGCCGGTGCCCAACATCGTCGGTCATCTGGCGCACGTGCTCGAGCAGGAAGGCATCGGCTTCGAACGCGGTGCGTTGCAGTTGCTCGCCCGCGCCGCGGCCGGATCGATGCGCGATGCGTTGTCGCTGACCGACCAGGCGATCGCGTACGGCGCAGGGCAGGTGGCGGAGGCTGCCGTGCGCAACATGCTCGGCGCGCTCGACCAGACCTATTTGCTGCGGGTGCTCGATGCCCTCGCGGATTCGGATGGTTCCGCATTGATGTCTGTGGTTGACGAGATCGCCTCGCGCAGCCTGTCGTTCGGGAACGCCCTGCAGGAAATCGGCGGCCTGCTGCATCGGATCGCGACGATCCAGATGATTCCGTCGGCCTCGACCGAGGATGTCGTCGAGGCCGACGACGCGCACCTCCGCGTGCTGGCCGGTCGCCTGTCGCCCGAGGACGTGCAGCTCTACTATCAGATCGCCGCGCATGGCCGTCGCGATCTTTCGCTCGCGCCCGACGAAGTCACCGGCTTCTCGATGACGTTGTTGCGCATGCTGGCATTCCGCATCGACGAGGGCGCCGGCGCGCTGCGTCCCGCGCCGGCGCGCGTACCGACGGCGACCGTCGTCCCGAAGGCCGTGGTCGCTGCCCCGCCGCCGGTCGCAAAGCCGTCGGTACCGCCCGCGGCCTCTGCACCTGTCGCGGCGCCAGCCGTTCTGGCCGCGGTCGACGCCCCCGTTGCGAAGCTGCTCGTCATCGACGACTGGGTTTCGTTGGTCAGTCGGCTAAAGCTGTCCGGACTGACGTCACAGCTCGCGCAGCAATCCGAACTCGTCGCGCACGACGACCGCTCGATCACGTTGCGCGTGCCGTTCAAGTCGCTCGCCAGCGCGGTCACGCTAGACAAGCTCAAGCTCGCGCTCGCGCAGAGCTTCGGTCGGCCGATCGGTGTGAACATCGAGGTCGGCACCGTCAGGGGCACCACCGTCGCCGCCGTGCGCAGCGACGAGCGCGCCGCGCGTCAGGCCGACGCGCAGGCGATCATCGACGCCGATCCTTTCGTGCAGGCCGTGGTCCGCGACTTCGGCGGCGCCCGCGTCGTACCCGGGTCGGTGAAGCCTGTTTGACCCTCCAATAAATCCCCTCTGAAGAAGTCGGAGCATTGCCATGATGAAGAACCAACTCGCAGGAATGATGAAGCAGGTTCAGCAGATGCAGGACAACGTGAAGAAGGTGCAGGACTCGCTCGCGACCATTGAGGTCGAAGGCCAGTCGGGCGCCGGCCTCGTCAAGGTCACGATGACCTGCAAGAACGACGTCAAGCGCGTCGTGATCGACCCGTCGCTGTTCGGTGAGGACAAGGACATGCTCGAGGACCTTGTAGCCGCCGCCTTCAACGATGCGGTGCGCAAGGCCGAGGCGACGTCCAGCGAGAAGATGGCCGCGGTGACGGCCGGCATGCCGTTGCCACCGGGGATGAAGCTGCCTTTCTAGACCTCGATGAAGCTGCGCGTCAGAAGAAGCCTGATCCTTCGACCCCGCGTCTCGCCGTGCAGAACTTTGGCGCCGGTGAGGGCTCAAGACCTGCCCATCCATCGTTAGGCAGGAGATTCACATGGCAGCAACCCTTCAAGGCAGGAAGATCGCATTCATCGTCACCGACGGCTTCGAGCAGGCTGAACTGACCTCTCCCAAGCAGGCTCTTGAGGCCGCAGGTGCGCAGGTCGACATCGTCTCGAATAAGGCGGGCACGGTGCAGGGCATGAACCACGACCAGAAGGCCGATGCCTTCAAGATCGATCGCGTCCTGGACGTCGTCGATGCCCTCGAATACGACGGCCTGATGCTGCCGGGCGGCGTGGTGAACGCCGATGCGATCCGGCTCGACAAGAAGGCGCAGTCGTTCGTCAAGGCGATCCAGGCCGCCGGCAAGCCGATCGGCGTGATCTGCCACGGCGCGTGGTTGCTGATCTCGGCCGGCGTGGTCGAGGGCCGGACGCTGACAAGCTGGCCGTCGTTGCACGACGACCTGCGCAACGCGGGGGCGAAGTGGGTCGATCAGGAAGTCGTGCGCGACGGCAACTGGGTCAGCAGCCGCAAGCCCGACGATCTGCCAGCCTTCAACAAGGAGCTGATCGTGTTGATGGCCGAAGCGCCGGAACGCATCGCCGTGTAGATCGGCGACCCGCGCGGCCGCGTCAGGCCGCGAGTCCGGACTGGAACACCAACCCGGCGTGCTCGCGCAGCGCGTGGAACTTGATCTTTGGCCACTCGTCCTGCGCGACGCGCAACTCGGACGCATGCGACGCCATGTAGGTCGGCGCATCGACGGCGTCGTACGCGATGCGTGCCGCATAGAAATCGATGAAGTGCTTGAGTTCGCGTTCGCCTTCCGCCGATCCCTCGGCGGTGACCCAGCGCGCCAACCGCTGCTTGGTGCCGATCAGCCGAGCCCTCACGCCATACTCGTGTTCGAGTCGATGCAGCACGACCTCGAACTGGAGTTGACCGACCGCACCGAGCAGCAACGACCCGCCTAGATGTGGACGGAAGACCTGGATCGCGCCTTCCTCGCCGAGCTGGGCCAGCCCGTGCTTGAGCTGCTTTGCGCGCAGCGGATCGGCGATCTCGACGGCCTGGAACATCTCTGGCGCGAAGAAGGGTAGTCCCGTGAACTGCAGCGGCTCGCCTTCGGTCAGCGTGTCGCCAAGCTGCAGCGTGCCGTGGTTGGGGATGCCGATGATGTCGCCGGCATATGCGTCCTCGGCGATCTCGCGGCGCTGCGAGAGGAAGGTCACGACGTTGTTCGGCTTCATCGCCTTGCCCGAACGCGTCACCTTGAGGTTCATGCCGCGCTCGAAGTGGCCCGAGCAGACCCTCACGAACGCGATGCGATCGCGGTGGGCCGGGTCCATGTTGGCCTGGATCTTGAAGACCACCCCGGCGAACTTGTCCTCGTCGGCCGCGACCGCACGCTGGATCGCGTTGCGCCCTAGCGGCGACGGCGCGAGGTCGACCACCGCGTCGAGCACTTCCTGAACCCCGAAGTTGTTGACCGCCGAACCGAAGAAGACCGGGGTCTGCTGCGCGGCGACAAAGGCCGCGCGGTCGAAGGGTTCCGACGCGGAGCTGACGAGCTCGATCTCGTCGCGGGCCTTCTTCACGTAGCCGGTGCCGCCGTCGAAGCGTTCGTCGATGGCGGGGTTGTCGAGTCCCTTGATCGTCTCGAAGGCCTGGCCGGCCTTGTCGGCTCCTGGGCTGAAGACACGCATGCTGTCTGCCGCGATGTCGTAGACGCCGCCGAAGTTCTTGCCCATGCCGATCGGCCACGTGAACGGCACGGCCGTCATGCCGAGCGCGCGTTCGATCTCGTCGAGCAGGTCGAGCGGCTCGCGGACCTCGCGGTCCATCTTGTTGACGAACGTGATGATCGGCGTGCCACGGGCACGGCAGACTTCCAGCAGCCGCAGCGTCTGCGCCTCGACGCCGTTGGCCGCGTCGATCACCATCAGCGCGGCATCGACCGCGGTCAGCACGCGATAGGTGTCTTCCGAGAAGTCCTGGTGGCCTGGCGTGTCGAGCAGGTTGATGACGCAGTCGCGATATTCCATCTGCATCACCGACGACGCGACCGAGATGCCGCGTTGCTTCTCGATCTCCATCCAGTCCGAGGTTGCATGACGGCTCGCCTTGCGCGCCTTGACCGATCCGGCGATGTGGATCGCGCCGGAGAACAGCAACAGCTTCTCGGTCAGCGTGGTCTTGCCCGCGTCGGGGTGGGAGATGATCGCGAAGGTGCGGCGGCGCTTGACTTCGTCGCTGTTGGACCGGGTTTGCATAGGAGTGTCTGTACGGCTGCCCGCTGATGATCGGGAGGGGATCCGCGTCATTGCGACCGCAATGTAGGAGGCGGCCCGCATGATAGTTGACTGGACATTTGATGCAACCGTGCCTTCGCCCCACGGCGCCGGAGTCGCTGTCGATTTTCCCGGGAGCTACAGAAGATCGACCGATCCGGTATCCGCATCGCTCGGCGCTGGCTGTGTCTCGGGTTCTAGCAATCCCATCAGCCAAGGAGGTTCGTCCAGGTCGCCGGCCAGCGGATCCTGTGGCAGGAGTCGGTACATCAGCACCAGCTGCGCAAGGTGCATGCGTTTCACCGACCTCGTCCGACTGGCCTCCCAGGCCATCGCCACCGCAGTGGTCAGATAGAGGCAGCTGGCGACCTGGCGTGCATGCATCTCGCCGCGTTCGCGAGAGACCGTGTCGTCATTGAGCCGGGCCGCGCGGTCCACGATTCGGCGCAGCGTTCGTTCGAACACCTCGCGGATGGGTTTCCCCGTTGGTCGTCGATGCGGTGCTTTCCATTGCTGTCCCTCTCATTTTTTTCCAGGGTGACGCGACATTCCCATTCACGTCCAATTCAGAAGTCGACTCGCTTGAGATGATTTCTGTATGGCGATGGAATGCAGACATCTGCGGTATTTCCTGGTGCTGTCCGAGGAGTTGCACTTCGGACGCGCGGCCCAGCGGCTGGCCATGACGCAGCCGCCGCTTTCGTTGAACAGTCAACAACTGGAAGAAGCCGTCGGTGCAAGACTCTTCGAACGGGACAGCAAGGGTGTTCGGCTGACGGCGGCCGGGGAAGGATTCCGCAGCGCCGCGCAGGCTTTGCTGGCGCAAGCCGAAGATGTGCGGGCGCTGGCTCGCGACATCGGCGCAGGTGCTGCGGGTCGACTGCGTATCGGCTCTGTGGGCTCCATGCTGTTTCGCGGTCTGCCCCAGTGGTTCCGCGAATTCCAGGTCACCCATCCACGCATCGAGATCACCCTCACCGAGTTGAACTCGCAGGAACAGATCGACGCGGTGGTGCACCGCGAACTGGATCTCGGTTTCGTGCATACCGGGCGTGTGCCCGCAGAGCTGCAGACCGAGAAGATTGACAGCGAAAGATTCAGGTTCTGCTTGCCTGCCGACCATCCGCTGACCAGGCGACGCGCCGTCTCACTGATCCAGCTGCGCCACGAACCATTCATCCTCTTTTCGCAGAAGGCGTCGCCCGATTACTTTGCGCGCATCGTCGAGACGTGCGCCAGGCTCGGCTTCATGCCGCGCATAAGACATGAAGTTCGTCACTGGCTGTCGGTTGTCTCGCTGGTCGGTCAGCGCATGGGCGTTTCCATCGTCCCGGCGTCGCTGGCCCGCGCCGGATTGGCGAACGTTGTCCTCAAGACCATCGCCGAGGACCTGCCGCCATCGGAAGCCTTCTACACATGGAAGCGTGGTCCCGAGTTGCCCATACGAGAGGCCTTCCTGGGCGTCATCTTGCAAGGCAGGTCGATCGATCCGTGACCTTTGCAGGTGGCATGGCACCGATGTCTCGCCGCGGGTACGCCTGGAAACGGAAGCTCGTAAGGTTGGGCGATCCACCCATCGCCGCGTCCGCTGCAGGACAGACGGGCTCCCGATGGGTGGATGTTGTTAAGGAACACGTAGAATCCGCGGCTCTCCCATGAAGCCTCTCCTTCGAACAACTTCCCGACTCGACGATCTGATCGACGGCCTTCGTCGCTTGCCAGGCGTCGGGCCGAAGTCGGCCCAGCGCATCGCGTATCACTTGTTGCAGCACGACCGGGACGGGGCCGCGCGACTCGGCAGAGCGCTGACCCAGGCGGTCGAAGCGATCCGTCACTGCGCGATGTGCAACACGTTCACCGAGCACGAGCTCTGCGATGTCTGCTCGTCCGACCGTCGCGATCGGGCGCTGCTGTGCGTCGTTGAGACGCCCGGCGACCAGTTGATGATTGAACAGACGCTGACCTATCGCGGCCTGTACTTCGTGTTGATGGGCCGGCTCTCGCCGCTCGACGGGATCGGCCCGAAGGACATCCATCTGGATCGTCTGCTGCGTCGTGCGACCGATGGCGTCGTGCGTGAGGTGATCCTCGCGACCAACTTCACCAACGAAGGCGAGGCGACCGCGCATACCATCGGCGAAATGCTCAAGACACGCGGCCTCACCGTCACGCGACTCGCGCGCGGGGTGCCGGTCGGTGGTGAACTCGAATACGTGGACATCGGTACCATCGCGCAGGCGGTGCTGGACCGGCGTTCGTCCTGACCGCATCAATCAATGGAGCAGTGAGTCGATGGAATATCGCCGTCTAGGTCGTTCGGGTGTGAAGGTGAGCGCGTTGTCGTTCGGGTCGTGGGTGACTTACGGCAACCAGATGGACACGAAGCTTGCGCGCGAGTGCATGGCCGCGGCCTTCGACGCCGGTGTCAACTTCTTCGACAACGCCGAGGTTTACGCGCTCGGCCAGTCCGAAACCATCATGGGTCAGGTGCTCAAGGAACTGAAGTGGCCGCGGATGAAGTATCTCGTGTCCACCAAGTTCTTCTGGGGACTGGAGAAGGGTCCGAACGAGAAGAACACGTTGAACCGCAAGTACCTGCATCACGCGATCGACGCGTCGTTGAAGCGCTTCGACCTCGACTTCGTCGACCTCGTGTATTGCCATCGCGCCGATCCCGACACACCGATCGAGGAGACGGTCTGGGCGATGCACGACATCATCTCGCGCGGCAAGGCGCTGTACTGGGGTACCTCGTCGTGGCCGGCTGCGGACATCCGCGCCGCGTGGGACATCGCCGAGAAACACCATCTGCACAAGCCGGTCGTGGAGCAGCCCGAGTACAACCTCTTCAATCGCAAGCAGGTCGAGGTCGAGTACGCGCGCCTTTACGAGGACATCGGACTGGGGCTCACGACGTGGAGCCCGCTCGCGTCCGGCCTGCTGACCGGAAAGTATCGCGCCGGTGTTCCGGAAGGCAGCCGGGCGACTCTGCAGAACTACGCGTTCCTCAAGGACCGGTTGCTCGATGCGCAGAAGAACGCCGCGGTTGCGAAGCTGGCCGACGTCGCGGCCGAACTCGGCTGCACGGTGGCACAGCTTGCGTTGGCTTGGTGCTCGAGCAACCGGAACGTGTCGACCGTCATCACCGGCGCCTCGCGACCCGAACAGGTCGTGGAGAACATGAAGGCGATGGAGATCGTGCCGAAGATCGATGCCGCGATGCGTGCGCGAATCGACGAGTTGCTGGGTCATACGGCATGACGAACGGAAGCCCACGATGATCATCGCCTTCTGGTGCGTGCTGATCGCGGCCGTGCTGCCGATCTGCTGCACCTATGTCGCGAAGTTCGGACCCCGAAAGGCGGGCGAAAAGCCGACGCGCTTCGACAATCGTGAGCCGCGCGCGTGGCTCGCCGCACAGACCGGCGTACGCGCACGGGCCAACGCCGCGCAGGCCAACAGCTTCGAGGCCTTCCCGTTCTTTGCCGCCGGCGTGGTCGTCGCAGTGGTCCAGCACGCGCCGGTCGCGACGATCGATACGATCGCAATCGTGTTCATCGTCGCGCGCATCGCCTATATCGCCTGCTATCTGGCGGATCGGCCCATGCTGCGCTCTCCCGTCTGGGCGGTCGGATTCGGCAGTTGCATCGCGCTCTTCCTGGTCGCTGCGACCGGCACGCTGCGCTGAGTTCTTGAACCTCGCCCCAGAACGGCGATCAGATTCTCTGCCATGAACATCTCCGCACCTTCCTCTTCGCTGTCCGCCGCCGACCCAGCCACCCTGGCGCAATGGATATCCGCCATCGCGCTCGGCGACCAGCAGGCCTACCGGCGGCTCTACGACGCGACATCCCCGAAACTGTTTGCCATAGCCTTGCGTATCTTGCGGGACGAGAGTCGGTCGGAGGATGTCTTGCAGGATAGTTTTGTCAATGTCTGGAACGGTGCGGCTGGATACAACCCGTCGCTGTCGGCGCCGATGACGTGGATGGTCACGATCGTGCGCAACCGCGCACTCGACTACATCCGTCGGACCGATCACAAGACCGTCGAGTTCGACGAGGATCTGGAAGCGGTGCTCGAGTCCGATCGCCCGACGCCCGCGGATCTCGCGAGTCGGGGACAGGACTCGGTGGCGTTGCAGCACTGCCTGAAGCGCCTGGATGCCGGACAGCGCCAGGCAATCGCTTTCGCGTACTTCCAGGGCCTGACCCATTCGGAGCTCGCGACGACGTTGAAGATCCCGATCGGCACGGTGAAGACCTGGATCCGGCGCGGACTGGAAAAGATGCGGCGATGCCTGGACGGTGTCGTCGTCTGAAAGATCGAGAGCGGAAAGAATCGTGAACACCCAAGGCAACGAAACACTGCGCGAGATGCTGGCTGCCGAGTACGCGCTCGGTACGCTGCGCGGTGCCGCGCGCCGTCGCTTCGAGCGCTGGGTGCGAAGCGATGATGGACTGAAGGCGATCGCCTTGCAGTGGAGCGAGCGCCTGGCCCCGCTGGCCGACGAGATTCCGGCCATCGTTCCGCCGAAGCGTGTGTGGGATGCGGTCGAGGCGCGGCTGCCCGGCTTCGGTTCACGCCTCGCATCGCGTGCGCCGGCCACGCCGGAATTCTGGGATCGCCTGGGACTGTGGCGCGGGATGTCCGCCGCATTTGCGACCGTCGCCGTGGTCGCGATGGGGTTCGCGATGCGACCGCCGCAGGTCCTGCCACCGCAGATCGTGCAGGTCCAGAGCGCACCGGCCGCCATCGCGACGCTGCTCGATCCGAAGACCAGCAAGCCGATCGCGGTGGTGATGACGTCGGCGAACGGTGGCGGCTTGTCGATCAAGGTCCTCGCCGACGTTCAGATTCCCGAAGGCAAGGTCCTCCAGCTCTGGATGGCTCCGCGCGACGCCGACGGCCTGTTGTCGATGGGCGTGTTGCCGGGCGATCCCCGGCAGGCCGCGACCGAGGTCGTATCCGGCGGAGCGACCAGCGTCGCGCGGGCCAAGGCTTTCGGCCTGTCGCTCGAGCCGGCCGGCGGGTCGCCGCAGCCGACGCATGTGCTCGGACTGGGCGGCGTGATCCCCGTGTCGAGTTGACGCTGAACTAGACTCGGTCTGTCGAGCCTGTCCCGTGCCGCGTCGCACGAATGATGCTGGCCCTTGGAGACCATCTTGAATTCAAGTCCGACCATCGGGGCCCGTGTGGCCCGCATCTTCGTAGCCGTTGCCCTGATGCTGGCAACCCATCACGCTTCGGCCCAGGCCCTCGAGAAGCCCAACGTCTCGATCGCGGTCGGTGGCAAGGCTGGCCTTTACTACCTGCCGCTGACGATCGCCGAACGGCTCGGCTACTTCAAGGACGAGGGCCTCACCGTCGAGATCAGCGATTTCGCGGGCGGTGCGAAGGCGCTGGAGGCGCTGGTCGGCGGCAGCGTCGACGTCGTGGCCGGCGCCTACGAGCACACCATCAACATGCAGTCGAAGGGGCAGCACATCCGCTCGTTCGCGTTGATGGGTCAGTCGCCCGCGATCTCGATCGGCGTGGTCTCTTCGAAGGCCGCGAGCATCAAGGGTCCGAAGGACCTCAAGGGGCTGAAGATCGGTGTCTCGGCGCCCGGCTCGTCGACCAATGTGGCGCTCAACACCTATCTCGCGCAGGGTGGCCTCAAGCCTTCCGACGTCTCGGTGATCGGCGTCGGTACCGGGGCGGGCTCGCTCGCCGCGCTCCGCAGCGGGCAGATCGACGGCATGTCCAACATCGAGCCGGTGATGACGATGCTCGAGCAGAAGAACGAGGTGAAGCTGCTGGTCTCCACGCGGACCGCGAAGGGGACGCAGGAGCTCTTCGGCGGGGCGATGCCGGCCGCCACGCTGTATGCGTTCGACGACTTCATCAAGAAGTACCCGCGGACCACGCAGGCGCTCGCCAACGCGATCATCCGGGCCGATCGATGGATCGCGAAGGCTGGTCCGTCCGACGTGCTGAAGACCGTGCCCGAGAACTACCAGCTCGGCGACAAGGCGCTCTACCTCGCGGCCTTCGCCAGCCAGCGGGACGCGTACTCGCCCGACGGGCTGATGCCCGAGTCCGGCCCGAAGACCGCGGCCAAGGCGCTCGCCAGCTTCGACGCGAAGCTCGATCCCACGAAGATCGTTCTCGGTGACACGTTCACGAACGACTTCGCGAAACAGGCCGGCCAGAAATACAAGTGATTCCGAAGATCGATGCGGGCGTATCGGCGGCGCTCGCCTTCGATCGGGTGACGTGCACGTTCGTCTCCGACGATCGCCCCGACCAGCGCTACACCGCGGTCCAGGACGTCACGCTCTCGGTCGCACCCGGCGAGTTCGTCTCGGTCGTCGGACCCACCGGCTGCGGCAAGTCGACGCTGCTGAACATCGGGGCCGGCCTGCTCGCGCCCTCGTCGGGCGAGGTCCGCGTGTTCGGTGCGACGCTCGACGCGCGCGGCGGCCAGTTGAACAGACGCGCCGGCTACATGTTCCAGGCCGATGCGCTGATGCCGTGGCGTAGCGCGCTCGACAATGTCACCGCGGGTCTCGAGTTCCGCGGCACCGCGCGCGAGGAAGCGCGCTCGCTGGCGCGCGACTGGCTCGCGCGGGTCGGGCTCGCGGGCTTCGAGGATCGCTATCCGCACCACCTCTCGGGCGGTATGCGGAAGCGGGTCGCGCTCGCGCAGACGCTGGTCCTCGACCCGGACATCGTGCTGATGGACGAGCCGTTCTCGGCGCTCGACATCCAGACGCGACAGTTGATGGAGAACGAGCTGCTCGAGATCTGGCAGTCACGGCGCAAGGCGGTCTTGTTCATCACGCACGACCTCGACGAGGCGATCGCGTTGTCGGACCGCGTGATCGTGCTGTCGGCCGGGCCGGCGACCCACCCGATCGCCACCTTCGACATCGACCTCGCCCGACCGCGCGACGTGGCCGAGATCCGGACCGACCCGCGCTTCGTCGAAATCCACGCGCAGATCTGGCGCGCGATGAAGGACGAGGTGCTGAAGGGCTACAGCCAGACCAGGACGCGCACGTGAAGCGCCGCACGATCATCCGCATCTGGCAGGTCGCGGTGCTCGTCGTCGTGCTGCTGCTCTGGTACGTGCTGACCAGCCCGACGCTGCTGCCCACCTTCTACTTCAAAAACGCGAGCCAGGCGTCGTTCTTCTTCGGCGAGCCGCTGCAGGTGGCCGATCGGATCTGGGACTGGTTCACGGGCGGCGAGATCTACGTTCACCTCGGCGTCACGTTGCTGGAGACGGTGCTCGCCTTCGTCTTCGGCACGCTGCTCGGCCTCGCGCTGGGCATGTGGCTCGCGCTCGCCCCCACGGCTGCGGCGGTCTTCGATCCCTACATCAAGGGAGCCAACGCGATGCCGCGCGTGATCCTCGCCCCGATCTTCGCCGTGTGGTTTGGCCTCGGCATCGGCTCGAAGGTCGCGCTCGGCATGACGCTGGTATTCTTCATCGTGTTCTTCAACGTGTTCCAGGGCGTGCGCGAGGTCAGTCCGGTGGTACTCGCCAACGCGCGGATGCTCGGCGCCAATCGGCGGCAACTGATGTGCAGCGTCTACCTGCCGAGCGCCATGAGCTGGGTGTTCTCGTCGCTGCACACGTCGGTGGGCCTCGCCTTCGTCGGCGCGGTGGTCGGCGAGTATCTTGGATCCGCGCGCGGCGTCGGCTACCTGATCCTTCAAGCCGAAGGCAGCTTCGACATCAACACCGTGTTCGCCGGGATCGTGGTGCTGACGGTGTTCGCGTTGCTGCTCGATGCCATGGTCGGCGTGGCCGAGAAGCGGCTCATGAAATGGCGGCCGCGCGCCGGCGAGACCGAGAAGCTGTGAGCCACCGCGGTCACTGCATCGAGGCGATCATCTTCTCGAGCTTGACCGCGTCCGACGCGAAGGTGCGGATGCCTTCGGCCAGCTTCTCGGTTGCCATCGCGTCGTCGTTCATCTCGAAGCGGAACTTCGACTCGTCGTAGATCTTGGGCTCGACCGTCTGGCCCTGCGCCCAGCTGTCGTCGAGCTGCGGCACGACCCGCTCGTCGCTCTCCGTCAGCTTCTGCAGCAGGTCGGGGCTGATCGTCAGGAGGTCGCAGCCCGCGAGACCCAGGACCTGGTTCACGTTGCGGAAGCTCGCGCCCATGATCTGCGTGGGATAGCCGAGCTTCTTGAAGGCCGCGTAGACGCCGCGCACGAAAAGGACGCCCGGGTCTTCGCTCGGCGCGTAGCCGTCTTTGCCCTCGGCCTTCTTAAACCAGTCGGTGATGCGGCCCACGAACGGCGAGATCAACGTGGCACCCGCCTCGGCCGCCTCGATCGCCTGCGGCATCCCGAACATCAGCGTCATGTTGCAGTGGATGCCTTCGCGCTCCAGCATCTCGACCGCGCGGATGCCTTCCCACGTAGACGCGACCTTGATCAGGATGCGGTCCTTCTCGATGCCTTCGGCGTGATATAGCGCGATCAGCTGGTGCGCCTTGGCCACCGTCGACGCGGTGTCGAACGACAGGCGGGCGTCGACCTCGGTCGACACGCGACCGGGCACAATCTTGAGGATCTCGCCGCCGAACGCGATCAGCAGGTGGTCGATGACGTCGGGAGGCGCGAGGTATTTGTGCGCCTCGACGACCCTCTGCATCAGCGGCTTGTACGCGTCCTTGCCGACCGCCTTCAGGATCAGCGACGGATTGGTGGTCGCGTCCTGCGGCAGGAAGGCACGCATGGTCTCGAAGTCGCCGGTGTCGGCGACGACGGTCGTGTACTGCTTCAGTTGATCGAGCTGGTTCATGTCTAGTCTTGTCGTGGTGGGGTGGAACCCGCGGGCAGGCGGGTCAGTGTGGCAGGGTCGACGTCGTGGCCGAGCAAAACCTTCGACACGGTATAATTCGAAAGTTTATCTTCAGCCGCCGACCGGGCACGCGATCACCGAGATCGCCGTCACTTTCAGCGATTCCCGCATCGAACCCGCCTTGCCTCCTAGCGTCTCCACCGAGCGGGAACGACACGCAGCGGATCACGATGTCGCGATCGAAAGTACCGGCCGGCCACGACAGGGGTTGTTCTTGTTGCCAACCGATTTCTTTCCTCCCGATCCCCACACGAGCGGGTTGGCGTTGCTCGCGCTTGCCGACGGAACGCTCTTTCGCGGGACGTCCTTCGGAGCTTCCGGCCAGACCATCGGCGAAGTCGTGTTCAACACGTCGATGACCGGCTACCAAGAGATTCTGACCGACCCGAGCTACTCGCGACAGATCGTCACGCTGACCTACCCGCATATCGGCAACACCGGCGCCAACGCCGAGGATGTCGAATCGACGCGCGTGCATGCTGCCGGCCTCGTCATCCGCGACCTGCCGCGAGCCGTCTCCAACTTTCGTTCCGAGCGCAGCCTGTCCGCCTATCTCAAGGCCGAACAGTGCGTCGCGATCGCCGGCATCGACACCCGCAAGCTCACCCGCCTGTTGCGGACCAAGGGCGCGCAGAACGGCGCGATCCTCGCCGACTGCAGCGGTGACGCGTCCGACGTCGAGAAGGTCGTCGCGCTCGCCCGCAGTTTTCCGGGTCTGGCCGGACTGGACCTCGCGAAGGTCGTGAGCGTCAAGGAGCCCTATGACTGGACCGCATCGGTGTGGCAGCTCGCAAAGGGCTATCAGACGCACGTCGAGCACCGATTTCATGTCGTGGCCTTCGATTACGGCGTCAAGCACAACATCCTGCGCATGCTGGCTGCGCGGGGTTGCCGCATCACCGTACTGCCCGCCCAGGCAACGGCCGAGCAGGCGCTCGCGCTGAAGCCCGACGGCATCTTTCTCGCGAATGGTCCGGGTGACCCGGAACCGTGCGACTACGCGATTGCTGCATCACGCACCCTGATCGAAATGGGTCTGCCCACCTTCGGCATCTGCCTCGGTCACCAGATCATGGCGCTGGCCTCGGGCGCGAAGACGCTGAAGATGAAGTTCGGCCATCACGGCGCCAACCACCCGGTGCAGGACCTCGACACGAAGCAGGTGCTGATCACGTCGCAGAACCACGGCTTCGCGGTCGATTCCGAGTCTCTGCCGGCCAACTGCCGCGTCACGCACGTCTCGCTGTTCGACGGCTCGCTGCAGGGTTTCGCGCGCACCGATCGACCCGCTTTCTGCTTCCAGGGACACCCGGAAGCCAGCCCGGGTCCGCACGACATCGGCTATCTGTTCGATCGTTTCGTCGCGTTGATGGAGAGGGCGCGTGCCTGATTCGTTCTTGCAGATCGATGCGCAACGACTTGCTGGCAGCGTCGAGTCGCGCATCTTCCTACTGCGTCGTCAGCGCGTGATGTTGTCGATCGACCTCGCCGAACTCTATGGTGTCGAACGGCGGGCGCTGATTCAGGCCGTGAAAAGGAACCTCGAGCGGTTTCCCGATGACTTCTGTTTCCAGCTGACGCGCGAGGAGCTGGCGAACTTGAAATCACAAACTGTGATTTCAACTTGGGGTGGCTCCCGTACGCCGCCTTATGCCTTCACCGAACAGGGTGTTGCGATGTTGTCCAGCGTCTTGCGCAGCGACCGCGCGATTGCGGTCAACATCGAGATCATGCGGACTTTCGTCAAGCTGCGGTCGATGCTCGAGTCGAAGAAGGAGCTGGCGACGCTTGAGCGGAAGTACGACGATCAGTTCCGCGTCGTCTTCGATGCGATCCGCGAACTGATGAACCCACCGCTTTCTGCGAAGAAGAAGCGCATCGGTTTCATCCAGGACTGAAGAACAGAGAATCCATGCCCAAGCGTACCGACCTCCACTCCATCCTCATCATCGGCGCCGGCCCGATCGTCATCGGGCAGGCCTGCGAGTTCGACTACTCCGGCGCGCAAGCCTGCAAGGCGCTCCGCGAGGAGGGCTATCGCGTCGTCCTCGTGAACTCGAATCCGGCGACCATCATGACCGACCCGGAGACCGCCGACAGCACCTACATCGAGCCGATCACCTGGCAGGTCGTCGAGAAGATCATGGCGGTCGAACGGCCCGACGCGATCCTGCCGACAATGGGCGGCCAGACCGCGCTCAACTGCGCGCTCGACCTGCATCGTCACGGGGTGCTCGCCAAGTACGGCGTCGAGCTGATCGGCGCATCGCCCGAGGCGATCGACAAGGCCGAGGACCGCAGCAAGTTCAAGGCCGCGATGACGAAGATCGGCCTCGGCTCCGCGCGTTCGGGTATCGCCCACACGCTCGACGAAGCGTGGAACGTGCAACGCGCGCTCGGCTTTCCGTCGGTCATCCGCCCCAGCTTCACGCTCGGCGGCACCGGTGGCGGCATCGCCTACAACGGCGAGGAGTTCGAGACCATCTGCAAGCGCGGCCTCGAGGCCTCACCGACCAAGGAACTTCTGATCGAGGAGTCGCTGATCGGCTGGAAGGAATTCGAGATGGAGGTCGTGCGCGATAGCGCCGACAACTGCATCATCGTCTGCTCGATCGAGAACCTCGACCCGATGGGCATCCATACCGGCGACTCGATCACGGTCGCGCCCGCGCAGACGCTGACCGACAAGGAATACCAGCTGATGCGCAACGCGTCGATCGCGATCCTGCGCGAGATCGGCGTCGACACCGGCGGCTCCAACGTCCAGTTCGCGATCGACCCGAAGGACGGTCGCATGATCGTCATCGAGATGAACCCGCGCGTGTCGCGTTCGTCGGCACTGGCCTCGAAAGCCACCGGCTTCCCGATCGCCAAGATCGCGGCCAAGCTAGCCGTCGGTTACACGCTCGACGAGCTGCGGAACGACATCACGGGGGGTGCGACGCCCGCGAGCTTCGAGCCCTCGATCGACTACGTGGTCGTCAAGGTGCCGCGCTTCGCGTTCGAGAAATTTCCGATGGCGGACTCGCACCTGACGACGCAGATGAAGTCGGTCGGCGAGGTGATGGCCATCGGCCGCACCTTCCAGGAATCGTTCCAGAAGGCGCTGCGCGGACTCGAGGTCGGCGTCGACGGCATGAACGAGATGACGAAGGATCGCGAGAAGATCGAGATCGAGCTGGGTGAGCCCGGCCCAGAGCGCATCTGGTACGTGGGCGACGCGTTCGCGATGGGGATGAGCATCGAGGAGGTCGGCCAGCTCACGCACATCGATCCCTGGTTCCTCGTGCAGATCAAGGAGATCGTCGACATCGAGCTCAAGCTCGAACGCACGAGCCTCGCTGACATCGATCGCGAGACGCTGTACCAGTTGAAGCGCCGCGGCTTTTCCGATCGGCGTCTCGCCTACCTGATGAAGACCACCGAGCACAAGGTCCGCGAGCGTCGCATCAGGGACGGCGTGCGGCCGGTCTACAAGCGCGTCGACACGTGCGCGGCCGAGTTCGCGACCAGCACCGCGTACCTGTACTCGACCTACGAAGGTCTTGGCGACGACGCCGAGTGCGAAGCTCAGCCGACCGATCGCCGGAAGATCATCGTGCTCGGCGGCGGACCGAACCGCATCGGGCAGGGCATCGAGTTCGACTACTGCTGCGTGCACGCGGCGCTCGCGCTGTCGGAAGACGGCTACGAAACCATCATGGTCAACTGCAATCCCGAGACCGTGTCGACCGACTACGACACCAGCGACCGGCTCTACTTCGAGCCGGTGACGCTCGAGGACGTGCTCGAGATCGTGGAGAAAGAAAAGCCTGTCGGCGTGATCGTGCAGTACGGCGGGCAGACGCCGCTCAAGCTCGCCAAGTCGCTCGAGGCGGCCGGCGTGCCGATCATCGGGACCTCGCCAGACGCCATCGACGTCGCCGAGGATCGCGAGCGTTTCCAGGCGCTGATTCACAAGCTCGGGCTACTGCAGCCGCCCAACCGCACGGCCCGCAACGAGAAGCAGGCACTCGAACGCGCCGTCGAGATCGGCTATCCGCTGGTCGTGCGCCCGAGCTACGTGCTCGGCGGCCGCGCGATGGAGATCGTCCACGAACAGCGCGACCTCGAGCGCTACATGAGAGAAGCGGTGAAGGTGTCGCATGACTCCCCGGTGCTGCTCGACCGCTTCCTCAACGACGCGATCGAGGTCGATGTCGACGCGATCTGCGATGCACGTGGTCCCGACTCGCGCGTCTTCATCGGCGGCGTGATGGAGCACATCGAACAGGCCGGCGTTCACTCGGGCGACTCGGCGTGTTCGCTGCCGCCTTATTCGCTGTCGCCGGAGCTCGTCGCCGAACTCAAGCGCCAGACCGCGATGATGGCGCGCGCGCTCGGCGTGGTCGGCCTGATGAACGTGCAGTTCGCGATCCAGAAGGACGTGGTCTACGTGCTCGAGGTCAACCCGCGCGCGTCGCGGACGGTGCCCTACGTATCGAAGGCCACCGGTCTCCAGCTCGCGAAGATCGCGGCGCGCTGCATGGCCGGTCGTTCGCTCGACGAGCAGGGCATCTGCCACGAGGTCAACCCCGGTTATTTCTCGGTCAAGGAAGCGGTCTTCCCGTTCAACAAGTTCCCCGGTGTCGACACCATCCTCGGACCCGAGATGAAGTCGACCGGCGAGGTGATGGGCGTCGGCACCACCTTCGGCGAAGCCTTCGTAAAGTCGCAGGTTGCCGCTGGCATCAAGCTGCCGTCGCCGAAAGGTGTCGACGGCAAAGGACCGGGCAAGGTCTTCATCAGCGTCAAGAACGCGGACAAGCCGAAGGCCGTCGAGATCGCGCGCGGCCTCAACGCACTGGGCTTCCCGCTGGTCGCGACGCGCGGTACGGCCTCGGCGATCGTTGCCGCGGGTATCGCCTGCGAGAGCGTCAACAAGGTGGCCGAGGGCCGACCGCACATCGTCGACATGGTCAAGAACGGCGACGTGGCGCTGGTGATCAACACAGTCGAGGAGAAGCGCAACGCGATCTCCGATTCACGTTCGATCCGAACCACCGCGCTGGCGCAGCGGGTGACGCAGTACACGACCATCGCGGGCGCCTGGGCCGCCGTCGAAGGCATGCGGCTGATGCACGAGCGCGGGGACGAGATCTCGGTGTTCGATTTACAAGGCCTGCACCGGGCTTTAGACTAGGGACACTCAACGTCGCCGCAAAGGCGACATTTCTCCAGAGGTCGCTGCCGGCGGACTTGTCGGCAGCGACCTCTGTCATTTGTGGCCGTCCGCAGCTCATCGCCGGCGTCCCGCACTTTTTCCAGAATCCGCATGAGCACTTTTCCCATTACCGTCCGCGGTGCCGAACTGATGAAGCAGGAGCTCCATCAGTTGAAGAGCGTCGAGCGTCCCAACGTCATCAACGCGATCGCCGAAGCACGCGCGCACGGCGACCTGTCCGAGAACGCCGACTACGACGCGGCCAAGGAGCGCCAGGGCTTCATCGAAGGCCGTATCCAGGATCTCGAGGGCAAGCTGTCGAACGCGCGCGTGATCGATCCCACGACGCTCGACGCCGAAGGCCGCATCGTCTTCGGGACGACCGTCGAACTCGAGGACCTCACGTCGAGTTCGAAGGTCGTCTACCAGATCGTCGGCGACGACGAAGCCGACATCAAGGTTGGCAAGATCTCGATCTCGAGCCCGATCGCGCGCGCGCTGATCAACAAGGTCGAAGGCGACGTTGCCGAAGTCCAGGCACCCGCCGGCATCCGCGAGTACGAAGTCCTGGCGGTCCGTTACGTTTGAAGCGATTCGCCGTGTCGCCCAAGGTGGTCCGGATTGCTCGCAGGGGCGCGTCGTTGTGGTGCGCGGCAGCGGTTGGTGCTTTGCTGTTCTCGATCCGCGTCGCGACGACGATCTTCGAAGAGCTGCCTGCCGATCGGATGCTGGCGGGCCGGATCGCGGGTCGCGCCTTCATCACCGCGTATGCCATCACGCTCGTGGCGGCGGTGATCGCGGTGGGTGTCGTGTGGGTCACCCGGTCGAATGGCTCGAAGCTCGACCGATGGATCGCGGGCGTGTTGCTGGTCGCGTCGGTGCTGGAACTGTTCTGGGTCGCGCCGGCAATCACGCATCACGGGGCCGGATGGCCGGGATCCTTCGCCAGCCTGCACGCGGTGGGGGGCGGCCTGCATCTGTTGCTGGCGGTCTTCGCGCTCGTCCTGGCTTGGCGGCTGCTTGACTGGGTCGAGGACGGTCCTCGCTGAAGGCGGTCGCTTCAGCGGTTCTGGAACGCCTTCTTGCTGGATTTTTGGCCCGACTTGCGGACACGGGCGGTCCGTGGCGGGCTGTCGTCGACCTTGGCCTTGCGCGTCGACACGCGACTGTAGGGATCGCGCGCCTTGGCCGTTGCACGAGTGGCGTTCTTCCGCGCGATCTTGGGAGACCGGAACAGTGGTTCGTCGGGGGCGATCGGCTTCTGGCGATAGAACACTAGGAGCTTGCCGATGGTCTGCACCGAGGCCGCGGACAGTTCCTGGACGATGCGGTCGCGCATCGCGAGACGTGCATCGCGGTCGTCACCGACCACCCGCACCTTGATCAGCTCGTGGGATGCGAGGCTGCGGTCGATCTCGGCCAGGACACCGGGCGTCAAGCCGGCATCGCCGATGATCACGACGGGGTCGAGCGTGTGCGCGCGCGCCTTGAGGGTCTTTTGTTCTGAGGGCGTAATGGGCTGCGGCATGATATTCGGTGATCGGAAGAGGGTGGCGTAGCGGGTAATGGCGGGACCGTGCGCGAAGGCGCGGAGCATAACAAGCAATGGCAAAGAACAAGTTCAACACTTCGTGGCTGCACGACCACATCAACGATCCCTACGTCAAGCTTGCGCAGAAGCACGGCTATCGTGCGCGCGCCGCCTACAAGCTCAAGGAGATTGACGAGGCCGACCGCCTGATCCGCGCCGGAGACGTCGTGATCGATCTCGGCGCCACGCCCGGCTCCTGGTCGCAGTACGTGCGCGAGCGCCTCAAGAAAGGCGCCGGCATCGATGGCCGCATCATCGCGCTCGACCTGCTGCCGATGGAGCCGATCGCCGATGTGGATTTCTTCCTCGGCGACTTCCGCGAGGACGAGGTGCTGGGCCAGCTCGAGGCACGCCTCGCGGACCTCGTCGCGGCCTCGCCCGACGGGCGTTGCGTCGACCTTGTCCTTTCGGACATGGCCCCCAACCTCTCTGGGGTGGGACTGGCGGACGCCGCGCGAATGCAGCATGTGATCGAACTGGCGACCGATTTCGCGGTCAGGTACCTGAAACCAAAAGGTGCGCTGCTCGTAAAAGCATTTCACGGCAGCGGTTACAGCCAGATCGTCGAATCGTTGAAGCGGGAGTTCACCACGGTGGCACCGCGAAAGCCCAAGGCCTCGCGGGACCGTTCGTCGGAAACCTTCATCCTCGCAAGAGGGCTGAAGCGTCTGGTAAAAGAGGTTTCGGTTTAAATTGCAGGGTGTTGTTTGGCGCGCCGCCCTTTGGGCGATTGGATGCGCCGAATCGGTCGAACGAATAGAATTGTGTGTTCGACTGATCGTGCGTCGGGTGGTCCGTGAGACGGCAGCGGCTGTTTCAACTTCGAGCAGGAGAGAATTTTGAACAATATGTTATCCAAGGCCGCGATCTGGATGGTGATCGCCCTCGTCCTATTCGTCGTGTTCAAGCAGTTCGAGACCCGGCGTCAGGTGGCGGAACCCGTCAGCTACACGCAGTTCATGGACGACGCCAAGAGCGGCCGCGTCAAGCGCGTCGACGTGCAAGGTCGCAACCTCACCGTCACGCCCACCGAAGGCAAGCAGTACGTCATCGCGTCGCCCGGGGACGCGTGGATGGTGGGCGACCTGATGAAGTTCGGCGTGCAAGTTTCCGCCAAGCCCGAGGAAGAGCAATCGGTTTTAATGTCCATCTTCATCTCGTGGTTCCCGATGTTGTTGCTGATCGGCGTCTGGGTGTTCTTCATGCGTCAGATGCAGGGCGGCGGCCGCGGTGGCGCGTTCTCGTTCGGCAAATCGCGCGCGAAGATGCTCGACGAGAACAGCAATCAAGTCTCCTTCGCCGACGTCGCCGGTTGCGACGAGGCCAAGGAGGACGTCTCCGAACTGGTCGATTTCCTGCGCGACCCTTCCAAGTTCCAGAAGCTGGGTGGCCGCATCCCGCGTGGCGTGTTGATGGTCGGCTCGCCCGGCACCGGCAAAACCTTGCTCGCCCGCGCCATCGCCGGTGAGGCGAAGGTTCCATTCTTCTCGATCTCCGGCTCCGACTTCGTCGAGATGTTCGTTGGCGTCGGCGCGGCCCGTGTGCGCGACATGTTCGAGACGGCCAAGAAGCACGCGCCGTGCATCATCTTCATCGACGAAATCGACGCGGTCGGTCGTCAGCGGGGCGCCGGTCTAGGCGGCGGCAACGACGAACGTGAACAGACTCTCAACCAGATGCTGGTCGAGATGGACGGCTTCGAAACCGGCCAGGGTGTGATCGTGATCGCCGCGACCAACCGTCCGGACGTCCTCGACCCCGCCTTGCTGCGCCCGGGCCGCTTCGACCGCCAGGTCGTGGTGCCACTGCCGGACATTCGCGGTCGCGAGCAGATCCTCAACGTGCACATGCGCAAGGTGCCGGTCGCCCAGGACGTGAAGGCGGACATCATCGCCCGCGGCACGCCCGGCATGTCCGGCGCGGACCTGGCCAACTTGGTCAACGAGGCGGCGCTGTTCGCGGCCCGTCGTGTCGGCCGGCTGGTCGAGATGATCGACTTCGAGAAGGCCAAGGACAAGATCATCATGGGTGCCGAGCGCCGCACGATGGTCATGGACGAGGAAGAGCGCCGTAACACGGCTTATCACGAGTCCGGCCACGCCATCCTCGGCAAGCTGCTGCCGAAGTGCGATCCGGTGCACAAGGTCACGATCATCCCGCGGGGCCGTGCCCTGGGCGTCACGATGTCGCTGCCCGAAAAGGACAAGTATTCGTACGACCGCGACTACATCCTCCAGCAGATTTCGATGCTGTTCGGTGGCCGTATCGCCGAAGAGGTGTTCATGAATCAGATGACCACCGGCGCGTCCAACGACTTCGAGCGCGCGACCGAGATGGCCCGCAACATGGTCACGCGCTACGGTATGAGCGATGCGCTCGGACCGATGGTCTATGCCGAGAACGAAGGTGAGGTCTTCCTGGGTCGTTCGGTCACGAGCACGAAGAACGTGTCCGAATCCACGATGCAGAAGGTCGACGACGAGATCCGTCGGATCATCAACGAGCAGTACCAGCTCGCGAAGAAACTGATCATCGAGAACCGCGAGAAGGTCGAAGCCATGACGAAGGCGCTGCTCGAGTGGGAAACCATCGACGCCGACCAGATCAACGACATCGTCGAAGGCAAACCGCCGCGTCCGCCGAAGCCGCCCAGCAGCTCGTCCAATACGCCGACGCTGAGCACGACCTCGGGCACGGGTGCGCAGCCCAGCGTGACGGCTCCGGCCTGATCGTCTCGTCCCCCACAGATCGCCCGGTTCGTCCGGGCGATTTGCTTTGGATGATCGCCGCATGCCACCCGAACGCGCCGAACAAATTCCCGCGCTGCACTGCGGACGATTCCGCCTCGACCTGACGTGTCCTCGTGTCATGGGCATCGTCAACCTGACGCCCGACTCGTTTTCCGATGGGGGGCGCTTCGAGCGACTGGACCTGGCCGTGAATCGGGCCCGACAGATGATCGAGGAGGGCGTCGACCTGATCGACGTCGGCGCCGAGTCCACCCGCCCCGGTGCCGTCGAAGTTTCCGCCGAAGAGGAAGCGGCCCGCCTGCTGCCCTTCCTCGCCGTGATGCGCGACGCGTCGGTGCCGATCTCGGTCGACACGCGCAAGCCCACGGTCATGCGGCTCGTCATCGACGCAGGTGCCTCGATGATCAACGACGTGGGCGGCTTCGCCAGCGCGGAGGCGCGGCATGCGGTCGCCGATGTCGATTGCGCCCTCTGCATCATGCACATGCGCGGCGAGCCCGGGACGATGCAGCACGACCCGCATTACGACGACGTGGTCGGCGAGGTCACTATTTTCCTCGGAGCCAGGGTCGCCGCCTTGCGCGGACTCGGAGTCGCGAACGATCGCCTGCTGGTCGACCCGGGCTTCGGTTTCGGCAAGGCGTTCGAGAACAACCTGGCTTTGCTGCGCGATCTCGCGGCGATCGTCTCGATCGGGCCGCCGGTGCTGGTCGGCCTATCGCGGAAGGAAATGATCGGGACCATCACCGGCCGTTCGATCGAGGACCGCATGGCAGGCAGCGTCGCGGCGGCCGTGGTCGCCGTGGAACGCGGGGCACGGGTGGTTCGCGTGCACGACGTGGCGGCGACCGTGGACGCGTTGCGCGTCTGGTCCGCGACGCGACGAACGCTCTGACGACCAGTCGGACGGCCGGGTGGCGCCCGAAGGCCGGTGATAGCATTCGGCTTCTCTAACGGGGAGAGTTGCAGCGATGAGCAGAAAGTATTTCGGGACCGATGGCGTGCGCGGCAGGGTGGGCGAAGCACCGATCACGGCCGACTTCATGCTGCGTCTCGGCCACGCCGCCGGGGAAGTCTTCAAGCGGCACGACATCGGCTCGAAGCCTACCGTCCTGATCGGCAAGGACACGCGCGTGTCCGGCTACATGATCGAAGCGGCGCTCGAAGCCGGCTTCACGTCGGCCGGCGTCAACGTGCAGCTGACCGGCCCGTTGCCGACCGCGGCCGTCGCCTACCTGACGCGCGCCTTGCGATTGTCCGCCGGCGTGGTCATCAGCGCCTCGCACAATCCCTACTACGACAACGGCATCAAGTTCTTTTCGGCCGAAGGCGCGAAGCTGCCCGACTCCGTCGAGCTCGAGATCGAGGCCTTGCTCGAGCAACCACTGACCTGCACGCCGTCCGAATCGATCGGCCGCGCCAAGCGCATCGATGACGCGGCGGGTCGCTATATCGAGTTCTGCAAGAGCACCTTCCCCAATGAGTTGAACCTCAAGGGCATGCGCGTCGTCGTCGACTGCGCGAACGGTGCCGCCTACGAGATCGCGCCGCACGTCTTCCACGAACTCGGGGCGGAGGTCATCGCGATCGGTGCATCGCCGGACGGCTTCAACATCAACGAGAAGATCGGGGCCACGCATCCCAAGGCCTTGCAGGCCGCGGTCAAGACGCATCGCGCGGACCTCGGCATCGCGCTCGACGGCGACGCGGACCGGTTGCTGATGATCGACGCGGACGGTCGCCTCTACAACGGTGACGAACTGCTCTACGTCGTGGTGTGCGACGGCGTGGCACAGGGCCGGCAGTCGGGCGTGGTCGGTACGCTGATGACCAACCTTGCGGTCGAGAACGCGCTCAAGCACCTGAAGGTGCCTTTCGCGCGCGCCAAGGTCGGCGATCGCTACGTACTTGAAATGATGGTCGAGAAGGGCTGGGTCTGGGGTGGCGAGAGCTCGGGACATCTGCTCTGCCTCGACAAGCACACGACCGGCGACGGCATCGTCAGCGCGCTGCAGGTCCTCTCGGCGGTGCGCCGCAGCGGTCGGTCGCTGGCCGAGCTGACGGCGGCCGTCACCCTGTATCCGCAGACGATGATCAACGTGAAGATCGGCAAGGGCTTTGACTGGGAGCGCTACGCGCCCCTTGCCGCAGCGCGCGAGTCGGTCGCGGCCGACCTCGGTCATAACGGCCGCATCCTGATCCGTCCGTCGGGCACCGAGCCGCTGCTGCGCGTCATGGTCGAGGCCGAGAGCGAGTCGGTGGCCACCATCGCCGCGAAGCGTCTCGTGGCCAGCCTCGCGGGCGCTGTCTGAGGGACGGGAGGCGGCCCGAGGCGGTGTCATGACATTGTCATCGCGCTTACTTAATGTTCGGCCGGCTCAGTTGGCCCTCACGTCACCGCATTCTTCAAGGACTCCCATGAATTTCGTCACGAAGGCTGCCATCGCAGCGCTCTTCGCCATCGGCAGCGCGCAAGCCGCCGACATCACCGGCGCCGGTGCCAGCTTCCCGGCCCCGGTCTATTCCAAGTGGGCCGATGCCTACAACAAGGCCACCAGCAATCGCGTCAACTATCAGTCCATCGGTTCCGGCGGCGGCATGAAGCAGATCGAAGCCAAGACCGTCGATTTCGGCGCGTCCGACGCACCGTTGAAGCCGGAAGAACTCGAGGCCAAGGGCCTGGTCCAGTTCCCGACCGTGATCGGCGGCATCGTCCCCGTGTTCAACCTGCCGGGCATCGAAGCCGGCAAGCTGCGCCTCAACGGCCAGGTCCTCGGCGACATCTTCCTGGGCAAGGTCACGAAGTGGAACGATCCCGCCCTGATCGCGCTGAACCCGTCGCTCAAGCTGCCCGACACCGCCATCGCCGTCGTGCACCGCGCCGATGGTTCGGGCACCTCGTTCAACTTCACGAACTACCTGTCGAAGGTCAACGCCGAGTGGAAGGCCAAGGTCGGTGAAGGTACTGCGCCCAACTGGCCGCTGGGCACCGGTGGCAAGGGCAACGAAGGCGTGTCTGCCTTCGTGCAACGCATCGCCGGCTCGATCGGCTATGTGGAGTACGCGTATGCCAAGCAGTCCAAGATGCCTTACGCCAGCATGCAGAACGCCGCGGGCAACTTCGTGCAGCCCGACGACACCACGTTCCAGGCCGCTGCCGCCGGCGCCGATTGGGAGAAGAGCAAGTATTACGTGATCCTGACGAACCAGGCCGGCAAGGACGCGTGGCCCATCGCCGCATCGACGTTCATCATCATGCACAAGACCCAGGACAAGCCGGAGCAGGGCACCGAAGTCCTAAAGTTCTTTGACTGGTCGTACAAGAACGGCGCCAAGATGGCCGAAGACCTCGACTACGTGCCGCTGCCCGCAGCATTGGTCGCCTCGATTCGCAGCACCTGGACGCGGGATCTGAAGGACGCAGCCGGCAAGCCGATCCCCCAGTAAATTCCGGTAGGATTCGCGGCGAGACGATCGGGCAACCGGTCGCTCGCCGTTCTCTTGTCGAATGTTCCAGGCGACGTACTGACAGGGCGCGGAAATGCAAGCTGCAACCACATTGACCATGCCGCGTGTCCTGCGCAGGCAACCCGATCCGAAGAACGCCGTGAAGACACAAAGCGGTCTGGGCGACACGATCTTCTTCAACCTGACCCGGCTGGCGGCCCTGCTGACGTTGCTGGTGCTGGCCGGCATCATCGTCTCGCTGGTCATCAGTTCGTGGCCGTCGATCCAGAAGTTCGGGTTTGGATTCATCACCGAGGCTACGTGGGATCCACCCGCCGAGAAGTTCGGTGCGCTGGTTCCGATCTACGGAACTGTTGTCACGTCGCTGATCGCTCTCGTGATCGCCGTGCCGGTCAGCTTCGGCATCGCGTTGTTCCTCACCGAACTCTCCCCGGCGTGGCTGCGTCGACCCCTCGGTACCGCGATCGAACTGCTGGCCGCGATCCCGTCGATCGTCTACGGCATGTGGGGCCTGCTGGTGTTCTCGCCGATCTTCGCCGCCTACATCGAGACGCCGCTCGGCGCGACGATCGGCAAGGTGCCGGTCATCGGCAAGCTGTTCCAGGGCGCGCCGATCGGCATCGGCCTCCTGTGCGCCGGGATCATCCTTGCGATCATGATCATTCCGTTCATCGCGTCGGTGATGCGCGACGTGTTCGAGGTCACGCCGCCGCTGTTGAAGGAGTCGGTCTACGGACTGGGCGGCACGACCTGGGAGGTGGTCTGGAAGATCGTGTTGCCGTACACGCGCGCCGGCGTGGTCGGCGGCATCATGCTCGGCCTGGGTCGTGCACTCGGCGAGACGATGGCCGTGACGTTCGTCATCGGCAACACCAACATCCTCAACGACGTCTCGCTGTTCTCTTCAGGCAATTCCATCACGTCCGCGCTGGCCAATGAATTCGCCGAGGCCGCGCCGGGTCTGCATACCGCGGCGCTGATCGAGCTCGGACTCGTGCTCTTCGTGATCACGTTCTTCGTGCTGGCGGCGTCGAAGATTCTGCTGTTACGACTGCAGGCCGGTGAAGGCACCAAGGCATGAGCGCCGTCCTCGCCAAGTCCTCGCGCAATGCCGTCTTCACGCGCCGGAAGATTGTCAACAAGGTCGCGCTGGCGCTGTCGTTGGCGGCGATGGCCTTCGGCCTGTTCTGGCTGATCTGGATCCTCTTCACAACCGTGTCGCTGGGGCTCGCCGGGTTTTCCCTGCACACGTTCACCGAGATGACCCCATCGCCGAACTCCGAAGGAGGGGGCTTGCTGAATGCGATCGTCGGCTCGCTGATCATGGTCGGGATGGCCACGCTGATCGGGACCCCGGTCGGTGTGCTCTCGGGCATCTATCTGGCGGAGTACGGCGGCACGGGCTGGCTCGCCTCGATCACCCGCTTCATCAACGACATCCTGTTGTCCGCGCCCTCGATCGTCATCGGCCTGTTCGTCTATGCGATCTACGTGTCGCACACGAAGAGCTTCTCGGGCTTCGCGGGTGTCATCGCGCTGGCGCTGCTGGTCGTCCCGGTCGTGGTCCGCACCACCGAGAACATGCTCAAGCTGATCCCCAACACGCTGCGGGAAGCCGCCTTCGCGCTCGGGACGCCGCGCTGGAAGGTGATCATGAGCATCACGCTCAAGTCGGCGCGTGCCGGCGTCGTGACCGGCGTGCTGCTGGCCGTGGCACGGATCGCGGGCGAGACGGCGCCGCTGCTGTTCACGGCCCTGTCCAATCAGTTCTGGTCGCTGGACCTCGGTCGGCCGATGGCCAACCTGCCGGTGACCATCTTCAAGTTCGCGATGAGCCCGTTCCAGAACTGGCAGGACCTCGCGTGGGCGGGCGTACTCATCATCACCGTGGGCGTGCTCGGCCTCAACATCCTGGCCCGCACCTACTTCTCACCAAAGAATCAGTGAGCATGGCCATCGCATCGTTCCAGGAAACAGAGAGTTCGAAGATCAGCGTCAAGGATCTCAACTTTTACTACGGCAAGTTTCACGCGTTGAAGAACATCTCGCTCGAGATCCCGGAGAAGAAGGTGACCGCGTTCATCGGACCTTCGGGTTGCGGCAAGTCCACGCTGCTGCGGACCTTCAACCGGATGTTCGAGCTCTACCCCGAGCAGCGGGCTGAAGGCGAGATCAACCTCGACGGCGAGAACCTGCTCAGGACGCAGACCAACGTCGCGTTGATCCGCGCCAAGATCGGCATGGTCTTCCAGAAGCCCACGCCGTTCCCGATGTCGATCTACGACAACGTGGCCTTCGGCGTGAAGCTCTTCGAGAACCTGTCGAAGGGCGAGATGGACGAACGCGTCGAGTGGGCACTGACCAAGGCCGCGCTGTGGGGCGAGGTCAAGAGCAAGCTCGGCCAGAATGGCAGTGGCTTGTCGGGCGGCCAGCAGCAGCGGCTGTGCATCGCACGCGGCATCGCCATCAAGCCCGAGGTGTTGTTGCTCGACGAACCGTGTTCGGCGCTCGATCCGATCTCGACGGCGAAGATCGAGGAACTGATCGACGAGCTCAAGAGCGACTACACGGTGGTGATCGTGACGCACAACATGCAGCAGGCGGCCCGTTGCTCGGATCGCACCGCCTACATGTACCTCGGCGAGCTGATCGAATTCGGCAACACCGACCAGATCTTCATCAAGCCGAAGAAGAAGCAGACTGAGGACTACATCACGGGTCGCTTCGGTTAAGTCGCGTTTACGTTGACCGTCGGCGTCGCGGCAGGCTACTATTCGCGGCTTCGTCGGGG
The DNA here is from genome assembly GCA_025356395.1 of Betaproteobacteria bacterium. GTDB lineage: Bacteria > Pseudomonadota > Gammaproteobacteria > Burkholderiales > Burkholderiaceae_D > CAHJXF01. Next base: position 45,948 of record JANXTA010000020.1, read on the forward strand.
CGTAGCGTAGCCCGGTAGCGCGCCTGGTTTGGGACCAGGATGTCGCAGGTTCAAATCCTGCCGCCCCGACCAGATCGTCGCTCCTTGTTCGGCTTTTCGTTTCCTCGCTGCCCGTAGCTCAACCGGATAGAGCACCGGCCTTCTAAGCCGGGGGTTGTGGGTTCGAGTCCCGCCGGGCAGGCCAAGACTCCATTCATCGAGTGCAACGCTCGAAGACTCAAACGGTTCCGGTGGTGGCTGTAGCTCAGTTGGTAGAGTCCCGGGTTGTGATCCCGGTTGTCGTGGGTTCGAGTCCCATCAGCCACCCCATCTCCTGAAAGTCCAATGCCGACAAGCGTTTGCGCGCGGTCGGCGAGACGCCATCATCCACTTCGCTCATCCAGCTCGATCAGGAGTTGCTTTGGGCATCAAGACACCCCGCCTCATCCGCGACCGCTGCGGCGTCTTCTACTTTCGCTTCCTCGTCCCGTTAGACTGGCGGGCAACCGTCGGCAAGGCGGAGATTCGGCGCAGCCTGCGGACCAAAGACGCGGGCCACGCCCGCGTCGCGGCGCTTCTGCTCTCGGCCCGCATGGAGGCGATGATGGTGGACCGGAAGTTCCTGACGAACCCGACGCTGGCCGACTTCGAGCACTTGGCGAGGCGCGAGCCAAACATCCGCGAGAAGATCCGAATCGACTTGGAGCGGGGCGTGGTCGAGACCGACACGCTGGAGGAGGCCAAGGAGGCCCGCGCCATCGTCGAGCAGATGGGTCGCGCGCGCATGGCGGTAGAAAAGGCCGTGGCCGAGCTTCCCTCGTCGCGTTGCGGGACGACCTTGGAGCAGGCCGCCACGGACTTCCTGGCCGAGCGCAAGACGACGCTGAGCGTTAAGGGCACGATGCCCAAGCTCCGAGGCGTGCTGCGGGCGTTCATCGCGTTCGCCGGGAACATCGACGTGGCCATGGTCCTGCCCGCCGTGGCCACGGACTACAAGAAGAAGCTGCTGGCCGAGGAAAAGGCTCCGACGACGATCAACGACCACTTGGTGGCGCTGACGAGCTTCTTCGACTACTGCATCGCCAACAAGCTGGCTCGGATGGAGAACCCCGCTCGGGGACTGCTGATCCCGGGCGCGCACAACAAGGCCGAGTCGTATAAGCCGTTTACCGACGAGGAGATGGCGAAAATATTCGAGCCCGGCGTCTACCTCAAACGGAT
>JANXTA010000034.1 GCA_025356395.1 Betaproteobacteria bacterium
GGGCTTCACCGACTACTTCTTCACCGCGACCCCGATCGGCGAGATCGCCGAACTGAACATCGGCTCGCGTCCGGCCTCGCGCAAGACGTCGCGGGCGATCGAGGATCTGCGCGCGATCCCGTGGGGGTTCAGCTGGGGGCAGAGCCGGGTCGGGCTACCGGGCTGGTACGGCTTCGGAACCGCGGTCGAGCAGTGGCTGGCGGGTGACGAGCAGGACGGCCCCAAGACCGCGAAGGCGCGGCTGCAACTGTTGCGGAAGATGGGCAAGACTTGGCCGTTCTTCGCGACGCTGCTGTCGAACATGGACATGGTGATGGCCAAGAGCGACCTCGCGATCGCCGCCCGCTACGTCGCGCTCGTGCCCGACGCGAAGCTGGCCGGGCAGGTCTTCTCGATGATCGAGGCGGAGTGGACGCGCACCGAAGAAGCGCTTGCGAAGATCACCGGCACGCGGCGGCGACTGGCGGGCAACCCGACGCTGGCCCGTTCGATCGAATATCGCCTGCCGTACATCGACCCGCTGAATCACCTGCAGGTGGAGCTGATGCGGCGCTACCGCGCGACCCGCGACAGCAATGCCCAGAACGACCGCATGCACCGCGGCATCCACATGTCGATCAACGGGCTGGCGGCGGGGCTGCGGAATTCGGGTTGACTGCCGAAAAATGACCGGGGACGGCGCAGATATAATCGGCGACCGCCCGTGCTGCGCGCCGCAGCTCCCTCGGACTCCGCGCCCAGCGGACCCGGCGCCGCGGAACCCTCCCTGATTCGCGCGCATGCCGAGTTCCAATCCCCCTTCCGCTTTGACCAGCCAGTCCGGACGACCGAATCGTGCCCTACGCATCCTGGCGTGGCTGGCCGGACTGGCGGCGGCCGGCATCGCGTGCGTCGTCCTCATCGTCACGATTGCGACGGCACTCGCGTATCGCAACCTGCCGTCGATCGACTCTCTCACGGATTACCGGCCGAAGATCCCGTTGCGCGTATACACCGCCGACGGCGTGCTGATCGGCGAGTTCGGCGACGAGCGACGGGCGGTCGTCAAGATCGCCGACGTCCCGATGGTGATGAAGCAGGCGATCCTCGCCGCGGAAGACGAGCATTTCTATCAGCACAGCGGCATCGACTACCTGGGCGTGGTCCGGGCGGCCGTCAACAATCTCGCGAACGGCAGCTTCTTCGGTGGCGGACGCCGGCAGGGCGCGTCGACGATCACGCAGCAGATCGCGCGCAACTTTTTCCTGTCGAGCGAACAGAGCTACATCCGCAAGTTCTACGAGGCGCTGCTGACGTTCAAGATCGAGGACAACCTGTCCAAGGACCAAATCCTCGAGGTCTACATCAACCAGATCTTTCTCGGGCAGCGTGCGTATGGATTCGCGTCGGCCGAGCGCTTCTACTTCGGCAAGGCGCTGAAGGACGTGACGACCGCCGAAGCCGCCATGCTGGCCGGTCTTCCGAAGGCGCCGTCGAGCGCCAATCCGGTGGTCAACCCGAAGCGCGCCCGCGAACGCCAGCTCTACGTGCTCGACCGGATGCGGCAGCTCGGCAACCTCAGCGAGGCTGCCTACGCTACCGCGCGCACGCAGCAGCCGGTCGTCAAGGTGGAGTCCGAATCGTTCGCGGTGCATGCCGAATACGTCGCCGAGATGGCGCGCCAGGTCGCGTACGAGCAGTTCCGCGAAGAGACCTACACGCGCGGACTGAACGTCTACACGACGCTGATCTCCGGCGAACAGAACACCGCCTACGAGTCGCTGCGCGCCGGCGTCCTCGACTACGAACGACGCCACGGCTACAACGGTCCAGAAGCGTTCGTGGAGCTTCCCGAAAGCGGCGAAGACAACGCGCTGGCGGAGGCCGTGGAGGACGACCTCTCCGAGCATCCGGACAGCGATGACATCCTGTCGGCGGTGGTCGTCGAGGCGGGTCCGAAGTCGGTGCGCGCCATCCGCCCGGACGAATCGATCACGATCACCGGCGACGGACTGAAGTTCGCATCGTCCGCACTGAACGACAAGGCCACGCAAGCGAAGCGCATCCGTCGCGGCGCGATCATCCGCGTGATGAAGAACGCGAAGGGCGCGTGGGAAATCATCCAGCTGCCCACGGTGCAGGCCGCGTTCATCGCCGCCAACGTGCGCGACGGCGCCATCCGCGCGCTGGTCGGCGGCTTCGACTACAACCGCAACAAGTTCAACCACGTGACGCAGGCGTGGCGGCAGCCGGGGTCGAGCTTCAAGCCCTTCATCTACTCGGCCGCCCTCGAGCGCGGCTTCACGCCGGCGACGATCGTCAACGATGCGCCGGTCCACGTGGACGCATCGGTGACCGGCAGCCAGGCCTGGGATCCGAAGAACTACGACGGCAAGTTCGACGGGCCGATGGCCCTGCGGCAGGCCCTGGCCAAGTCTAAGAACATGGTGTCGATCCGGCTGCTGCAGGCGATCGGACCGCGCTACGTCCAGGGAACCTTGCCGCGCTTCGGCTTCGACCCGGCGAAGCATCCGGCCTACCTGCCGATGGCGCTCGGTGCCGGCTCGGTGACGGCGTTGCAGATGGTCGGCGCGTATTCGGTGTTCGCGAACGGCGGCTACAAGATTAATCCCTACTTCATCGCTCGCATCGTCGACAGCACCGGGCGCGACGTCGCACGGGTCGACAAGGTCGTCGCGGGCGACGAAGCGAACCGGGTGATCGACGTACGCAACGCCTTCGTCACCGACAGCCTGCTGCGCACGGTGGCCCGCTCAGGCACGGCGGCCCGCATCACGGCGGTCCTCAAGCGCAACGACCTGGCCGGCAAGACCGGCACGACCAACGATTCGCACGACGCCTGGTTCGCCGGCTACAGCAACGACAACTTGGTCGGCATCGCCTGGATCGGCTTCGACCAGCCGAAGTCCCTCGGCGACCGCGAGACCGGAGGCGGGCTCGCGTTGCCGATCTGGCTGGGCTACATGAGCAAAGCCCTGAAGGGCGTCGCCGAGAAGGAGCGGGTGATGCCGCCCGGCGTCGTCAACGTCGCGGGCGAGGTCTACTACGTCGAGAACCAGCCGGGACAGGGCGTAAGTTCGCTGGGTCTCGACGATCCGCCGCCGCCGTCCGAAGACAGATCGCCGATGCCCGATCCTGCCAACTCGCCGCCGACCCGTGAAGAACCGGCGCGTCCGGCCGAGCCTGCCAAGCCGAAGTACGAAGACCCGCGCGACAAGACCTTCGGGACCTGACGGTCGCTTCAGAGGCCGAGGGCCGGCGCGACGCCGACCTCGATCTCGATCAGGCGCGCCAGCACGACGCGCAGATCCTCGCCGGAACGCGTGTCGTTCCAGGCTTCGGCCGCGTCGTCCCA
>JANXTA010000049.1 GCA_025356395.1 Betaproteobacteria bacterium
CCGTCTGGTGCATCCGAACGACGAGGTGAATCGCAGCCAGTCGTCGAACGATGTCTTCCCGACGGCGATGAACGTGGCTGCGGCGGATGCGATCACGCATCGCCTGCTACCGTCGCTGGCGATGCTGCGCGCGACACTGGCTGCCAAGGCGGAGGCCTTCGCTTCCATCGTCAAGATCGGTCGCACGCACCTGCAGGACGCGACGCCGCTGACGCTTGGCCAGGAGTTCTCGGGCTACGTCGCGCAGCTCGACCACAACCGTCGCCACATCGAGGCCGCGCTGCCGCACCTCTGCGAACTCGCGCTCGGCGGCACGGCCGTGGGCACGGGACTCAACGCACCGAAGGGTTATGCCGTGGATGTCGCGAGGGAGCTCGCCACGTTGACTGGCTTGCCGCTGGTCACCGCACCGAACAAGTTCGAGGCCATGGCCGCGGCCGATGCGATCGTCCATGCGCACGGGGCTTTGAAGACACTGGCAGCCAGCCTCTTCAAGATCGCCAACGACGTGCGCTGGCTCGCGAGCGGGCCGCGTTCCGGCCTCGGCGAGCTGTCGATCCCCGAGAACGAGCCGGGCTCGTCGATCATGCCGGGCAAGGTCAATCCGACGCAGTGCGAAGCGCTGACGATGGCGTGTGCGCAGGTCTTCGGCAACGATGCCGCGATCAACGTCGGCGGGGCCTCGGGGAACTTCGAGCTGAACGTCTATCGACCGATGATCGCGTACGACATGATGCAGAGCATCCGGCTGCTCGGCGATGGCATGAAGAGCTTCAACGATCACTGCGCGGTGGGCATCGAGCCCAATCGCGCGCGCATCGCCGAGCTGGTCTCCAACTCGCTGATGCTGGTCACCGCGCTCAACCCGCACATCGGCTACGACAAGTCGGCCAGCATCGCGAAGAAGGCGCATCGCGAAGGCACCAGCCTGCGCGATGCGGCGGTCGCCAGCGGCTATCTCACCGGCGACCAGTTCGACGCGTGGGTCAAGCCGGAGGCGATGGTCGGGTGATGAATCTGCGATGAGCCTCGATGTGAAGAAGGTGCTGCGGTCGCTGCTGGTCCATGCGCCGTGGGTGCAGGACCTGCGTTTCAGGACCGAGGCCCGCGTCCTCGCTGTTCTCCGTCGGCCCTATCGCGCCGAGTTCGCCGGCCTGCGGACGATCGAGGCCCGTGATCCGCTCGTGCTCGACATCGGCTGCAATCGCGGCATTGCCATCTCCACGATCCTCTCGATGAAGCCCGGGGCGCGCGTCATGGGCTTCGAGGCGAACCCGGACGTGGCGGCCGCGACGAAAGCGCAGTTCGCACACGACGCCCGCGTGCAGATCGTGTCGACCGGGCTCGGCGACGCGCCTTCCGAGATGACCCTGCACGTCCCGGTCTATCGCGGCTATCGCTTCGACGGCCTGGGGTCGATGGATGCACACGCGGCGCGGGCGCTGTTCGACGACCGCCTGCTGTACGGCTTCGATCGCGCGCGTCTCGTCGTCGAGCAGAAGCGCGTGACGGTGCGACCGCTAGACGAGTACGGGCTCGAGCCCGAGGTCATCAAGCTCTACGTGCAGGGACACGAACCGGCGGTGCTCGAAGGGGCCAGCGAGACCCTGAAGCGCAGCGAGCCGATCGTCCTCGCGCCGTCGCAGACGCCGAGTATCGACGCGATGCTGCGCACGCGCGGCTACGCCCGCTATCAGTGGGTCAAGGACCGTTTCGTGGCCGAGGCGGACTTCGGCTACGTCGTCTACTACATGACGCCGGCGCGAGCCCGCGAGATCGGAGCGATGCCATGAACCTGGCCGTGCTCGATCGACCGATCGAGACGGTCCGTCTCGTGTTGCGGCTGGTGAGCGAGGCCGATCTCGACGGACTCTTCTCGGTCCACGGCGACGACGAGGTGACGCGCTTCATCCCGTCGATCACCTGGGCGTGTCGCGAGGACGCCGTGGCCTGGCTGGTCCGCAACGCCGCGGTGCACGCGGAAGGCAGGGCACGGCGCTGGGCCATCGTCGAGAAGGGCAGCGAGCGGCGCATTGGCGACTGCATGCTGTTCAACTTCGACGAAGGATCGTCGCGGGCCGAACTGGGCTTCGTGATCGGCCGAAAGGACTGGGGCAAGGGTCTGATGCGCGAGGCCGCGCAGGCCTTGATCGCGACCGGCTTCGAAGCCCTCGGGCTGCGACGCATCGAGGCCTTCGCCGATCCGCTCAATGTCGGCTCGGACCGACTGCTGCGCAGGCTCGGCTTCGCGCACGAAGGCTTGCTTCGCCAGCGTTCGGTGATGAAAGGCGAGGTGAAGGACTCGAACGTCTATGGGCTGCTGCGCGCGGAGTGGGCGCAAGCTCGATCAGTGTGAGTGGGGCAACCTGGCATCGGCTTCGGCCCGAGCAGCAGGATCTTGTATGCCAGCACGTGTTGCCGATCGACCTAAACCAGACTTGATTTGGTCAACTAAATTTTCGGGGAATTTGCACATGGAAACCGTGAATATCTACGACGCCAAGACACGATTCTCCCAACTCGTCGACAAGGTCGTGTCCGGGGAAGATGTCGTGGTGAGTCGCAACGGGAAGCCCCTGGTGCGCATCACGCAGTTGGAGAAGCCGAAGCGTCGTATCAAGTTCGGCTTGCTCAAGGGTGAGCTGACGGTGCCGAGAGACTTCGACGCGCCACTACCTGACGAAACTTTGGCTGGATTCGAGCGCCGCTGATGCGGCTCCTGCTGGACACACGCGTCTTCCTTTGGGCCGTCGCGGGGTCACCCTCGCTGAAGCCCGCTGTTCGGCGCCTGATCGAATCCGCCGACGAGGTTTACGTGTCGGCAGCCTCAATCTGGGAAATCGCCATCAAGGCACGTCTGGGAAAGATCCGTGCCGATCCGGTCAAGTTGGCGGCAGCCATAGAAACGAGTGGTTTTGTCGAGCTGTCCGTCAGCGCGACGCATGCCGCGGGTGTCGCACGGCTGGAGCTTCACCACAACGATCCGTTCGACCGGCTTCTCATCGCCCAGGCACTCGCGGAGCCGATGAAGCTGATCACGGTCTACGCAGTCCTCGCCAGGTACAGCAACATCGTCATGCTCGTCTGATCTCAGCGCGATAGCGCGTCCTTGCAGCCGCTCGTCTTCACGTAGACCTGGTCACCCTCGGCGACCTCGAAGCCATCCGTGAGCGGCACGATGCGGACGTGGGCGTGGCGTCCCGAGAAGTACTGCACCGACGCGTAACGCTGCGCCGTTTCGGTCCCCGCGGTGCTGCGACAGTCGTTGCCCGTCAACGGTCCGAAGCTCGCCGCGTCGCCGACCTGCACGACGGTCCCGATCCGCTTGCCGCTCAACATCGATGGGTTATCGGAAGGGGTCGAGCAGCCGTAAAGCAGCAGCGCGAGCAGCACGATGAGTTGGTTCATGCGAGTCGCTTCATGGGAGTGCTTTCGAAGGAGTGCGGCCGACGATCGCCTTGCCGTCGACTACTGGAAGTCTGACCATCTCGATGGGGCCAGCGCCGGGCCCGCGGGCAGGCAGGCGAACGAGCACGCGCAGCCCGCCGAGCGCGGACGAATGCAGGGCCTCGGCATCACCTTCGTGGCGGATCGCGATCTGACGCACGATTGCCAGTCCGAGCCCGCTGCCGGTCCCGTGTTCGTCGGCCTGCCGGAAGAAGCGTTCGAAGACCTTGAACCGCAATGCTTCGGGAATCCCAGGTCCGCTGTCGTCGACGGTGATTTCGACGACGTCCCCATCGCTCGACGTGCCCACCGTGATCTGCCCGCCCGGCGACGCGTGACGCAGCGCATTGTCGATCAGGTTCTCGAGCAGCTCGCGAATCAGGTACGGATCGCCGAGCAGCCTCGCGGGCCTCAGATCGAAACCGAGATCGAGCTGCGCCGTGATCGCACGATGGACCCAGGCGTCGGCCTGCTCGCCGACCAGTGCAGCCAGGTCGAAGCTCTTCAATCGCAGCGTCGTGGCCGCGGTTTCCGAGCGCGCTAGCGCGAGCAACTGGTTGACCATGCGCACCGCCCGATCGACCGAGAAGCGCATGCGGTCGAAGGTCGGTCCTTGTGCGGGATCGGCACTGACGGAGAGCAGCTCGAGTTGCGCCTGCACGCCGGCGAGAGGGGTGCGCAACTGATGCGCGGCATCGGCCACGAAGGATTGATGGGCCTTCGTCACCGCGGCGAGACGCGCCAGCAGGCGGTTGAGTGCATGCACCAGCGACCGGACCTCGAAGGGCGTGCCGACCGAACCGATCTTCGACAGGTCAAGTTCTGAGCGCGCTTCGATCTCGAGCTTCAGTTCTTCGAGAGGCTGGAGCCCATTGCGCACGCTGAACCACACGATCAGGCAGGCGAGCGTCAGGACCAGCATCGTCGGGACCATCAGCTGCGCGAAGATCGCCAGCGCCGCGGCCTGGCGCTTGCGCGTGGTCTCGGCCACCGTGACGACGAACGGCACCCCGTCCTGCGCGAAGCCGCTCGACATGGCGCGCACCGTCTTCCCGCGGAACGGCAGGTCGCTGCTGCTCGCTGCGACCTCGGGGATCGACATGGATCCGACCAGGTCCCGGTCGCCACCGATGAAGCGGCCATCTTCCAGGTGAATGGCGAAATAGATGTCGTCCCGGACATCGCTGCGAAGGATCCGTTCGGACTGGGCCGACAGGTCGAAGGTCGCGGCCTCGCCGTCGACCCGCACGCCGCCCGCGATGTCGGCTGCCGCGGCGCTGAGGGCCTGGTCGTAGGCGAAGTCGGCCGATCGCTTGGCGACGAAGTAGGCGGTGATGCCGCCGAGCGCGATCGCCGCGAACAGCGCGGGCAGCAGTCGCCAGATCAGGCGGCGATGAAGGCTGGCGATGTGGAGGCTCATGCCGCGCGGAAGTCCTCGAGCATGTAGCCGAACCCGCGGACAGTGCGGATGCGCAGTCCGTTGATCTCGAACTTCGCGCGCAGTCGCGAGATGTAGACCTCGACGGCGTTGTAGCCGGGCTCCTCGTCGCCGAACACGGCGATGCGCAGCTGATCCTTGGACACCACGCGCTCGGGCCGACGCAGCAGGTACTCGAGCACGACCCATTCGCGGGCCGTGACCTCGACCTCTTCGCCCGAAAGCCAGAGTCGTTTCGCCTTCGTGTCCATCCGCAGCGCGCCGTGCAGCAACTCGTTGCTCGCTTCCAGTGTCGATCGTCGCAGCAGCGCCCGGATCCGCGCCGCCAGTTCGCTCAGCACCACCGGCTTGACGAGATAGTCGTCGGCGCCGAGGTCCAGGCCACGGATGCGGTCGTCGATGCTGTCGCGCGCCGTGAGCAACAGCACCGGCGTGCGCCGATCGGACTGGCGCAGTTCACGCAGCAGCGTGAGTCCATCGATGCCGGGCAGGCCGATGTCGAGGATCATCAGGTCAAAAGGATCGCCGCTGTTCAGCAGTGCCTGCGCCTGGGTGCCGTCGCGGACCACGGTCGCGGAATTGCCCATGTGCTGGATGGCGCGAGCGACCCCCTCGGCGAGGATGGCGTCGTCTTCGACGACCAGGATGTTCATGACGCGGTGGCGGGATGCATGGGGCCGGGGGCTTCCTTGCGTGGATGGGATTCGATCGCGTCGATTTTCCAGGAGGCGCTTCTCGGGGCGAACTGTGAATGAGGCAGCTTCGACAGGATGCCCCTGGAGACCGCGAGAATGACGCAGGTCAAGGGCGCGGCGTGGCCGATGCCGGGTGAAACCACGGCGGACATGTGCGAGATGGCATCGAACGGGCCCAGCAGCGCGCACGGGAAGTCGGATGAGGCGTGCCGAACGCCCGGCAATGGTCTAGCGCGACGAATGCGCACCGAAAAGCCCTGGAACGTTGTCGCCTCGGGGGTCTTCCGTCGCGACGTCCGTGCGGTTCCACCACCCGCCGCCGAGGGCCTGAATCAATGCCGCGGTATCGGAGAGCCTGGCGGCCACGGCCTGCACGAGGGTCAGCCGCGCCTGCAGTGCGGTCTGCTGGGCATTCAGCTGGGCGAGATAGGAGACCTGCCCGAGTCGGAGTTGATCCTGCGTGATCCTGAGCGCGGTGTCCGCCGTGGTCGACGCGACCGTCGCGAGGCGCACCGTGTCTGCATCCGCCTTGAGAGCTTGGAGCGAGTCGGCAACGTTCTGGAACGCGCTGATCACGGTGCTCTGGTACTGCGCCGCGGCCTGTTCGAGCGCCGCGCGGGCGCCGCGCTCTCGGTGGAGCAGCGCGCCGCCATCGAAGATCGGCTGCATCACGCTGCCGGCCAGGGTCCAGAAGCCGGTGCCGGACTTGAACAGCCCGTTGAGGGCGTTGGCCTGGCTGCCCCCCTGGGCCGTGAGGTTCAGGAGTGGCAGGCGATCGGCCACGGCGACTCCGACGAGCGCGCTGCTAGCGTGCAGGTTGGCTTCGGCCTGCTTGATGTCGGGCCGCTGTTCGACCAACCTGGACGGCAGACTGAGGGGCAACTGCTCGGGCAGGTGGAGGCTTTCGAGCGTGAAGCTCTCCGGCACCGCCTCGTTCGAGAGACTACCGCTCAATGCCGCGAGCAGGTCGCGTTGCTGTCCCAGTTGCTTGACCAAAGGCGGCAGGGTCGCCTCGGCCTGGGCTGTGATGGCCTGCTGGGAGAGCACGTCGAGCTGTGCGATCTGACCGAGCTTCTGCTGCTTGCGGAGGATCTCGAGCACGCCCCGCTCGACCCGCACGATCTCCTCGGTGGCTTGAATCTGCGCGCGGATGGACGCTTCGGTGACCGCCGCGAGCACCAGGTTCGACGTGAGGGTGAGGTAGACCGCCTCCAACTGGTAGCGCTGGGCCTCGGCGAGCGCCACGTCGGACTCGGTCTGGCGGCGATTGAGACCGAAGACGTCCGGGTTGTACGAGATGCTCAACTGAGCGGTATGCAGGCTGTAATACGGGTTGCCGGACGCCGAGGCGGGCGAAAGCGCCGCGGTGGGCGTTTTATTCCGACTCGGCGAGAAGGTACCGATGATGGTCGGAAAGAAGCTCGCCTGCTGCGCGTAGACCGTCTCGCGCGCCTGCTTCAGGACCGCTTGCGCTGCGGTCAGGTTCGGGTTCTGCTTGATCGCACGCGCGATCAGATCATCGAGCGGTTGGCTTTGAAACATCGCCCACCATGCGCCCGCGATGTCGCCGCCCGGCGTCAGTCGCTGCGCAGGATTGGCCTCGCTACCGTCGGCCACGAACTGGGGCGGCAGCTTCTCCGGCAGATAACTCTCGGCTAACGGGGGCTTGGGCTGCTGGAAGTCCGGGCCGACGGCACAGCCCACCAGCAGGCTCATCGTGGCCACGCCTACAACGCTGCCGATCCTGCAGGTCATTTCGCAGGTTCCATACGGGGGTCTTCGCTTTCCTGGCTCATCTGGCGCGACATCAGGTCGATCAGGACGGGCAGCACGGTGAGGATCAGCACAGGCGCGAGCAGGATGCCGCCCACCACGACCAGCGCCAACGGCTTTTGCACCTGCGAGCCAATGCCGTTCGACAGGGCCGCCGGCAGGAGCCCGACCGCCGCCACGACACACGTCATGACCACGGGCCGCATCTGCACCAGCCCCGTTCGCGCCACCGCTTCCGCGCGTGGCACGCCGCTGGTGATCATGCGGTTGTAGTAAGTGACGACCAGGATCCCATCCATGGCCGAGATGCCGAACAGGGCCACGAACCCGATGGCCGCGGATACGCTGAACGGCGTGCCGGTGACGAACAGTGCGACGATACCGCCGATCAACGCCATGGGGATGACACTCACCGCCAGCAGCATGTCGGTGATCGAGCCGAAATTGACGTAGAGCAGAAAGCAGATCAGCACGATGCTGAGCGGCACGACGATGGCCAGACGATGGAGGGCCTCTTCGAGATTGCCGAACTCGCCAACCCACTCGGTATGATAGCCGCCGGGCATGCGCACTTGCGCAGCGACCTTCTGTTGCGCCTCGAGCACGGTCGTACCCAGATCGCGTCCTCGCACGCTGAACTTGATTGGGATGTAGCGCTCCTGCCCCTCCCGATAGATGAACGAGGCGCCGGAGACGAGCTTGACCGTGGCCACGTCGCTCAGCGGGACTTGAAGGATGGTGCCACCGGCAGTCGTGGCGCCGATCATGATCCGGCCGATGGAGGTGATGTCCTGCCGGTATTGCTGCGCCAGACGGACGACGATCGGGAAATTTCGATCGCTCCCATCCTCATAGAGATTGCCGGCCGCCTGGCCGCCGATGGCTGCCTGGACGGTGGCGTTGATGTCTCCGGCTGCGAGGCCGTAGCGCGCTGCCCGGGCGCGATCGATGTCGATGCGTACCGTCGGTTGGCCCAGCGCACTCAGGATCGCCAGATCGGTGACACCGGGGATGCCCGCCATCACTTCCTTCATCTTGTTGGCGGTTCGTTCGAGCACTTCCAGGTCGGCTCCGTAGAGCTTGACGGAGTTCTCGCCCTTGACCCCGGAGGCTGCCTCCTCGACGTTGTCCTCGATGTATTGGGAAAAGTTGAAATCCACGCCCGGAAACTCCTCGTGCAGTTTCGCGGTCATGTCGCTGGTCAGTTTTTCCTTGTCCAGGCCTGTGGGCCAGGTGTCGAACGGCTTCAGCGGTACGAAGAACTCGCAATTGAAGAACCCGGTGGCGTCGGTTCCGTTGTCGGGCCGACCATGCTGGGAGACCACGGTACTCACTTCGGGATAGCTCCGGATGAGGCGCCGCATCCGGTCGACGTAGGGGCTGCCCGCCTCGAGCGAAATCGAGGTCGGAAGCGTGGCTCGAATCCACAGGTTGCCCTCTTCGAGTTTGGGCAGGAATTCGAGCCCGAGGCTTTGCACGGCGATTGCGGCGAAGGCGATCAGCAATCCCATGCCCCCCAAGGTGAGGATGCGGTTGGCGAGGGCAAAGCGCAGGCTGGGCTCGTAGATGCGATGCAGGAAGCGCACGAGGAGCGTGTCCTTCTCCTCGACCTGGGACGGCAACATCAGAGCGGACAGTGCCGGCGTCACGGTGAAGGTCGCGATCAGGCCGCCGGCGATCGCGTAGGCGTAGGTCTTCGCCATCGGGCCGAAGATGTGCCCCTCGATGCCACTCATGGTGAAGAGGGGAACGAAGGCGGCGATGATGATGGCGGCGGAAAAGAAGATGCCCTGGCTGACCTCGATGGCGGCGTTGGCGATGACCGCGGATTTGCCGTGCAGGTCCCCACTGGTGCGCGATCGTTCCAGCTGTGGCGAGCGCAAGAAGCGCTTCTCCCTGGGCTGCGACAGGCGGCGGTAGATGTTCTCCATCATGATCACGCTGGCATCGACGATCAGTCCGAAATCGATCGCACCGACCGACAACAGGTTGGCGGACTCGCCCCGCAGAAGCAGCAGGCCGATCGCGAAGGCAAGCGCGAACGGAATGGTTGCAGCGACGATGATCGAGCTGCGCAGATCGCCCAGGAACAACCACTGCAGGACGAAGATCAGGATCATTCCCTCCACCATGTTGTGCAACACGGTGCGGGTGGTGATCTTGATGAGGTCCGAACGGTCGTAGATCGACACGATCCTGACCCCTGGCGGCAGGATGCCGGTCGAGTTGATCTTCTCGATTTCGGCTTCGACGCGCAGGATCGTCGGCGTGCTCGCCTCGCCTCGGCGCATCAGCACGATGCCCTGGACGATGTCATCGCTATCGTCCTGTCCGGCGATGCCCAGCCGCGGCTGGTTGTCGGTCGTGACGGTCGCGATGTCCGACACCAGCACGGGTGATCCATTGTTCGGCGACACCATCGTGTTGCTGATGTCGTTGATGGAATGGATCAGGCCGACACCACGCACGACCGCGGATTGCGCGGCGAAATCCACCGTCTGTCCGCCGACATTGACGTTGGCGTTGTTGATCGCCTGCAAGACCTGCGGAATCGTCAAGCCATAGGCGACGAGCTTGGCCTGATCGATCGTGACCGCGAACGTCTTGGTCTTGCCGCCCCATCCGTTCACGTCCGCGACACCGGGGATCGCCTTGAAGCGACGCTCGAGCATCCAGTCCTCGATGGTCTTCAGGTCCGTCACCGAGTACCCCGGCGGCGCGACGACCCGGTAACGCATGATCTCGCCCACCGGGCTTGCGGGTGAGATCTGCGGTTGCGCCCCGTTCGGCAGCGGCGGGAGTTGCGAGAGCCGGTTGATGACGCGCTGCTCGGCCTCGTCGTAGGTGAAGTCGTAGGTGAATTGCACCTTCGTGTCCGACAGACCGAACAGCGAGATGGTCCGGATGGCCGTGATGTGGGGAATCCCAGCCATCTGGATCTCGATCGGAATCGTGATGTTCCGCTCGATCTCCTCGGCCGATTGACCGCTGTTCTGAGTCACGATGTCCACCAGTGGCGGCACCGGGTCCGGATAGGCTTCGATGTTGAGCGCGATGAAGCTGACGACGCCGACGGCAAAGACCACCAGCATCATGATCAGCACGAGGATGCGCTGCCTCAGCGCGAAGGTCACGACGGCGTTCATGCCTCAGCCCGGATCTGCAGCGCGGTCGATGAACAGCGCGCCGCTGGTGACGACCACGTCACCGGCATTCAGTCCCCGCACGATCTCGATCAAGTCGCCGTCGGTCCGTCCGGTGGACACTTTTCGGATCTGGAGCGTCTTGTCCGCCGCGGCCAGCCAGACGTGGGCCCCTTCGGCATCGAAGACGACGGCCGAAAGGGGCGCTGTGAGCACCGGACTCGCGCGTCCCGTGATGATGCGGAACGTCGCGAACATCTCCGGCTTGAGCGAGCCGTCGGCATTGGCGATCTCCGCGTGGATGGGCATGCGATGCGTCGTCGCATCGATCGTGGCCGAGACATAGGTCACGCGCGCCTTGAACACCCGCCCCGGCAACGCCAGCACGGTGACCTCCACCATGTCGCCGAGATGAACCTGCGAGGCATCGACTTCTCGCACGTTGGCCGACAGCCACAGACGCGAGGTGTCGCCGACGGTGTAGACGGGGATGGAGCCACCGCTCGATTGCGTCGCGATGTTCTGACCGAGACCCACCTGGCGCTGCAAAACCGTACCCGCGATCGGCGCGCTGACGATCGCATTGGAATTGAAGCGAGGCAGATCGGTCCCGCGTTCCATATCCGTGATCTCGCGCTCGGTCCTCCCCAGGATCCGCAGGCGATTGCGTGCGGCACCCAAGCCAACCTCTGCCGTGTTGAACGCGCCGCGGGCATTCTCGAGGTCGGATTGACTTTGCTGCCAGTCCTTCAGCGCGCCGCCCTGCGCGAGGTAGAGCGCGTGCTGACGTTCTTCGGTTCTGGCGGCGAGGGCGAGCAGGCCCCTGTTGGTACGGTCCGTCGAAATGGCGGCGATCAGGTCATTGGACCCTTGGACCAGTTCGCTGGCCTGGACGCTGAATAGCGGGTCACCCACATTGACATGGTCCCCCGCCTTGGCGAACAACCTTGTGACCCGGCCGGAGTACGGCGAGAACACCTGGGTCGAAAGGTCGTCGTCGATCGCGATCTTGCCGTCGGCGAATTGCGTGCTGGCCAGCGACACCAGGCCGACGGTCTGCGTCTTGAAGCCGGCCCACTGCGCGTCGGTTGGTTTGAAGGTCTCGGACGCAGCGGCTTGCGGCGGAGCTGGTTTTTCGTTTCTCGACATCAGCCAGTTGACGACGAGCCACACCAGTAGAAGGCCGGCGCCCACTGCGATGACGGAGATCTGCACCCGGCGAGGGATGCGATGCGCCATGGGTTCGAGCCGGCCTGGGTGCACGGTATCCATTGGAGCGTTCGCTGCGTGGTGAGCGTCAGAGAGGTCGTTCATATCTGCGCGTGCCTGCTAAAATTCGATGGTCGATAATCGTGATCGGCATCGAGCGAGAACGCCCCGAATCGCATCGACGTCACAACGTGCGCGGCACGCGGATCGGTCGACCGGGCCGCGCGCGCAATGTGCAGAAGCCGTCGAGACGGCTCGTGGCGTTCGGGGTCTTTGCCGTTTGGTCATGTTGAAGCGTAGGGCGGCCGGATTGACCCAAGCTGGCAAGAACCTTGAAGGAAGCTTGCACTGTGTGCGCGTCGGTCTCGCGCCGCGTCAAGGCATTTGCAAGCTTCGGTACAGGGACACGCAAGCTCGACTGGCTAGGCTTTAGCCTGAGGTAAGTTCAGGTTCGTGTGTACACACCTGGATGCGCCGACGACACCGTCTTCTCTGCCTTCCGACCGTCGCATCCAGCCAGTCCATCGCATGTCCGACCAGAATCCCCTTCCGACCCTCGTCCTGATCCATGGACTTTTCAGTTCACCGATGGAGTTCGCGCTGTTGGCTCGCACGTTGCGCGCGCGCGGCGTGGCGTTCGACTGCCTGGAGATCCCCGGATATACGAGCCCTGCGAGCCGCGCGCGGTCGACCTGGCAGGACTGGATCGCCGCCGCTGGAATCGCCCTCGACGCGAAGTACGGACGCGATGTGCCGATCGTGCTCGGCGGCCTGTGCGTCGGTGGCATGGTCGCGGCCGAACTCGCACGGCGACCGCGTCGTCAGCGCGTCGCGGGCCTCGCATTGATGTCGCCGACCTTCGCCTACGACGGCTGGTCGATCGGCTTCTGGCAACGCCGGCGGAACCTCGCCTACGCGCTGCACATCGACCGCTGGATGACCGTGCAGGAGAAGGAGCCTTTCGGCATCAAGAACCCGAAAACACGGCAATGGATCATGCAGGAGCTGACCGAGCGCGCTGCGTCTGCCGTCGGCCCGGCGTCGCTGCCGCTGCGGGCCATCCGCGAGACCGAGCGGCTGTATGCGCACGTCGAGGCGCGTTTCGGAACGATCGACGTGCCGATCCTCGCTCTGCATGCGCGCGAGGACGAGATCTCGAGTGTCGAGAGTGTCGAGCGCGTGCTCGACAAGGCGTCGCACCCGACGCGGCTCGTGGTGCTCGAGCGCAGCTATCACATGATCACGATCGACAACGATCGCCTGCGCGTCGCGCACGAACTGGCCGACTTCGTCGGTGCCTGTCGACCACAGCCGGCGACGGCTCGACTCGTGTCGATGCCCCGGCGTGCGGAACTGCCGACGGCGCCACGCATCGCTCCCTCCTTCACCGATCTCTCGATGCCCACATGAACACCTGCGACGAACTGACCCATCTCCTGTCGACCGACTTCCACGTCGACCCCGCCACCATCGGAATGGACAAGCAGCTCGCCGACTATGGCATCGACTCGCTGGGACTCGTTGACCTGATGTTCACCGTCGAGGAACATTTCGGCGTCGACCTGCCCTCCGACATGACGCCGTTCAGGACCCTCCGGACTTTCGCCGCACTGGTCGATCGTCTGCGCCTGCAGCAGGCGGCATGAAGCTGAAGCGGATCGCGATCACCGGCCTGGGCATCGTCTCGCCGCATGGCAACGAGCCGTCGCAGGTCTTCGACGCGCTCTGCGCAGGCCGTAGCGCGATCGTCTTTCACGAGGATCACGGCATCGTGCTCGCGCCGTCGTCGGTCGACGTCGATGCCACCGCGCCGCGGACCCGACAGAGCGGTGTCGACCGCGTCAGCCAGTTCGCGCTTCGCGCGGGCGAGAGCGCGCTGGCCGATGCGGGCTGGTCGCCCGACGAGTCGCCGTGGGCGCCGGACCGTGCGGGCATCTTTGTCGGCACGGGTTTTGGCGGGACCGCGGCGGTGTCGGAAGCCTGTCGTCGATTTTACGGTGGTGAGCGCATCCCGCCGTTGTCGGTCGTCGCCGGCATGGCCAACGCGCCGGCCGCGCATCTCGCGATCCGTACGGGTTTCACCGGACCGGTGCTGACCTTCTCGGTCGCGTGCGCCTCGTCGTCGGTCGCCATCGCGGCGGGCGCGAAGGACATCGCGCTCGGCGAGATCGACATGGCACTGGTCGGTGGCGCGGAAGCGCCGCTGGTCGCGAGCATGATCGCGTCTTGGCAGGCGATGCACACGCTGGCGACGGTCAGGGAAGGCGATGCAGGCGCGTCGTGCCGGCCCTTCAGCGCGACGCGCTCAGGACTTGCGCTCGGGGAGGGCGCCGCGTTCCTCGTGCTCGAGGACCTTGAAGCCGCGCGTTGTCGCGGCGCGCGCATCTACGCCGAGCTGGCCGGCAGCGGTACCTCCTGCGATGCCGCGCACCTCACCAAGCCCCATGTCGAGGGGCAGGTTCGTGCGATGCGTGCCGCGATTCGTCAGGCCGACCTGTCGCCCGCCGACATCCGTTACTGCAACGCGCACGGCACCGCGACTGTCGTCGGCGACGAGGTCGAGGCCCAGTCGATCGTGAAGCTGTGGGGCGACGACCTCGACGCCTTGCGCATCAGCTCTACCAAGGCCATGCACGGCCATCTGCTCGGCGCTGCCGGTGCGATCGAGACACTCGTTACTACGCTGGCCCTGCATACGCAGCGCCTGCCGCCGAGCGCGCACTGCGACGATCCCGACGTCGCGTGCCGGGTGCCGTTGATCACACATGGCGCCGAGAATCACCCGACGATGGAAGCGGCGATCACCAACTCGTTCGCGTTCGGCGGGACCAACTCGTCGCTCGTGCTTCGCCGCGCGCATTGATTTTGTTCACGGCTTCGCGGCGAAGATCGCGCCGAGTCGATCCGGCGTGCCTTCGATCCGCGCCAGGTGCGGATAGTGCAGTCCGTCGCGATAGTCGATCTTCACCGTGCGGTAATAGTCACCGCTTTTGACGATGAGCTCGATCGGCTGCTTGCCCTCACGATTGGCGACGATGCCTTCCTTCAGCAACTCGGGCGTGTAGCTGCGCCCGTTGACCGCGACGAGGGTCATGCGGCCGGTCAGTCCGGCCGCGAAGCCAGGGCCGTTCCAGCGCAGGTTGGTGATGCGGTTTCTGCCGTTGCGTCCGCCGTCGGTCGAGACGTCGAAGCCGAGCGAGTAGGCGAACCCCGTCACGCGGCCATTGGAGGCGGCCGACTTCGCGTAGTCGCTCTCCTGGTCGTCGAACACCAGCTTCCATCCCGCGCGCTCCAGTCCGTCGAGCGGCGCACCGGGCCCGTAGCCGTCGAGCCGCGCGCGCAGCAGCGTCTTCCAGTCGAAGGGCTGGACTTTCGTCAACGCGGCGGCGATGTCCTCGAAGGTATAGGTCAGCACCTTGACGCGACCGTTCTCCACGCCGAAGAAGCCCTTCGCGAAATCGTCGAGAGAACGCTTGCCGTTCGACAGCTCGCGGATCTTCGTGTCGACATCGAGCCACACGAGATCCATCTCGTCGTAGTAGTCGGCGCCGCGAAGCCAGTCGGTCCACTCGGTGTCGAAGCGGCCACCGACGATCGGCTGGTTGGTAGTGTCCTGCAGATTGCGCCAGACGCGTCCGGCCCGCGCGTCGTAGCCGGCGGCGACCGCGGCCTGGATCTCGCGCGCGGTCGCGGCATCGATCAGTCCCGAGCGCGCGGCCAGCACATGGCCCCAGTACTGTGTCTGGCCCTCGTAGGCCCACAGCAGCGAGTCCTGCATCGGCACGTTGTAGTTGGGCGTCGCCAGGTCGGCGGGCCGGCGGAACTTGCCGTCCCACGAATGCGAGTACTCGTGCGGCAGCAACTCGCGCGACGAGACCGACGCCTTCCAGTCGGTGAAGTAGTTGGGCCGCACCCCGTTCTCGCTCGACTGATGGTGCTCGAGCCCGATGCCGCCGAACTGGTCCGACAGCGCGAACAGGAAGTCGTAGTGCGCGTAATGCCGCGAGCCGAACAGCCGGTCGGCCTGTTGCACGAGGCGACGATGCGCGTCGATCTGGTCGGGCTTCGCATCGAGGCTGGCCTCGTGATCCGCGACCACGTTGAGCCGGACCGGCGGTCGTCCTGCGGCCACCGCGCCCGGGTCGAGGTCGATGGTCTTGAAGTAGCGCCCCGAGAACAGCGGCGAGTCGATCAGCGTTTCGAGGTCGGCGGGCTTGAATGCAATAGCTCCATCGGCCGCACGACCTTCGGTGTCGAGCGCGGTCGCATACGAGAAGCCTTGCGGCAACTTCACCGTGGGTTTGAAGGCGATGCGGCTGGCATCGTAGGAAGCCGGGTACAGCAGGACTTGGTTCCATTGCACGCCGACGATGTCCGGGGTCATCACCTCGCGTCCTTGCGCTGCGTCGAGCGGCGACAGGAACTCGAACTCGCAGGTCAGTTGCGGGACGTTGTCCGCGATGTCGAAATGGAAAGCCCATACGTTGACGGGATCTCGCGTCCACGCGATGCGGCCGTTCTTGTCGTCGCTGCAGGTCAGCCCCGCCATCTGATCAAGGCGTGCCGACGGCGAATGCGTGCCGGGCAGCCATTGCGGATAGAACAAGACGAAATGACCGGCAGTGACCGGGATCGTCTCGCTGATGCGGACGATGCGGCGCTCGGTGTCGGTGGCATCGACCGCCAGTACGATCGTACCGGGGAAGGAGGCGTCGCCGATCGCCGGGATCGCGGGCAGCGCCGCGTACGCAGTCGAGGAGAGTGCGAGAAGCGCGCCAGCGATGCCAGTAGCGGTGCGGCCCATCGGCGCCTCAGGCCGCGAGGCGCTTGCGATTGGCGGCGACGCGCGCCCGCACCGGCTGGAAAGCCGCGTCCGCAATCTTCAGCGGGGTATCGAGCGGCATCGTCCATCGCCGTGTCGCCGACGCCATCGAACGTTGTGTCGCGCGAGTTGCGTAGCGCGTGCTGCGCGAGAGCGCGTTGACGGGGTTCAATCCGATCACCACCGGCGCCAGCGCGATGCCGTTGCGCATCGTCAGGCGGACTGCTTCGAGCCAGCTCGCCTGGCTCAGGCGCAGCCATTCCTGCCATCCCGCGAGCGAGGCTTCGAGTATCGCCGTCTGCTTCTCCGCGACCATGCGCTGCATCTCGCCGCGCTCGGTTGCGTTGGGCGCGATGCCGTGGGTCGCCATCTGCGTCGTGCGCTGGCCGATCACCTCGCCAGCGGCCCACAGCATCGCGCTGTTATCGGCGGCGAAGCGGGTCCAGCGTTCGAAAGACTCGAGCAGGGGCGCGCGGCGGGCAGCAGTCGGTTTCATGGTCGGTCGATGGAAATACGTCGGATGGAATGGCCGGGAGGAGGATGCTCGGCGGCATCGCAACGGCGGAGATTGCCCGAAAATATGCGGCCAGTCCTGGGACCATCGCGCATTCGGCGCGGCGTTGCGGCACTATCGCGGCCCCAACTTCCCGAAAGCACTTCGCATGGCGTTGCGCGCGACCGTCTTCAAGGCCCAACTGGCCGTCAGCGACATGGATCGCCACCGGCACGCGACCCATGCGCTGATCGTGGCGCGCCATCCGTCCGAGACCGACGAGCGGATGATGATCCGCGTGCTGATGTTCGCGTTGCGCTCGAGCGACACCCTGGCGTTCGGGCGTGGCCTGTCCAACGTCGACGAGCCCGACCTGATCGACCGCGACCTGACCGGGTCCATCGACGTGTGGATCGAGGTGGGCCTGCCCGACGAGCGCGCGATTCTCAAGGCCTGCGGTCGGGCAGGGCACGTCGTGGTGATGGCCTACGGCCACACGGTGGACCTGTGGTGGAAGGGCATCGCCGCCGGCCTGGCCCGGGCCCGGAACCTCGACGTGATCCGCGTGCCGCCCGAGGAGTCGCGCGCGCTGGCCGCGATGGCGCAACGCTCGATGGACCTGCAGGTCACGATCCAGGACGGGTTGGTGTGGTTCAGCGATCCGACGACGACGATCGAGGTGCACCCGGACCGGTTGATGGGCGGAAGTTGACCGCGCCAAAGGGCCGTTTGGGGGGCTTTACGACATTGCGATTGCTCCCGCCGCCTACGCCGGCTATACTCGAGGGCTTTATTTTTGACGCCGCTTAGCTGCTAGTGGCCCGATGCAAAGCACGCGGCGCGGTGTGGTACTCCTCAACGGGCCGTCCCGCGCTGAATCAGGACGATTTCGAGCTTTCGAGCCCGGCATCGATCCGCGGAATTACCGGTCACCACCGCATGCGGTTTCACCGTGACGGTCGACTGGTTTCATAACGCAAGTCATCTAGAAAGCAATTTGTCATGGTCATTCTCCGACTCACGCGAGGCGGCGCCAACAAGCGTCCCTTCTATCACGTCGTCGCCACCGACTCGCGCAACCGCCGCGACGGCCGTTTCATCGAGCGCGTCGGTTTCTACAACCCGGTCGCCGCCGGCGCTGAAGAAGGTCTACGCATCGCGCTCGACCGCGTCAGCTACTGGCAGGGGGTCGGCGCGCAAATGTCGCCGGCCGTGGCCCGCCTAGTCAAGGACTTCACCAAGAAGCACGGCCAGGTCCAGGCTCCGGCTGCAGAGCCGGTCGCGGCCTAGGCACTCGGCGCAGGACGGGTCGGCATGGATGTCCCGGCCGACCTGGTGCTGGTCGGTCACGTGCTGGATGCGTGGCGGCTCGACGGCAGCGTCAAGGTGGCGCCGTATTCGGCAGACGCCTCGGCTTTGCTGGCGGCCCGCGAGTGGTGGTTCGACGTGAAGGGCGCGATCCGGTCCTTCGACGTCATGGCCGCGAAGGTACACGGCAGCACGGTCACGGCGAAGCTGGTCGGCGTCGTCGATCGCGATGCGGCCGAGGCCCTGAAGGGCGCGCGCATCTCGGTGCCGCGGCGCTACTTCCCGGCCACGGACGACGACGAGTTCTATTGGGTCGACCTGATCGGACTCGAGGTCTTCAACGAATCCGGCGAGGCCTTCGGGGCGGTAGCCGAACTGATGGAGACTGGCGCGCACCAGAATCTGGTGGTGCGGATCGATGGCGAGGACGGCAAGAAGGTGGAGCGCTTGATCCCCTTCGTCGACGCATTCGTGAAGACGGTGGACCTGGTCGGCCGCCGCATCGTGGTGGATTGGCAGGCCGACTACTGATGCAGTTCGATGTCGTGACGCTGTTTCCCGAGATGTTCGGTGCGGTGAGCGCGTCGGGCATCACGCGGCGTGCGCTGGAAGAGGGACGATGGACGTTGCAGACCTGGAATCCCCGCGATTTCACGAGTGACAACTATCGGACCGTGGACGATCGGCCGTACGGCGGAGGGCCGGGCATGGTGATGCTGGCCCAGCCGCTCGAGGCCGCGATCGAAGCGGGCGTGGCACGGCAGGTCGATGCGGGGTTGCCGAAGCCGAAGGTGATCCTGATGTCGCCGCAGGGCAGGCCGTTGACGCACGGCCGGGTGATGGAAATGCGGGATGTGCGGGGGGCAGTTCTCCTGTGCGGGCGTTACGAAGCGATCGACGAACGTCTGGTCGAGCGCTTGGTCGACGAGGAGATCAGTCTCGGCGACTTCGTGCTCTCGGGCGGCGAGATCGCGGCGATGGCGCTGATCGACGCGGTGGTGCGACAGTTGCCAGGTGTGCTCGGTGGCGAACAGTCTGCGGCACAGGACTCGTTCGCCGGCGTGGAGGGGGGCGGTCTGCTGGATTGTCCGCACTACACGCGCCCCGAGACGTGGCGCGACGCGGCGGTGCCCGAGGTGCTGATGTCGGGCCATCATGCGCGCATCGTCGCGTGGCGGCGTGAGCGGTCGGTGACGGCAACGTGGAACAAGCGGCCCGACTTGATCGAGCGCGCACGAATCGAAGGAAAGCTGTCGAAGCAGGACGAGCAGGTGCTTCGGCGGTTGCAGGAAGGCAGTCGCGAATAGCAGTGGCAGGAAGGAGCGACAAGGTTGAGGTCGCGTTATCAACCCCATCCTCTACGCGGCCCACACCGATAAATTCAGGCCGCGCACGATGGCAAAGGAGCATCCGATGAATCTCATCGAAACGCTGGAAAAAGAAGAAATCGCCCGTCTGGGCAGGACCATTCCCGACTTCGCGCCGGGCGATACCGTGATCGTCAGCGTCAACGTAGTCGAAGGCACGCGCAAGCGCGTCCAGGCTTATGAAGGCGTCGTCATCTCGAAGCGCAACCGCGGCATCAACTCCAACTTCATCGTGCGCAAGATCTCGAGCGGCGAAGGCGTCGAGCGGACCTTCCAGACCTACTCGCCGTCGATCGCCTCGATCGAGGTGAAGCGTCGTGGCGACGTGCGTCGCGCCAAGCTGTACTACCTGCGCGAGCGTTCGGGCAAGTCGGCTCGCATCAAGGAAAAGCTCACCACGCGTCCGCGCGGCGCGGCTGCCAAGAAGAACGTGCCTGTCGTTCCGGAATCCGGCGACGCGACCAAGGCGGTCTGATCGATATCGGGCGAAGCTCTCGCCCGATATCTTTCGAAGGCGCGCCCCCGCGGCGCGCCTTTTCATTTGTACCGGCATGACCGACACCTTCGACGATAGCGCCCTTCCGACCCCGACCCCGAGCGCACGTCCTCCTTTTGATCCGGAGGCCGCGCCGATCAGCGGGGCGGCGGCCGGTCGCGCGATCGCGCCGACGCTATTGACCGCCGAGCGCCTGCGGCAGGCGTTCGCCGCGCCCAAGGACTGGCAGCCCGAGCGCTCCGACGAGTCGCGCAAGCCACGCCTGCGCAGCGGCGCGACCGGCCTGGTGCCGGCCTCGGTGCTGGTGCCGATCGTCGTGCGCGACAGCGGGCCGACGATGTTGCTGACCGAGCGCACCGCGCATCTCAACGACCACGCGGGACAGGTCAGCTTCCCAGGGGGCAGCTCTGAACCCGAGGACATCGACGCCGTCGCCACGGCGCTGCGCGAGTCCAAAGAGGAGATCGGCCTCGATCGATCGCACGTCGAGGTGATCGGCCGGCTGCCCGACTATCCAACCATCACCGGTTTCAACGTCGTGCCGATCGTTGCGCTGGTCCTGCCACCCTTCACGCTGACGCTCGATGCCTTTGAAGTGGCCGAGGCGTTCGAGGTTCCACTCGATTTCCTGTTCGACCCGGCGAACCACGAGCGCCGCGAGATCGCGATGGACGGCGTCGTGCGCCACTTCCTCGCGATGCCCTACGGCTCGCATTTCATCTGGGGCGCCACCGCGTCGATGCTGCGCAACCTGTACCTGTTCATGGCGGCGCAACTGCCCGAGTGAGTGGATGTGCGGGGTCGTACGGTCCGATGACGGCGGGCCAGCGGTCGGGCGATACAATCACGCACTTCGACCCAGCCGCCCGAGCCGACGACCGTCGGTGTCCATCACGGGCGTTATCCTGCGGGTCCCAACCACCCCGGACCGCCGACCCCGCATGGGTTTCCTTTCGCTGATCATCGCTTTGCTCGTCGAGCAGGTTCGCCCGCTGCGCTCGCACAACGTCGCCTACAACGCGGTGCGCGGCACGGCCGAAGCGCTCGAACGCAACTTCAACGCGGGCGAGAAGCAGCAGGGCATCCTGGCCTGGTTCATCCTCGTCGCGCCGCTGACGATCTTCGCGTGGCTGGTCTACTTCCTGCTGCTGCGCGTCCATCCCTTCCTCGGGCTCGCCTGGAACGCGCTGGTGCTTTACGTCACGCTCGGGTTCCGGCAGTTCAGCCACTACTACACCGACATCCAGCTGGCGCTCGCCGACAACGATCTCGATCGCGCGCGCGCGTTGTTGACCGAATGGAAACGCGCGAGCGACCCGACCTTCTCGGCCGCCGACCTCGTGCTGTCGGACATCTGCCGCCTCGCGATCGAGGAGGCGCTAGTCGCGTCGCATCGTCACGTGTTCGGCGTGTTCTTCTGGTTCGTGCTGCTGCCCGGACCTTCGGGCGCGGTGCTGTATCGACTCTCCGATTTCCTCGCGCGCCGCTGGAATCCGGTCGATCGCCACGCGCCGCTCGAACCCTTCGGCCTCTTCGCCAAACGCGCCTTTCACTGGATCGACTGGATCCCGGTGCGGTTGACCGCCATCGGCTTCGCGATCGTCGGCAACTTCGAGGACGCCATCTTCTGCTGGCGCAATCACCTGCACCAATGGGCGGACGCGTCGCGCGGCATCCTGCTGGCGGCGGGAACCGGCGCCCTCGGCGTGCGGTTCGGCCCGGCCGCCCGCAACGTGCCGGACGTGACCGCAGCCGGCGATCCCACCGCGGCCGGCTACGACCCGGCCGCCGACGCGATGCCCGGCGTCGAGGCGAGCCCCGCCGCTCTTCAAAGCGCGGTCGGCCTCGTGTGGCGGTCGATGCTGCTGTGGACGCTGCTGCTCCTGCTGCTGTCGGTCGCCGGCCTGTTCGGCTGATCGCGGTCTCAGCGCGCTGACGCGCACGGTCGTCGCGCGCATGTCCGTGTCCAACGACTCCGACGCTTCGCCCGTGTGGCGACTCGCCTGCGTGACGATCCTGGTCGGCATCGGTGCGGGCTTCGGCGGTCTTTGCCTGTCGCTGCTGCTGCATGTCGTGCAACACCTCGCGTACGGCTACAGCGAAGGCCGGGTCATCGGTCCCGAGACCTTCCGCGAAGGCGTCGGCGCGGCCAGCCGCGAACGACGCCTGATCGTCCTGTCGCTCTGCGGACTCTTGGCCGGCCTCGGCTGGTGGGCGCTCGATCGCTACGGCAGTCGGCGCGTCGACATCACGAAGGCGGTGAAGGAAGACGACGCGCGTATCCCGCTCGGCACGACGCTGGTCCACGCGTTGCTGCAGATCGTCACGGTGGCGCTCGGCTCGCCGCTCGGCCGCGAAGTCGCGCCGCGCGAGGTCGGTGCGGTCTTCGCGAGCTGGCTGTCGCGACGTATCGGCCTGGGTGCCGCCGAGTGCCGCGTGATGCTGGCCTGCGGTGCCGGCGCGGGTCTCGCGGCGGTCTACAACGTGCCGCTGGCCGGAGGCGTGTTCACGCTCGAGGTGCTGCTCGCGACCTTCGCGTTGCCCGCGTTGCTGCCCGCCCTGACGACCTCGGTGATCGCTGCAGTCGTCGCGTGGATCGGCCTCGGCGACGAGTTGCAGTACCGCGTTCCGGCGTTCGCGGTCGACGCTTCGCTGATCGCGTGGTCGGTCGTTGCGGGCCCGCTGATCGGCGTCGCCGCCTACGGCTTTCGTCGGATCGGAGGACTGGCGCGGTCGCCGTGGCACCTCGCCGGCTGGCAACGCGCAGGGCTGTGCATCGTCGTCTTCGCGGCGATCGGCTGGCTGGCCGGACCCTTCCCGCAGGTCCTCGGCAATGGCAAGGGTCCGGCGCAACTTGGCTTCGACGGCGAGATCGTGGCCGGCACGGCGGTGATCTTGCTCACGCTGAAGATCGTGGTGGTGATGGCGGCCTTGCGCGTAGGCGCGCACGGCGGGCTGCTGACCCCCGCCCTCTCGTGCGGTGCGTTATTGGCGATCGTGCTGGGCAACGCGTGGTCGACGGTATGGCCGGGGCCCGCAGCGGGCGCGTACGCGCTGATCGGCGCGGCGGCTTTCCTCTCGGCCTCGATGGCGATGCCGCTGACCGCGATCGTGCTGGTCTTCGAACTCACGCGCATCGGCCACGACTTCGTCGTGCCGGTGCTGTTCGCGGTCGCGGGTTCTGTCGGCGGTACGCGGCTTTGTGCGATCGTGGTCGAGAGGAGCGAGGCACGGAGTGCTGCGGTCGCGATCGTACCGATCGACGAGAAATCGACCGGCTGAAGCTGCTGTCTGTTGCGTCCCGTCATTCGAGTCAAGTGGCAGCCGCCTTGCTCACGAGCGCACTGACCCGATGGTCGTGCGTATGACGGTGACGTCCCAAGCGTCACTTTTCGCGGGTTCGCGTGCCTGCCCCGCGACGGCACACCTGGCCTAGCACCAGTTCCGCTCGCGCGCGAAGGCAGCGCAACTGAAGTTGACCCGTTTTCGTGGAGCCCCGATCCTTAGCAAAGAAGGAGTCCATGATGCAAGAAGCAGACCGCCGTATCCGAAGGAATTTCGAAATCAGATCGTCGAACTGGCCGAGACTGGCCGCGCGCCCAGCGAAC
>JANXTA010000050.1 GCA_025356395.1 Betaproteobacteria bacterium
CGCATGGCCAGAATAGAATGTCGGCATGTCCGCAGGCACCGCTTCCCATGCATCTTCCGATCCGGTTCGCCGCGACGGCGCCCGCAAGCCCCTGCTGTCGGTCGACGACGCGCTGGCGCGCCTGCTGAGCGGCGTCGAACCTCTGACCGGCCTGGAAACGGTCCCGACGCTGACCGCCCGCGGCCGCGTGCTGGCCGAGTCGCTGAAGTCTCGACTCGACGTCCCCGCCGCCGACAACGCGCAGATGGACGGTTACGCGGTCCGTGCCGCCGAGCTTGCCGCCGCTACCCCCGACTCGCCGGTCGTGCTGCCCGTCTCGCAAAGGGTCCCCGCCGGACATGTCGCGCATCCCCTGGACGTCGGGAGCGTGGCAAGAATCTTTACCGGCGCCCTGATGCCCGAGGGCGCCGATAGCGTCGTCATGCAGGAAGCGGCGACGGTCCACGCCGACGCCGGATCGGTCGGCTTCGTGCAGGCGCCGAAGCAGGGCGAGTGGGTGCGCTACCGCGGCGAGGACATCCGCACCGGACACACCATCCTCGAAGTCGGTACCCGGCTCGGCCCGCAACAGCTCGGACTGGCCGCGTCGATCGGAACCGCGCAGGTCGTCGTTTTCCGCCGCCCGCGTGTCGCGATCTTCTCGACCGGCGACGAACTAGCGATGCCCGGCGACGTCGCCATCGAGGACCTCAAGCCGGGCGCGCTGTTTAACTCCAACCGCTTCACGTTGCGCGCGCTGATCGAGGCGCTCGGTTGCGAGGTCGTGGATCTCGGCATCGTCCCGGACACGCTGGCGGCAACGCGCGACGCGCTGGTGCGCGCGGCGTCGCAGAGCGACTGCATCGTGACGTCCGGTGGCGTCTCGGTCGGCGAGGAAGACCACATCAAGCCCGCGGTCGTGGCCGAGGGCAGCATCGACTCCTGGCAGATCGCGATCAAGCCGGGCAAGCCGCTGGCCTTCGGACGCGTTCGCGACGCGCTTTTCGTCGGCCTGCCCGGCAATCCCGTATCGGGTTTCGTGACCTTCCTGATCTTCGTGCGACCGCTGCTGATGCGCCTCCAGGGCATCCTCGTCGTCGCGCCGAAGACCTACGCATTGCGCGCGGACTTCGAATGGCCGCGACCCGATCCACGCCAGGAATATCTGCGCGTGTGTTCCAACGACGACGGCGGCCTCGACCTGTTTCCGCAGCAGGGCTCGGCCGTGCTGACGTCGACCGTCTGGGCCGACGGCCTCGTCGAGAATCCACCGGGCCGGCCCATCGCCCGCGGCGACGTCGTGCGCTTCCTGCCGTTCGCGGCGCTGATGGGCTGAGGCGGGGCTCTCGATGCACGTCACGCTTCTCTACTTCGCGAGCCTGCGCGAAGCGCTCGGGGTGTCTCGCGAGTCGTGCGATCTGCCGCCCGGCGTGGATACGCCTGCCCGCTTGCGCGCGTGGTTGCGCGAGCGTGGCGGCAACTGGGCTACGGCGCTGGCCGAGGGGCGCAACGTGCGCGCCGCGGTCGATCAGGCGATGACGCCGGTCGACGTGCCGTTTCGCGACGGTGCCGAGGTCGCGTTCTTCCCGCCGGTCACCGGCGGCTGACCGTGGCCATCGTCGTCAAGGTGCAGGACGCGGACTTCGACGTCGGTGCCGAACTCGCGGCCATGCGGATCGGCAAGCCGACCGTCGGCGCGATCGCGAGCTTCATCGGCATCGTCCGCGACGTCAACGCGGTGACTGGCAACGACGGGTTGCAGCACAGCGCACAGGTCGGCACTCTGACGCTCGAGCACTACCCCGGCATGACGGAGCGCGCGCTCGAGGACATCTGCGTCGAGGCCACGCGTCGCTGGTCGCTAATCGATCTCCTGGTGATCCATCGCCACGGCACGCTGCTGCCGACCGACCAGATCGTCTTCGTCGCCGCCAGTTCGGCGCATCGCGGCGAGGCCTTCGACGCCTGCAATTTCGTGATGGACTATCTCAAGACCCAGGCGCCGTTCTGGAAGAAGGAGACGACCGATCGCGGCGAGCGCTGGGTCGAGGCGCGCGACAGCGACGAGGCGGCGGCGGCGCGCTGGCGGGTCGCCGTGGCCCGGCAAGACACGTGATGAACGAGCGCGCGGTGTTCAGTGGATCGGGACCGGGAGCCCGGACCCGCGACGGCTGCTCGGTGGCGCTGTACGAGCAATCGCCGTATCTCGATGAGCTGCAGGATTGCGGTTTGACCCTGGGGCCTGCTTCGAGCGTGCTTGACCTCGGCTGCGGTGCCGGCCGACTGACGCGACCGATGCTGGAATCGAGCGCCCTGGTCACGGCAGTCGACAACTCCGAGGCGATGCTGAGGGCGGTCCCAGTGGCCGCGCAGACGGTGCTTTCCGACATCGAGTCGCTCCATTTCGGCCGTACCTTCGAGACCGTCCTTCTCGCGAGCGGCCTGATCAATCATCCCGAGCTCGACGCGCGACGAGCGTTCGTCGACTGTGCCCGCCGCCATCTGCCCATCGGCGGCAGCTTCCTGCTGCAACGTCAGGACCCCGACTGGCTGCGCAATGCCGAAGCCGGAGATTCTGGACGGACGGGTGCGGTGATGATCCATGTGGAAGCGGTGAGTCGAGCATTCCCTCTGATTGCGATGACGCTGCGTTACCAATTGGGAGACGACGTCTGGCGCCAGTCGTTCTCGGTCGTGAGCCTGAGCGATGTGGATCTCGAATCGTTGTTGTCCGCGGCCGGGTTCGATGCTTTCGAATGGCGCGGCCGCAAGCGCCGCTGGCTGAGTGCGATTGCCCGATGAGCGCCGTCACCCTCTCGAGCTATCTCGCGCTCTGCATCGGATCGTTGATCGGCGCCACGTTGCGCTGGCTGGCGCAGATCCTGCTCAATCCCTTGTTGCCGACGCTGCCGCTCGGCACGCTGCTGGTCAACGTCGTCGGCGGTTTCGTGATCGGCATGGCGGTCGGTGTGTTCCAGGGTATTCCGGCGATCTCGCCGCAGTGGCGCGTCTTCGTGATTCCCGGCGTGCTGGGCGGCCTCACGACGTTCTCGTCCTTCACCGCCGAATCGATGCTGCTGCTGCAGGAGGGACGGGCCGGCTGGGCGTTCGCGCATGCGGCGGCCCACGTGTTCGGCGCACTCGTCGCGTGCTTCGCGGGCTATGCGGTGGTGCAGAAGCTGTCCTGACGTCGCGGTCGCCGCTGCGATCGATGTCCCTCAACTTCATTCCCTTGATGACCACACAACCCTTCCGCTATCAGTGGGCCGCGCGCGGCGACGTCAACGGTTTCTTCGCGCTGTCGATCGACAACCTCGCGTTGCTGGTCTCGATGAGCGGCATCCTGATCGGCGTGTTCGGCATGCCGGCCGACATCGTGCTCGGCCGCATGGTCCCGGGCACCGCGATCGGCGTGCTGATCGGCGACGCGATCTACACCTGGCTGGCCTTCCGCCTCGCCCGGAAGGAACGGCGGCACGACGTCTGCGCGATGCCGCTCGGGATCGACACCCCGTCGATGTTCGCGTTGTCGTTCGGCGTCGTCGGTCCGGCCTTCCTGCAGCACCACGATGCCAACGAGGCCTGGGCCGTCGGCATGGCCGTGCTGGTGCTGATGGGCGTCGCCAAGCTGATCGCGTCGTTCTTCGGCGAAGGCATCCGCCGCATCCTGCCCAAGACCGCGCTTCTCGGCGCGATCAGCGCCGTGGGCGTCGCGCTGATCATGTTCTTCCCGTTCCAGAAGATCATGGCCGAGCCGGTGGGCGGCTTCGTCGCGCTCGGGGTGATCCTGCTGACGCTGGTCGGCGGCATCCGCCTGCCCTGGAATATCCCGGCCGTGATCGCCTCGGTGATCGCAGGCCTGGTCGCGTACTACGGCGCCAAGTACCTCGGCTACCTGCCGCCCGTGATCCCGTCGGCGGGAGGCAGCTTCGGCCTGCACCTGCCGTTGCCGAGCCTGGTCTTCGTCGAGGGTCTCGACCTCGCGTGGAAATACGTGCCGCTGGCGATCCCGGCCGCCTTCCTGACCGTCGTCGGCGGCATCGACGTGACCGAGTCCGCGGCGCTGGCCGGCGATCGTTATTCCACCCGCACCGTGCTGCTGGTCGAAGGCATCGCGACGCTCGGCGCTGCGCTGTGCGGTGGCGTCGTGCAGAACACGCCGTACATCGGCCACCCGGCCTACAAGCGCATGGGCAGCCGCGCAGCCTACACGCTGGCCACCGGTCTGTTCATCTCGATCGGTGCCGCGACCGGCCTGATCAGCGTGCTGATCTCGGCGCTGCCCGAGTCCATCGTCGTGCCGATACTGGTCTACGTCGGTCTCGAGATGAGCGCGCAGGCGGTCCACGAGTCCGAGCCCAAGCACGTCAAGGCGATCGCGCTCGCATTGATCCCGGTCATCGCCAACCTGCTCAACATCGAGATGGGCGGCGTGCTCGGTGCGGCACGGGTCGACATCACGGCGCTGCCGGCCGACACGCAGCACAGCCTCACGGTCCTGACGATGCTGGGCAACGGCTTCATCGTCACGGCGATGATCTGGGCGACCTTCCTGGTGTGGATCATCGATCGCCGCATGATCGCGGCCGCGTGGCTGTGCGTGGTCGCGGCGGCGATGACGATGGTCGGGCTGATCCACTCGCCGTTCCCGGACGGCCACCTGTTCATCCCCGACGCGACGACACCGCGTCTGGTGTTCGCGCTCGCGGCGGGCTATGTATTGCTGGGGGCGATGTGTGCGGTGCTGCAGCGCTCGACGTCGCGTGCGTCCACGCAGGAACCGATCGTCACGGCTTGAGATCCAGATTCGCGTGGCGCTGGCTGCGACGGTTGGCGACCGGCTGGTTGAGCAGCGCTGTGCCATCGGTTCGTTCGCCGAGACCGTCGAGGTCTGCGCCGCTGACGTCCATCGTCCTGAAGTGATCGATCCAACCATCGACCACGGTCACGACCTCTTCGAGCGCGAGCGCGTTGGTCGACTCGAAGCGGGCGCATTGCGACTCGACCGCATCGGGATCGCTCGTAGCGCGATGTTGACTGGAACAGCGATGCCGTTCGAGCGCGGCCCTTCTCCGTGCTTTCAATGAATGGCGGCTTGTCCATCTCGACCGTCGGCAGGACCCTGTCAAGCCCGTGTCTCGCCAGCAGCGCCTCGAAGCGTGAGTCGGATCGCAATGCATCCAGCGACGGATCGACCAGCACCGCGATGAAGTTCGGATCGCATTCCGCGGCGGAACAACCGAGTTCGTCGAACGCGCGGTCGAAATCGCGGAGCCACAGGTCGATCAGCGCCAGTTGATACGGCGACAGACAACGCCCTTCGAACGCGAGGACCAGTGCGGCACGTTCGGCGTCCGCTTCCGGGCGTCGCCCCGGCCAGCGCGGGCGCCTGGGCGATACGGTATTCGGCCAGCGCCTCTTCCGGCCGGTTGCGGATCAGGTGCAGCGAACCGCGCAGGCTGCGCGCCAGCAGATGGCGCGGCTCGTCGTCGAGCATCGCGGTCAGGATCGTCTCCGCGCGCTCGTAGTCGCGTCGATAGAGTTCGAGCAGTGCGTGGGTCGCGCGCTGTCCGATGTCGAGCGGGTCCAGCTCACGGGCCAGCCGCAACTCGGCCTTGGCCTCTTCGAAGCGACCGCTGAACATCAGGCCGAACACGTAGTTGAAGTGCACGTACAGAGAGCCGGGGGTGAGGGCGATCGCCGCGAGATAGTCCGCCTGCGCCGCGGTCCAGTCGGGGTCGTAACGCTGCCTCAGCGCCGCCAGGATGCTGGCCGCATCGCCGGGCAGCGGATCGAGCGCCAGCGCGTCGCGCGGCGTGCTTCGTCGAGACCTTCGTGCGGCGCGAACTCGACGTGTCCGACGGTCTTTGCCGCGGTCAGTCCGACAAGGACATCGCCCGTCAGTTCGGCGTCGCCGTCAGCACGATCCGCAACCATG
The DNA here is from genome assembly GCA_025356395.1 of Betaproteobacteria bacterium. Classification (GTDB taxonomy): domain Bacteria; phylum Pseudomonadota; class Gammaproteobacteria; order Burkholderiales; family Burkholderiaceae_D; genus CAHJXF01. Next base: position 5,918 of record JANXTA010000050.1, read on the forward strand.
TCGCTGCGATCTACGAGAAGCTCGAAGTGCACAGCCGGGGCGCCGTGATCCTGCGGGCCCGCGAGCACGGCTATCTGGTCGCCGTGCCTTCCAGGTCGAACGGCTGACGCTGGGGCAGGGCGGGCTTCGCTGCTGGCGATCCAGCCTTCATCGGCAGGAGCCGAGGTGGCGATCCTCAAGCAGCCGGACTCGATTCGATCCGCTCGGGCCGATCATCGAGATGTTCGCTGGTGCCGGTGAGGTGTCTATCCATGACCTCGATGCCCCGCACCGCGACCGCTCGCGCCAGGACCTCAGCGGCACCCGTGATGAGTCCAGGGGCTTCCAAGGCGAACAAAAATTCTGCGGTGGATGTAACGACCACCTCGTCGGGTAAGCGAAGGCCAGCTTCGGCCAGGAAATGCGTTCGCTCGCATACAACCGTGCGAGTTCCACCAGGCGAGTTCGATCGGTTGGTCTCGATGCGAGTGGCGGAGGTGACAGGATGCCGACCAGCCGGCCGTTCCGCGTGATCTGGATCGCCCTGTCCAGTGCCAGAGAGGCAAGGACTTCGCCCAGGTTGCCTAGGCATGGCTGGAGGAAATGGTTCTGTCAGTCGCCATTTGCCCACGTTACCGATGTCGCCCATCTCATACAGCTGGGGTGTTTCGTCGCATGCGTCCTCGACGCGAACCTGGGCCGCGCACTCAGGTAACGAACTGCGCGCGATCCTTGCCCTCGAGCCAACGGGGCGGGCGCCCGCGGCCGCTCCAGGTCGCGCCAGTCAGCGGATCGCGAAACTTGGGTGCCCCGATGCTCGCCTTCTGCTTCGGCGATTCGTCGAACCCCAGGTCGCTCGGCAGCAACTCGTACTCGACGATCAGCGCGCGGATCGTCTCGAGCGCGGCGCGCTGCTCGCTGCGGCGCGCCCTTTCGGCGTCCTGATGGAGCCGTTCGAGTTCGGCCTGGAATTCCCTGTAGCTGGTCATCGTCGGTTCATCGCGTGTTCGAGGAGACCCTAGTTTAACGAGACGGCCGCGACTGCCAGGTCCTTCGCATTCACGCCTGCCGGTAAGCCGCCCGGATCAATTCGGCCGCCTTCTCCGCGATCATGATCGTCGGCGAGCAGGTGTTGCCCGACGTGATGGTCGGCATGATCGCCGAGTCCACCACCCGCAACCGATCGATGCCGTGAACGCGTAGCTCCGCATCGACCACGGCCTGCGGATCGCTGGCCGGGCCCATCTTGCAGGTCCCCACCGGATGGAAGATCGTCGTGCCGACTTCGCCGGCCGCCCTCGCGAGCTCTTCGTCGGTCTCGTACCGCGGACCGGGAAGGAACTCGGCCGGCGTATAGCGGCGCAGCGCCGGCTGCGCGACGATCCTGCGCGTCAGCCGGATCGAGTCGGCCGCCACCTTGAGGTCGGCCGCCGCGGTCAGATAGTTGGGCGCAATCCTGGGGGCTGCCGCGGGGTCGGCGGAGGTCACATGGACGCTGCCGCGCGACTCCGGCTGCAGGTTGCAGACCGACGCCGTGAACGCGGGGAAGTCGTGCAGCGGCGAGCCGAATTTGTCGAGCGACAGCGGCTGCACGTGGTACTGCACGTTGGGATAGGGCTGGTCGGGCGTGCTGCGCGCGAAGGCCCCGAGCTGACTCGGCGCCATCGCCATCGGCCCGCGCTGCGTGGTGAGGTACTGCAGTCCGATCAGCGCCTTGCCGTGCCACTTGCTGGCGATCGTGTTGAGTGTGCGCGCCTTCGTGAGCTTGAACGCCATGCGCAACTGCAGGTGGTCCTGCAGGTTCTCGCCCACGCCCGGCAGCGCGTGCCGCACGTCGATGCCCGCGTCACGGAGCCGGGCGGGCGCGCCGATACCCGCGCGTTGCAGCAGCACCGGTGAGCCGATCGAACCCGCGCAGAGGATCGTTTCCGCGCGCGCCATTACGCTGAACTCGACGGTGCGCTGCTTGAACGACACCCCGATGCAGGTCCGGCCATCGAAGTCGAGGCGCGTGTCGAGCGCTTCGGTGACGAGGACCAGATTGGGTCGTTCATGGCGACCCTTCAGCAGCGGATGCAGGAAGGCCTTCGATGCGTTCCAGCGGATGCCCCGCTTCTGGTTGACCTCGAAATAGCCGCAGCCGTAGTTGTCGCCGCGGTTAAAGTCATCGGTCCGTGGGATGCCGGCCTGTTCGGCTGCGAGGCGGAACGCGTCGAGGATGTCCCATTGCAGTCGCTGCTGTTCGACGCGCCATTCGCCGCCGTGTCCATGGAAACGCGCGCGCGCGACACGAACCGCTTCGCTGTCGTTCGAGCGGCGCAGTGCGGCCTCGTCCATCGACCAGTGGTTCTCGCTCTTGCGGAACAGCGGCAGCACCTCGTCCCAGGTCCAGCCCGGGTTGCCCGCGGCGGCCCACTCGTCGTAGTTGTGGCGCTGCCCGCGCATGTAGATCATCCCGTTGATCGACGACGAGCCACCCACCACCTTGCCACGCGGATAGAGCAAGCTGCGGCCGTTGAGGCCGGCCTCGGCCTCGGTCCGGAAGCACCAGTCGGTGCGCGGGTTGTCGATGCAGTAGAGATAGCCGACGGGGATGTGGATCCACGCGTAGTCGTCCATCCCACCGGCTTCGATCAGCAGGACCGACACGCGGGGATCGGCGGAGAGGCGCTTGGCGAGGACACAGCCGGCGGTCCCCGCGCCGACGATGATGTAGTCGAAGGTGCTCGTGGTGGTGGTGGTCATTGCACGACATCGCTCCAGCGAAACACGACGCTCAGTCCGTGGACGTGGCGGAAATGCACGTCGAAAGTGAAGAGTGCGACCCCTGCGACCAATGCCGACGAGGCGATCCAGAGATCGTTCGTAGGCACGGGCGTGCCGCCCTGTCGCAATTGTAGATAGACCACCGCGTAGACGGTCGCAACGCGTTCGTCCACGTCCTGGATGCTGACCCGCGGCGATGCCAGGAAGCGCGTCAAGTCGCGCTCGTTGATCGCGGCGCGCGAACCGGCGGCAAAGCCTGCGCGCAGTTCGCCGACGACGATGGTCGACGTGATCAGGTGATCGGCTCGCGAGAAGATTTCAACGGCATCCGGATGCCCCTTGCTGAATGCGCTGTAGGCATTCGTGTCGACTGCAATGGCGGTCATCGCCAAAGCGCCTCGTCGACCTGGGAAAGCGGCGTGATGCTTGCCAGGAATTCGGCTTCGTCACGCTCGCTCCACTTGCCGGCGAGGCTGTCGAGGTCGTGATAGGGGCCGTCGGTCGCGTGGCGATCGCGAACCCGCAGTCCGCCGCGGATGAACTGCTGCATGAGCGTGTTGACGCTGACACCGCGCGCATCCGCCTCGCGCTTGAGGCGCGCGTGGGTCGCTTCGTCGATGTTTCGAACGATGATGCTGCCCAAATTCACCTCCGGATCAAGATTGATAGCATGATATCGCGCATTTCCAAGGGAGGCAGGACGCAGCATCGAGGCTCATCCCAATGCCGCCGCGTGGAACGCGATGTGGTCGGCGACGAAGGTCGCGATGAAGTAGTAGCTGTGGTCGTAGCCGGCATGACGCCGCAGGGTCAGGGGCTGATTGGCCGTGCGGCACGCGGCCTCGAAGGCTTCCGGATGGAGCTGTTCTTCCAGGAATTTGTCACTCAGTCCCTGGTCGACCAGGATGCCTTGCGGGTAAGGGCATCGGCTCTTGCCCATCAACGCGCTCGCATCGTGCCCGGCCCAGGCTTCGCGATCGCCGCCCAGGTAGCCGGTGAAGCCCTTGTGTCCCCACGGGCACTGCGTCGGTGCCGCGATCGGCGCGAAGGCCGACACCGAACGGAACATGCCGGGATGGCGCAACGCCAGTGTCAGCGCCCCGTGCCCGCCCATCGAGTGGCCGAAGATGGACACGCGCTGGCGGTCGATGCCGAACTGCCCGACCAGCAGGTCGATCAGCTCCGTCGTGATCCAGCTCTCGGTCCGGAAACGACTCGACCAAGGTGCTTCGATAGCGTCGAGATAGAAGCCGGCCCCTTCGCCGAAGTCCCAGTCCTTCTTGGCGTCGTCGATTCCGGTATCGCGCGGACTCGTGTCGGGCGTGACCAGCACGAGGCCGTGTTCTGCCGCGTAACGCTGCGCGCCGGCCTTGATCGCGAAGGTCTCTTCGGTGCAGGTCAGGCCCGCGAGAAAGATCAGCGCGGGTGCCGCGCCGTCGATGCCGTCGGGACGGAACATGCCGAACTTCATCGGCAGGCCGATCACGTTCGAGTCGTGGCGATGGAAGCTCTGCGTGCCGCCGAACGCGGCTGTGCTGCTGAGGAGTTCGATCGTCATGTCAGTACACCACGACCGACCGGATCGACTCGCCGCGTTTCATCAGCTCGAAGCCTTCGTTGATGTCGTCGAGCTTGAGCCGATGGGTGATCAGGTCGTCGATGTTGAGGCGACCTTCCATGTACCAGTCGACGATCTTCGGCACGTCGGT
>JANXTA010000104.1 GCA_025356395.1 Betaproteobacteria bacterium
GCTCGGCATCCGCCATCGGCCGGGCGTTGCGCGCGCTGCTGACCGATCCGCCGGACCGCGCTGCGACGCGTCGGTATGCGGAGCGCTACAGCTGGGACGAGACCAGCCGCGGCCAGGAACGCCTGTTCGAGTCGCTGCGCCCGGCCCGGCCCGCGTGTGCGCCCCACGAGGTGCACGGATGAGACCGATGCCGCCTGCGGATCAGCGCGAGGTCGCCTCGTGAGCGGCGAAACCGCCAACGCCGGCGGCATGAAGGCGCAGGTGATGTCCGCGTTGCGCTGGTCGGCCGTCGCGAAGTTCGGCGGACAGCTCGTGAACTGGGGCATCACGCTCTTCGTCATGCGGCTGCTGGCCCCGGCCGACTACGGCCTCGTCGCGATGCTGTCGATCCTGTTCATGTTCCTCGCGATGCTCGGCGAGATGGGGTTCGGCTCCTCGATCACCCAGGCACCGACCCTCGAGACCCGCGAGATCCGCCAGACCATCGGCGCCGCGTTGCTGGTCAACTTCGCGATCTGCGGGCTGCTTGTCGCGGCGGCTCCGGCCATCGCGGCCTTCTACAACGAATCACGCCTGATCGACATGACGCGCGTCGCGGCGCTCGGCTTCATCGGCGCCGGCATGGTGACGGTCTACAGCGGCCTGCTGCAGCGGGAGATGCGCTTCAAGACCTCGGCGCGCATCGAGATCGTCTTCGGCATCGTCGGCAACGTCGCGACGCTGGTGTTCGCCCTGCTGGACTTCGGTCCATGGGCGCTGATCCTCGGGACGCTCGTCGCCAACCCGATCCGCGTGATCATGTATTTCACCAGCGCGACCCAGGTCTACTGGCCGTCGTTCCGCTTCGGCGACACGCGTCGGTTGTGGACTTTCGGGGGCAACGTGCTGATCACGCGCGTCGTCTGGTACTGGTCGTCGCAGGCCGACGTTCTGATCGCCGGCAAGTTCCTCGGCAAGGAAGCGCTGGGCCTGTATTCCGTGGCCGTGCATCTCGCGTCGCTGCCGATGCAACGGGCCGCGGGCATCATCAACGGCGTGGCGTTCGCCGCGTTCGCGAAGATCCAGCACGATCCGCGGGCCGTGGCCCACAACACCCGTCTCGGCGTGCGGCTGATGGCCTTCGTGACCTTCCCGGTCCTCTGGGGCATCGGCGCGGTCGCCCCCGAACTCGTGGCGGTCGCGATCGGTCCGGCCTGGCACGACTCGATCCTGCCGCTGACGCTCGTCGCCCTGACGATCCCGTTCCGGATGATCGGATCGATCATCTCCACGACGATCATGAGCATGGGGCGCGTCGACATCGCGATGGTCACCAACGTCATCGGCGCGTGCCTGATCCCGCCTCTGTTCTATGTCGGCGCGCACTACGGCATCGTCGGCCTGAGCGTCGCGTGGCTGGTCGTGACGCCGCTGATGTTCATGCTCAACATGTTCCGTGCGTTGCCGATCCTGGGGCTGTCGATGCGCGCCGTCTTCGCCGAGATGTGGCGGCCGATGATCAGCGCCGCCGTGATGTTCCTCGCGGTGGAAGGACTGCGCCGCGTGCTCGGCGGCATCGGCGACGTCCCGCGGTTCACGGTGCTGGTCGCCGCGGGTGCCGCGATCTATTGCAGTTGCACGTGGCTGTTGAATCGCGCAGCGACCATCGAAGCGCTCGTCCTGATCTTTCCCGGCCGCTTCGCGCACCTGCGCGCCGCGTCCCAAACGGCCCCCTAGCGCCGTCGGAGTCCCCATGCGCGACATCGCCCTGCTCGTCTTCTTCATCGGCTGCATCCCGTTCATGCTCAAGCGCCCCGCGCTCGGCGTGGTCATGTGGGTCTGGCTGAGCGTGATGAATCCGCATCGTCTGACCTACGGCTTCGCGTACGGACTGCAGTTCGCAGCCGCCACGGCCGTGATCACGTTCCTCGCCCTGGCCGTGACCAAGGAGAAGAAGCAGCTCACGTTCACCCCGCCGGTCGTCGCGCTCGCGTTGTTCTCGGGGTGGATCTGCCTGACGTCGCTCTTCCCGTACCACGACGGCGCCGGTTACGACATGTGGTCGCGCGTGATGAAGATCTTTCTCATGACCTTCGTCGCGCTCACGGTGATCCACGATAAGAAGCAGATCCACTGGATGATCTGGACGATCGTCTTCTCGCTCGCGTTCTACGGCGCCAAGGGTGGACTCTTCACGCTCCTGCACGGCGGCAACTTTCTGGTCTGGGGCCCCGAGGGATCGTTCATCGAAGGCAACAACGAAGTGGCGCTGGCCTTCGTGATCGCCATTCCCCTGATGCGCTACGTCCAGATCGGACTGAAGAAGAAGTGGCAGCAGCTCGGGATGACCGCGGTCATGCTGCTGACCGCCTTCGCGGCGATCGGCAGCCACTCGCGGGGTGCGCTGCTCGCGATCGCCGCGATGGCCGCGTTCCTGTGGTGGAAGAGCCGCAACAAGTTCGTGATGGGGGTCGCGCTCGCGCTGGCGGGTGTCGTCGTGCTGTCGTTCATGCCCGCCGAATGGTTCGCGCGCATGCAGACCATCCAGACCTACGACGAGGACTCGTCGGCACAGGGCCGCATCAACGCGTGGTGGATGGCCTTCCATCTCGCTTCCGAGCGTCCGCTCGGCGGCGGCTTCGAGATCTACGACTACGACGTCTTCGCACGCTATGCGCCCAATCCACTCGACGTCCACGCCGCCCACAGCATCTACTTCCAGGTGATGGGCGAGCACGGCTTCATCGGGCTCTTCCTGTTCATGGCGATCGGCGCATTCACGTGGATGGCGGCGTCGGACGGCAAGCGCAAGGCGAAGGGTCTGGTCGGCTTGGAGTGGGTTGCTCCGTTGATGGACATGATGAAGGTCAGCATGGTGGGATACGGGGTCGGCGGCGCGTTCCTCAGCCTGGCCTACTTCGACGTGCCGTATTACGTGATGGTGATCGTCGTCGCGACGCGGGCGGCCGTGCTGCCGGCCTTCAACTCGCGGGTGGTGCCGCAACGGCCCGACGGATTCAGGCGCGGCGATCGATTCGGCGTCGTACCGGTCGTCGACGATGGGCCCGAGCTGGCGCCGGTCAAGCCGCCGCGCGCGCGTGACGACTGGCGGGGGCAGGGCGCCTACGCCAAGCCGCTGAACGCGTTCGACGCGATGGACACGACGCGATGACGGAACTCGACATCGCGATCGCTGCGGACGCACCGACCGACCTGATGCCGAGTCGCATGGTGTCGACTGCGAGCACCGACGGTGTCGTGACGCCCGTCGCCGAAGTCGCGCTGACGATCCCGCAACTCGATCGCTTCATCGCCGAGCTCGAGGTCGCGGTCCTGCTTCCGTGTCACAACGAGGCGCTGTCGATCGCCCGCGTCGTCGCCGGCTTCCGGACTGCGTTGCCGACCGCCCGCATCTTCGTCTACGACAATCGCTCCACCGACGAGACCTCGGCGGTAGCGCGTCGTGCCGGCGCCATCGTGCGTACCGAGCCGTGGCCCGGCAAGGGCAACGTGGTGCGGCGGATGTTCGCCGACGTCGATGCCGACGTGTACCTGATGGCGGACGGCGACGGCACCTACGATCCGAGTGTTGCGGCGTCCATGGTCCGACGGCTCGTGGCCGATCACCTCGACATGGTGGTGGGCACGCGCCGCAACGTGTATGCCAACGCGCACCGCAAGGGTCATGGCGTCGGCAACCATCTGTTCAACCGCTTCTACCGGCGGCTGTTCGGTCCGCTGTTCACCGACATCTTCTCCGGCTATCGCGTCTTCTCGCGCCGTTTCGTGAAGAGCTTTCCGGCGATCTCGTCGGGCTTCGAGATCGAGACCGAGATGGCGGTGCAGGCGAGCCAGCTGCGGATGCCGGTCGCCGAGATCGAGACGGACTACGGCGAGCGCGAGGAAGGGTCGGCCAGCAAGCTCAACACCTATCGCGACGCGATCCGCATCCTGCGCACCCAGATCCTGCTGTTCAAGGAAATCAAGCCCGCGCGCTTTTTCGGCGGCATCGCCGCGGCACTCGTCGCACTCGCCCTCGTCCTCGCTTTTCCGATCGTCGATCGCTTCATCGACTTTGGCGACGTCCCGAAACTGCCCACCGCCATCCTCGCGACCGGCCTCGTGCTGCTGGCCGCGATCTCGTCGCTGGCGGGCCTGATCCTCGACAGCGTCGCCGCCGGGCGGCTCGAGCAGAAGCGGCTCGCCTATCTGCGCATGCCTCAGCTGAAACGACCCTGATCGTGAGCGCCGAGTTCATCCGCTTCGTCGTCGTGGGTGTCATCGGTTTCATCGTCGACGGCGGCGGTACCTGGGTGCTGGCGCATCTCGGCCTCCCGCCAGTCGCTGCGCGCATCCCGCCGTTGCTGACCGCGATCGTCGTCACCTGGCTGCTCAACCGCAGCCTCACCTTCCGCACCGATCGTCCGAAAAGTCGCGCCGAGCTGATGCGTTACGCGACGGTCGCGCTGTCGAGCGCCTTCTTCAACTTCGTGCTCTACAGCGGACTGGTCCTGCTCGGTGTTCCCGTACTGATCGCCGTCGCGATCGCGACCGGATTGCTGATGCTCTGCAGCTTCTTCGCCTATCGCAACGTGGTCTTCAGGTAGGCGCGAGGGCGGGCCGTGCTGTTCAACTCCTATGTCTTCCTGCTCGGCTTCGCGCCGCTCGCGCTGATCGGCTTCTTCCTGCTCGGGCAACGCAATCGTCGCTTCGCGGCGGGCTGGCTCGCGCTGATGTCCGTCGTGTTCTACGGCTGGTGGAACCCGCGCTATATCCCCATCCTGTTCGCGTCGATCCTCGTCAACTTCTGCTTCGGAAGATGGATCGCGGCTTGTCCGCCGGACCGCAAGACGAAGCGTACGGTGCTGCTGGTCGCGGCGATCGCCATCGACCTGATCGCGCTGGCGTATTTCAAGTACGCCGACTTCCTGATCTCCAACCTCGCGTCCCTCACCGGCCTGCCGCTGGTCATGGCGCACGTGGTGTTGCCGCTGGGCATCTCGTTCTACACCTTCACGCAGCTCGCCTACCTGATCGACACGTATCGCGACAAGGCGACCGAGAAAAACTTCCTGCACTACGTGTTGTTCGTGACGTACTTCCCGCACCTGATCGCTGGGCCGATCATCCATCACAAGGACGTGATGCCGCAGTTCGCGCGGCCGGAGACCTATCGCTTCAGTCGCGAGCGCTTCGCGATCGGCGCCGTGTTCCTGATCATCGGGCTGTTCAAGAAGTGCTTTCTCGCGGACGGCATCGCGGTGTTCGCGGCGCCGGTCTTCGACGCCGCCGAACACGGTCAGTCGCTGGCCATGTTCCAGGCGTGGGGCGGGGCGCTCGCTTACACCTTCCAGCTCTACTTCGACTTCTCGGGCTACTCGGACATGGCCGTCGGGCTGTCGCTGATGCTCAACATCAAGCTGCCGTTCAACTTCAACTCGCCGTACAAGGCCGTCAGCATCTCGGACTTCTGGAAACGCTGGCACATCTCGCTGTCGACCTTCCTGCGCGACTACGTGTACATCCCGCTGGGTGGCAACCGGGCCGGTGACTATCGCCGCCATCTGAACCTGATGCTGACGATGCTGATCGGCGGCCTGTGGCACGGGGCCGGTTGGACCTTCGTCGCCTGGGGCGGCCTGCACGGCCTGTACCTCGTCGTCAATCATCGATGGACCGCCGTGCGTTCACGCGCGGCTGTGAAGCCGGGTCGGATCGAGATCGTCGCCGGTGCCGCGCTCACTTTCCTCGCCGTGGTGATCGCGTGGGTGTTCTTTCGCGCCACGAGTTTCCAGGGTGCCGCCGTGCTGCTGCGCTCGATGTTCGGGTTCGGCGCGATGCCGGCGACGGTCATCGCCACGGACCTCGACCTGCTCGTCAACTGGATCTGGGTGGCGGTCCTGCTCGCGATCACGACGCTGCTCCCGAACACGCAGGAATTCGTCGCACGCCGCATCACCGACCGCGCGACGATCGCCGTCGATCATCGCGAGACGCATGCCGTCGCGTGGGCCGGCCCCGGTCTCGCGATCGCGGGTGGTCTCGGACTGCTCACCGCGCTGGCCCTGATGAACCTGTCCCGTCCCAGTGAATTCCTCTACTTCAATTTCTGATCGCAGCGTCGTCGGTCAGCCGCCGACCGCGCTCCGCTTCCTCGCCTCGATCGTCGTGGTCGCGGTCCTGGGGCTGATGGCACTCGCCCTGCTGCCGCAGGATCCCCATGCCCGTTTCGCCGAGGCGGCGACCGAGAGCCAGCATTACCTGCGGCTGCGCTGGATCTACGAGCGCATCCACGACGACCGCACGCCCATCGACATCGCGTTCATCGGCACCTCGCACACACAGAGCGCGATCGACAGCCGCATCGTCGAGGCAGAACTTCGCAAGCGCGGTCTCGACCTGCACGTCGTCAACTTCGCCATCCCGCACCTGGGACGCGATCTCCACTGGCTGCTGGTGCGCGAGCTGATCGAGTCGCGACCGGTGCGCGAACTCGTCGTCGAGGTCCAGGACTTCGAGCCGCGCGCCCCGCATCCCGCCTTCCAGCGGTTGGGGCGGGTCGACGACCTGCTCGATTCGCCGCTGATCATCAACACCGGCTATCTCGAGAACCTGGTGCGGTTGCCACGACGGCAACTAGACCTCGCGTTTCCGGCCATGAGCGGCCGTCCACGGATCGAGTACGCGGCGGACGCGTATGAAGGCGCGCATTGGGACGACACCGAACGCCTGCACGGGTTCACCCAGACGCGCGACGCCACCCATACCGTCCAGTACCTCGACGACAAGGCGAACGAATTGCGGGGCGACCTCGAACAGAAGGAGGCGCTGGCGCGGCGCATCGCGATGCCGGACGGCTGCAGCCTGCTGAAGCGCTACAACCGCGCCTACCTGGAGAAGCTGCTGGCGCTCGCGCGCGAGAAGAACGTCCACGTGACCTTCCTCTACCTGCCCTTTTTCCACGGCCCCGAGCAACCGACGGAAGCCCGCTACTACAAGGCGTATGGCGAAACGATCAAGCCGCAGGCGGTCCTCGACGATCCGGCCTCGTGGCTGAACGCGGACCATCTCAACGTCTTCGGTGCGCGCAGGACATCGAGCTGGATGGGACAGACCTGGTCGATGGTCCAGAATGCGGCCCCGACCGCGCCGATCGTGGCGCCTTGCTACTGATGACTTCCTCTCACGCCACTCCATCGCTACGACGACCTCGCGATCTCGACCCATGCAGCAAGGACTCTCGATGAATCCCATGGCATTGGCGGTCAGGACCTTCGGCCGCGCGTTGTCCGTCGTGCGCGGGCCCCGGCTGTCGATCCTCATCTTCCATCGCGTGCTGCCCAAGCCCGATGCGCTGCTGCCGGGCGAGCCGGACGCGGCCGTCTTCGAAGACCGCATGAAGTGGCTCGCCGCCGGCTTTCGCGTGATGCCGCTGATCGAGGCGACGCGGCGGCTGCGCGACGGCAGCCTGCCGGCCAACGCGGCCTGCATCACCTTCGACGACGGCTACGCGGACAACCTCACGGTCGCAACGCCGATCCTCGCGCGCTTGCGATTGAGTGCGACCTTCTTCATCGCCACCGGCTTCCTCGACGGCGGCCGCATGTGGAACGACACCGTTCGCGAGTCGGTCCGCATCTGTCCGCACGGCGTGATGGACCTGACGACGATCGATTGCGGCACCTGGTCTTGTGTCGACGATGCATCGCGCGTGGCGACCATCGGCGGCCTGCTCGACCGCCTCAAGTACCTGCCGCAGGCCGAGCGTCAGACCAAGGTCGACGCGATCGGCGATTCCGTCGGCCTGTCGGCGCGCAGCGACCTGATGATGACGCGGCAGCAGGTGCGCGAGTTGCGGCGCTACGGCATGTCGATCGGTGCGCACACGGTCAGTCATCCGATCCTCAAGACGCTAGCCCTGGCGGAGGCACGTCGCGAGATCGCCGATGGCCGACTCGACCTCGAAGAGACGCTCAACGAAAGGGTGAAGCTGTTCGCCTACCCCAACGGCAAGCCCGATCGCGACTACGAAGCGTCGCATGTCGCGCTGGTCCGGGAGATGGGTTTCGATGCCGCGGTCTCGACGGCGTGGGGCGTGTC
>JANXTA010000099.1 GCA_025356395.1 Betaproteobacteria bacterium
ACCGACGTGCCGAAGATCGTCGACTGGTACATGGAAGGTCGCCTCAACATCGACGACCTGATCACCCATCGGCTCAAGCTCGACGACATCAACGAAGGCTTCGAGCTGATGAAACGCGGCGAGTCGATCCGGTCGGTCGTGATCTTCTGAAGACCGTTACGAGCGCGCGCCGACGGCGGCCGCTCACTCGACCTTGAGGTCCCGATACTTCGGATCTAGAGCCGGGTACTGCGGGTCCATCTTTGCGAGCGCGTTGCGGACCAGCGTCGCGACCATCAGGTTGCGATGGGGCTTCGAGTCCGACGGCACGATCCACCACGGCACGAACTTCGTGGACGTGTTGCGGATCGCGTCGGTATAGGCGTCCATGTTCGCCGCCCAGCGCTGGCGTTCGACGAGATCGTTGGGATTGAATTTCCAGTGCTTCTTCGGGTCGTCGATGCGCGACTGCAGACGACCCTTCTGCTCGGCCTGCGAGAGGTGCAGGAAGCACTTGACGATCATCGTGTCGTGCTCGACCAGCATCCGTTCGAAGTCGACGATCTGCACGTAGCGGCGCTTGCACTCGCGCACGCTCGCCAGGCCCAGCACCCGCTCGGCGATCACCGCTTCGTAGTGGCTGCGATTGAAAACCGTGATCATGCCGCGCGCCGGCGCATGGGCATGGACCCGCCAGAGGAAATCGTGCGCGGCCTCGTCGCTGGTCGGGGCCTTGAACGCCTTGACGGTCAGGCCCTGCGGATGGGTCTGCTCGAAGGTGGCGATGGTCGTGCCGTCCTTGCCCGACGTGTCCATCCCCTGCAGCACCAGCAACAGGCTGCGCCTACCTTCGGCGAAGAGACGGTTCTGGTACTCGCCGATCTCCTTCTGCAGGGCCTTGAGCGCGGCGCCGAGTGCAGCGTCATCGCGCGTTTCGAGGACCTTGGTGGTCGGATCGAAGGTCGCGAGGTCGAGCTTGCGATCGTCGGCGATGCGGTAGGGCTTGAGGGGATTGGACATGAGGGTTCGATCGGTCACTGGCCGCGCAGTTCGTTCGCGAGTGCCTTCGCGTCGTAGATCTTGTCGAGCGCCTCGAGCATGCCAGCGCTGTTCACCGCGACGGAGCGGTTGAGCTTCGGGTCGTACGCGAAGTCGCCGCCGAGCGAGTGGATGTTGCCGTCGAACATCAGACCCACCAGTTCGCCTTCGCGGTTGAGCATCGGGCTGCCCGAGTTGCCGCCGATGATGTCGTTCGTGCTCACCATGTCGAGCGGCTTGGTCAGGTCGAGCCGGTCCCTCGCGGCGAGCCACGATACGGGCAACGCGAAGGGTTCGGTCCCGGTGTTGCGCTCGAAAGCGCCGCCGAAGGTGGTGAACGGGGGTACCGCCACGCCGCCCTCGTCCCAGCCGGCGATGACGCCGTAGGACAGTCGCAACGACCCCGTCGCATCCGGATAGATCGTGTCGCCGAGCGCGGCGAAGCGGGCTTCTGCGATCAGCTCGGTGTTCTTCTGCTCGACCGACTCGACCTCGCGTTCGTAACGCGCGCGCAGGGCCCGCGCATCGGGTTCGATGGCGGTCACGAGCCGGATCATCGGGTCGTCGCTGCGCGCGATCGCGTCGGCACCGCCGTCCCACAGCGCCTTGCGGACCGCGGGGTCGCCGAGCCTGGTACCACCGACCAGCGCCGCGGCCACCTGCAACGGCGACTGCCGGCCGAGCACGCGCTTGACGATCGGCGCGTCGGGGCCGAGCCGTTCCCGCATCTGCGTCAGCGCGAGCGTGAGCTTGAGCTGCTCGAGTTGCGGATAGACCGGTGCGGGCGAGAACAGGCGGGCCTCGACCCGGCGCATCGCGCTGTCATTGAACTCGGGCAGGCGATCGCCATCGGGCTTCGGTCGCTCGCCGGCGCCACGCACCAAGGTGCGGGCGAACGCGAAGTAGCGGTTCGTGAAGCCGCTGCCGTTCTCGATCAGCGACAGTGGCTGGTGAAGATCGCGACGTGTCTTCTCGGCTTTCGCGATGGCGTCCCACGCGCCCCCGGCCTTCTTCGCCAGCGCCGGATGCGCGGCGACGTATTGGCGAACCGCCGCTTCGTCGGCCTGCTTCTTCTCGAACACCACCGGGTCGTGCAGGGCCTTCAACTGGCCCTGCAGGACCTTGTAATAGTTCTCGAGACTGTTCAGGTCGTTCTCGCCAATCCGTTGCGGCTCGGCGCCGGTGGTCCGAAATTCAGTGAGCGTGCCGCGCAGCTCGGCGGCGCGCAGCAGCGCATCCATCAACGTCAGGTCGCGGCGCGTCGCGAGTTGTGCAACGGTGAGCTCGCGTTCGGTCCTGCCGGGATTGCCGGTGACGAACACCGGTTCGCCGGCCGCCGGTCCCTGGGTATTGAACGGCAGATAGTCGACGACCGTGATCGGACGGCCTTCCTCGTAGACCCGTACCAGCGCCATGTCGAGGTCGTAGCGCGGGTAGTTGAAGTTGTCCGGGTCGCCGCCGAAAGCAGCCGATGCGCGTTCGGGTGCGAACGCGAGTCGCACGTCCTGGAAGTGGTGGTAGCGATAGAGCTTGTACTGGCCGCCGTGGTAGAGCTCGACGACGTCGCAGCGCATGCGGCCGGTGTCGCCCGTGCAGGCCGCGCCGAGCTTCGCGCGCACGGCATTGTGGGCCGCGGTGTAGGCCGTGCCTTCCAATCCCCGGGTGGCCGAGGTGACGTCCGCCGTAACGTCGCTGATCTGCTCGAGTCGATTGACCTCCATCGCGGGACACTTGCGCTCGCCGGCCTGCCCGTCGGCGAGGAAGCCGATCGCCAGCAGGTTGGACTGTGCCGTCGACAACTGGTCGAGGCAGGTCGCGACGCAATGGTGGTTGGTCAGCACGAGGCCGTTCTTCGACACGAACGAAGCCGAGCAGCCGGCGAGGTTCGCCGCGCTGCGCATCGCCTTGTCGAGCCACGCCTGGTCGGGCGCCCAGCCCAGTTCCTTCTTCATCTGTCCGAGAGGCGGGTGGTCTAGGGTCCACATGCCTTCCGCGGACCAGACGCTGGGCACGACGAGCAAGGCGACAACGAAGGCGAGGATCTTCTTCAAGGCGGGTGTCCGATGAGAGCGAGAGGTGAACAAGCCCTGCATTTTAGGCGGCGCGCGGCGTGTCGGCCATCGCCGAAACTTGTCGCGTTGCGACCAATCGGGCCGTCCGACCTCGCCACTGGTCGATGCCTTCGTCCGGGGCATCTCCATCAGCCGCTCCTCTGTCAGACGCCTCTTTTCGCGAGCACAAGGACAGCCGGCACGGAAGCTGCAACGCTACTGAACCAGCAACGTCCAACCTTGGTGGCTCTTCATGAAAACGTATCTGGCAGCCTGTGCGGCGCTCACGCTGGCCGCGGCCCTCCCCGCGCACGCCAATCTGCTGATCGACGGCGGCTTCGAACAGACCGTCATCGGCTTCGGCGGCTACAGCACCGTGGACTCGACTCCCGGATGGACCGGCGCCCCGAACATCGAAGTGCAGAACCATGTCGCCGGCTCGCCCTACGAGGGCAACCAGTTCGTCGAGCTCGATACGAATGCGAACAGCAGCATGTATCAGGACTTCACGACCATCGCTGGCACCACCTACCAGATCCACTTCCAGTACTCGCCGCGCCCCGGCGTGTCGGCGCTGTCGAACGGCATCGAACTGCTCTGGGACAACTCGCTGTACGCGATGGTCGCGCTCGGCGGCATCGGTCTGGCCGACACGGTCTGGACCGGCTACGACCTGACCGCGCTCGCAAGCGGCCCCACCTCGCGCATCCAGTTCAACGCCTTCGGACCGAGCGACGGACTGGGCGGCTATCTCGACAACGTCAGCGTCAGCGCCGTCCCCGAGCCGGGCACGCTGCAGATCTTCGGCCTCGGCCTCGTGATCCTGGCGACGGTCGCCGGCACGCGTCGTCGTGCCCCGTCCATGTCGTTCTAGACCGTCCCGACCGGCGTCACCGGCGATCCGACGGCCCCGGGCAGTCGGAGAGGTGGCGCCGTCAACAGGAAGCGATGGCGAGCATGCAGACGAAGCCAACGGGCCAGCGGGGTCAGGTGCCAGAGCTCGCCGAGATGGATGCCGAGTCGGAACAGGCAATGCTCGTGCAGTGGCAGCGTCGCGCACGCGCCTTCGCATGGGCCTGCGGGGTGCGCCTCGACCGCGTAGTTGTCCGCGACGAGGACTGACAACCCACTGTCGGTGATCCACTGCAGCAGTTTCGCGTCGCGACCGTCGAGCACGGCGCCGATGGCTTCGAGTGCATGCGGGTCGGGCTGTCGGCCCATCGCGAGGAGGGCATCCGCGAAGCCGGTGTGCAGGCACACCATGTCGCCGGTCTCGACCGCGATGTCGTCGGCCTCGAGCACGCGCATCAGGTCGTCGTAGCCGACGACGCGCCGCGTCGCGCCGTAGTGATGATGCAGGTCGATCATCAAGGCGCGACCCTGCACGCAGCGTTCGGCCATGTTCTCGATGCCCAGCGCGATCGCCTTCGAGGTCGATCCGTCGACGGGGCCCAGCACGTCCTCGTCCGCCCGATAGCCGTTGTAGTAGACCGCCTGCGGATGGCCATCGCCATGGACGTCGAACAACTGGCCGACGTGCGCAAGGCTGTCCCATTGTGTCGAGTACTGCAGGTACATCAGCACGAGGTCGTCGCAGATCACGTCGGTGTGCGCCGCGTTGTCCCGGGCCAGCCGGTAGTTCATGTTCGGCTGGCCGTTGCGCGACGTGGGTCGCAGGACCGGTGGATGACGCCGCGGGTTGAGGACGTTGCCACCGGGGTAATCAAGCGGCAGGCTGAGGCAGAAGGTCAGGCCTTCGCGCACTTCGACGACGCCCCGCTTCACCTGGTCGGACGTGATCAGGTTGATGCGGCCGTGCTGGTCGTCCGCGCCGAAATCGCCCCAGTTGGAGCCGGGCGGACGGTGGGTCCAGCGGGTTTGATCGGTCATGAAGGTCTGCTCTGGTGAAGAAAGAATCCCAGACACCCGAACGCCCCCTCCCGCTTGGGAAAGGGAGCATTCAGCGTGCGATCATCGCCGCCACAATAACAATTTCCTTCTCCATGCAAGCCCAAGGCATTCCCGCGTCCACGCTGCGCATGACGCCCGCGATGGTCACGCTGTTCGCGTTCTGCTGCGGCGCGATCGTCGCGAACCTCTACTACGCGCAGCCGATCATCGACCTGATCGCGCCCGACATCGGTCTCTCGCCGACCGCCGCGAGCCTGACCGTCTCGCTGACCCAGATCGGCTACGCGATCGGCCTGTTCTTCATTGTCCCGCTGGCCGACCTGGTCGAGAACCGCCGGCTGCTGATCGCGACGACGCTGCTGTCGGTCGCCTGCCTCGGCATCGCGACCGTGGTCCGCGATCCCTTCGTCTTCCTGGTCGTGTCGCTGCTGATCGGCTTCGCGTCGGTCTCGGTGCAGATCCTCGTGCCGCTGGCCGCGCACTTCGCGCCGGACGCGTTGCGCGGTCGCATCGTCGGCAACGTGATGGGCGGCCTGATGCTCGGCATCCTGCTGTCGCGTCCGTTCTCGAGCTTCGTCGCCGATCACTTCGGATGGCACGCGGTGTTCGGTACGGCGACCGTGTTCATGATCGCGATCTCGGTCCTGTTCGCTTGGCTGATGCCGCGCCGCCAGCCAGATCACCGGGCGACCTACGCGAGCCTGCTGCGGTCGCTGGGAACGCTGGTCGCGCGGCTGCCGCCGCTGCGTCGGCGCTCGTTCTATCAGGGCTGCATGTTCGCGTCGTTCAGCCTGTTCTGGACGGCCGCGCCGCTCGAACTGACCCAACACTACGGCTACAGCCAGTCGCAGATCGCGGTGTTCGCGCTGATCGGCGCGCTCGGCGCCATCGCGGCACCCGTGGCCGGTCGCATGGCCGATGCGGGGTACACGCGCAGCGGCACGCTGGCCGCGCTGATCTTCGCCGCGGCCGGCTACTGGCCGGTCGCCCTGGTGCCGTCGCTCGGGGTCGTCGGCATGATCTTCACCGGCGTGCTGCTCGACTTCTGCGTGCAGATGAACATGGTGCTGGGCCAGCGCGAGGTCTATGCGCTCGACGCGGCCAGTCGTGGCCGCCTGAACGCCCTCTACATGACCAACGTCTTCATCGGCGGCGCCCTCGGCTCGCTGATCGCGAGTCCGTTGTACGCGCACTCGGGCTGGCGCGGCGTCGTCGTCGCGGGCAGCGCCTTCCCGTTGCTCGCGCTGCTGAGATTCGGGCTTGCGCGCATGCGCTGAGCCGCGAAAGTGCAGTGCCGGATCAGAACAGGTGGCGGATGCCGAACTGGACCGACCACGGATTGAAGCCGGCTGGCACGTTGGCGGCCGTGAACAGGCCGTTGTTGCTGTTGTCGCCGATCACGAAAGCCGCGGCGCCCTGGTTCACGATCTTGGAGTGCGCGAGGTACAGGTCGGTGCGCTTCGAGAACGCGTAGTTGCCGCCGAGCCCGAAGTAGTTGGCGTCGTTGAGGTGCAGCAGGCTGCCGTTGTCCTTGTATTTGTTGTCGACCCGGCCCACGACCCCGATCACCTTGAACGCGCCGAGCGGCACGGTGAAACCGGCGGAGGCGGCCTGCTGCTTGGTCGTCGTGGCGTTCTTCGTGTGGAAGTACAGCGCGTGCAGCTTCACGACGCCGAAGTCGTAGGTCACCGCGGCCGACTCGCTGCGGGTGGTGTTGTTGTCGAGCGCCGCCTTCGTGCTCAGGTAGCCGACGCCGGCGTAGAGCGGTCCCTGCGCGTAGCTGGCCGACAGGCCGACCCCGCCGCCGCCGTTCTTGGTCGCGCCGCTGGCCACCGTGTTGGTGGTCGCCTCGCCCGGTCGGTATTGCGCCTTGGCCTGGAAGCCGACGTAGGTCGGAGTCTCGTAGGTAATCGAGTTGTCGAAACGCGTCACGCTGCCCACGGCGTAGTTGGTGCCCCGTGCCACCGTGCCTGCCGCGAACGGATCGGCGACGGACCAGGTCTGGTACAGCGGCGTGTACTCGCGGCCAATCCGCAGCTCGCCGTATTGGGCGCCGCCGATGCCGACGATCGCGCGGCGGCCGAACAGGCGGCTGCCCGTCGACGAGTTGGGCGACGTCGGCGTGGTGGGCGCGATGTTGCCCTGGGGCGCGCTGTTGTCGCCGAGGTCGAAGTCCTGCTCGAAATTGAACACGGCCTTCAAGCCGTTGCCGAGATCCTCGGTGCCGCGCAGACCCCAGCGCGACGAGGCCTCACCACCGCTGCCCAGCGACTTCAGCGTGCCGATGCTGGTGTGGTCGACGCGCACGTTTCCGTCTGCGATGCCGTACAGCGTGACGGTGGTCTGCGCCTGGGCGGCGCAGGCCAGCAACAGGCCGGCGGCGAGGGGAAGGTGCTTGTTCAAATGGAGCTCCTGCGTTCCGATGATTCGACGACCTCCGGGGCCGTCGTCGTGATCGATGCGGCACGGGGCGGGTGGCTCGCTACGTCCGTTCCGGCCAGTACGACCGTCCTGCATCGAACCCGAAGTATCCGCGGGAGCCCGCTCTTTTTGAAGCCGAGTGTTATGTCCGTGCAACTACGTCGCTCGACGCCGCTCAGGGCAATGCGCCACGCACGTCGATCGATTCGAGCCACCGCACATGACGGGTCTCGCTGCGGACGTCGCCAGCGGAGACCAGGGCGACCCGGCCTTCCGCATCGGACAGAGCAGTACGCCGCGATAGCCGCGCGGAGGGGCATTGCCATTCCTCAGCATCCCCTCGCGCACCTCCATCCTCGCGAGGTCGGCCGGCCCGAAGGTCGCGGGCTGCGACACCAGCCCCTTGACCTGCACGGCCGCGGAGACGCCGCCGTCGGCCAGCGCATGCCCGCCGAGCAGGATCAGACACAGCGCCGCTTGGTGTAGCCACCGCATCGACGAATGCATCAGGGCGCGCCGAAACCATAGCGCGTCAATACCGAGTGCGCGGCGGGCGACACGATGAACTGGACGAACTTGCGGGCCATCGCACCGTCGCTCGAAGCCTTCAGTGCGGCGATCGGATACAAAATCGGCGCGGGCGTGGGCGCGACGAACAGCACGTGGACCTTGTCCGTCATGATCGCTGCGTCCGTCGCGTAGACGAAGCCCGCGTCGACCTCGCCGCGCGCCACGTAGTCGAGCGCCTGTCGCACCGATTGCGCGCCGATCATCTTCGGCTCGACGACGCTCCAGAGACCGGCCTGTTCGAGCACGGACTTCGTGTAGCGGCCAACCGGCACGCTGGCCGGCTGCCCTATCGCGATCTTCGCGAACTTCTCCGAGCGCAGGTCCGCGAGGCCGGTCGCCGTGAGCTTGCCGTCGCTCGGCGCGATCACGACCAACGCGTTGCGCACGAAGTCGACGCGGCTCGCGGTGTCGACCAGGCCGTACTTCTGCGCCTCGTCCATGGTCTCCTGGTCGGCGCTGGCGAACACGTCCACCGGTGCGCCCTTGACCAACTGCTGCAGCAACGCGCCCGACGCGGCGAAGTTGAACTGCACCTTGGTGCCGGGGTTCTGCGCTTCGAACGCCATGCCGAGTTCGCGGAACGCGTTGGTCAGGCTGGCGGCCGCGGAGACGGTCAGGTCGGCGGCGGACGCGGCACAGGAGAGCAGCAGCGTGGCGAAGACGATGACGTTTCTGAACCGGTCGCGCGCGATGGAGTTCATGGGAAGCCAGAGTGCGATCGGGAAACGACAAGGAAGCGAAATATACCTTGGAATATATCGCCCGATCGATGTCGCGTGTGGGTCGCGTGTGGGTCGCGTGTGGGTCGCGTGTGGGTCGCGTGTGGGTCGCGTGTGGGTCGCGTGTGGGTCGCGTGTGGGTCGCG
>JANXTA010000126.1 GCA_025356395.1 Betaproteobacteria bacterium
GGCGCGACCAAGGATCTCTCGGGATTCGTCGTCGGGCTGGCGGTCGTGGGCACCTCGCACAAGAAGTACTTCGGTACGGCGACCTCGCTCGAGGCCGGCGGCAGCACGCGCGTGCTGGCTTCCGTCTCGAAGACGTTCTGATCCACGGCGGTATCGAAGCGGCGGGGTCTCCTTCGAGACCGCGCCGCTTTGTTCGTCCGGCGCCGGCATTTGTTGATAGGCTCGCGACATGTCGTCATCCACGCTCGACCCCGATGCAAGGCCCGATCCCGATGTGCTGCTGGCGCGCGCGCGCCGCGATGCCGCGGAAGCGTCGCGCGGCAAGCTGCGGATCTATTTCGGCGCGTCCGCCGGCGTCGGCAAGACCTACGCGATGCTGCAGGCCGGTCGGCGTCTCGCGCGCGAAGGCTGCGACGTGGTGGTCGGCATCGTCGAGACCCACGGCCGTCGCGACACCGCCGCACTGCTTGAAGGCAACGCGACCCTCGGCGAGACGCTCGAGGTCATCCCGATGGCCGTGCCACAAGGTCGCGAAGACGACGGCACGAGCCACAACCCGCGCGACCAGGAGTTCGATCTCGACGCGACGCTGGTGCGCAAGCCGCAACTGGTGCTGGTCGACGAGCTCGCGCACAGCAACGTCACAGGCTCGCGTCATCCGAAGCGCTGGCAGGACGTCGACGAGCTGCTGACCGCCGGCATCGACGTCTTCACGACGCTCAACGTCCAGCATCTCGAAAGCCTCAACGACATCGTCGGCGGCATCACCGGCATCCGCGTGTGGGAGACGGTGCCGGACACCTTCTTCGACCGCGCCGACGAGGTGATGCTGGTCGACATCCCCGCTGACGAGCTGCTCAAGCGGCTCGCGGCCGGCAAGGTCTACCTGCCCGAACAGGCCGAGCGTGCGGCCCGCAATTTTTTCCGCAAGGGCAACCTGATCGCGCTGCGCGAGATCGCGTTGCGCCGTACCGCCGACCGCGTCGAGGACGACGTCCAGGCGTATCGCGAGGAACGCTCGATCGAGAAGGTGTGGGGTACCGAGGCGGCGCTGCTGTGCTGCATCGGACCGGATGCGGGCTCGGAGCGCGTGGTCCGCAGCGCGGCACGCCTCGCCGGGCAGATCGACGTGCTGTGGCATGCCATCTATGTCGAGACGCCGCGGCTGCAGAAGCGCACGACCCGCGAGCGCGAGGCCATCCTGCAGGTGATCCGGCTGGCCGAGCAGCTCGGTGCCACCACGGCCGTGCTGTCGGGCAACGATGTCGCCGATGTCGTCGCGCGCTATGCGCGCGAGCACAACCTGTCGCGTCTCGTCACCGGCCACGGCCGCGTGCCCCACCTCTTCGCGCGCTGGATGGGCGTGTCGTCGCTCGCGGAAGGCATCGCGAACCATGCGCCTGAAATCGACCTGATCGTCATCGGACGCTCGTCGGCCCGCAAGACGTCCGACAAGGCGGAGCCGGCCCCGAGCGTCACGAGCGCGAACGGCGAGCGCACGAACGGCGAAAGCGGCGACGACGATCCGGCCGTGCGGCGCAAGCGCGTCCAGGTTCGTCTGCGTTACCTGTACGCGGCGATCGCGTGCGCCGCGGTGACGCTGATCGCGTTGCCGCTGTGGAACGTGTTCCATCCGACCAATATCGCGATGATGTATCTGCTGGTCGTGACCCTCGTCGCCATGCGCTTCGGCCGCGGTCCGGCGGTGTTCGCGTCGTTCGCGGCGGTCGCGTCTTTCGACTTCTTCTTCGTGCCGCCGCGCTTCTCGTTTGCCGTGTCCGACGTCCAGTACCTCGTGACCTTCGGCGTGATGCTGACCGTGGCGCTGGTGATCGGCACGCTCGGGTCGAGCCTGCGCTACCAGGCGCGGGTCGCATCGCATCGCGAGGACCGCACCCGCTCGCTGTACGAGATCGCCCGCGACCTGTCGAAGGCGATGCGTACTGAGGACGTCGTCGCACATGGCCGCTCCGTCATCGCCAACCTGTTCGACGCCGAGGTCCAGGTCCTCCTGCCGGTCGACGATCGACAGGCCGCGGGCCCGCTCGACCGCCTGGCCATCGACGACGCGCTCGGACGCTCTGCGGGCTTCGAGCCGGCCATCGCGCAGTGGGCCTATCAACAGTCGTTGCCGGCTGGCAATGGTACCGACACGCTGTCCGGCAGCCCGTGGCTGTTCCTGCCGCTGCTGACGTCGATCCGCGCGCGGGGCGTGCTCGCGATCCGGCCCACGCGTCGTCGCGTGCTGATGATCCCCGAGCAGCGCCGACTGCTCGAGACGCTCGCGACGCTGGTCGCTATCGCGATCGAGCGCGTCCATTACGTCGAGGTCGCGCAGGGGTCGGTGCTGCGCATCGAGTCCGAGCGGCTGCGCAACTCGATCCTGTCCGCGCTGTCGCACGACCTGCGCACGCCGATCGCCGCGATGGCCGGACTGGCCGAGACGCTGGAGATGCGGAATGACACGACCACCGCGGACGCGACGGCCATGCGGGCGTCGCTGATCGTCGCGATGCGCGACGAGGTGCAGCGCATGAGCGCGCTGGTCGAGAACCTGCTCGACATGGCGCGCATCGAGAGCGGCGACGTGCGCCTCAACCGGCAGTGGCATTCGATCGAGGAGACCATCGGCACGGCGCTCGCCGCGACTGGGCGCGTGCTGGCCGCCCATCGCATCGAGACGGCGTTGCCGCGCGACCTGCCGCTGGTCGAGTACGACGCGGTGCTGATCGAGCGCGTGCTGGTCAACCTGCTCGAGAACGCCGCGAAGTACACGCCGCCCGGCTCGACCGTGCGCATCGAGGGCCGCGCGGGTCCGAGCGACCTGCGCCTCACGATCGAGGACGACGGTCCGGGCCTGCCGAGCGACTACGACACGCCCGAGCGCATCGAGACCCTGTTCGACAAGTTCACGCGCGGCGAACGCGAGTCGCCGAGGAGCGGCGTCGGCCTCGGCCTCGCGATCTGCCGCGCCATCGTCGACGCGCACGGCGGGGCGATCCGCGTCGAGCGCCCGGCCGGCGGACGTGGTGTGCGCTTCGTCGTCTCGCTACCCCGCACGGGTGCGCCGGCGATGGACGACGAGGCCACGCTCCCGTCGACACCGGTGCGCGTCGCGATTCCGGCATGAGCGAGCCGCAGCGCAGCGTGGTGCTGATCGAGGACGAGCCGCAGATCCGCCGCTTCGTGCGGTCCGCGCTCGAGCACGAACACTGGCAGGTCCACGAGGCCTCGACGATCGCGCAGGGCCTGGTCGAATGCGGCACGCGCCATCCCGAGCTGGTGATCCTCGATCTCGGATTGCCTGACGGCGACGGTACCGCGCTGATCCGCGACCTGCGGGCGTGGTCGCAGGTGCCGGTGATCGTGCTGTCGGCGCGCTCCGACGAGCATCAGAAGATCGCCGCGCTCGACGCAGGCGCGGACGACTACCTGACGAAGCCCTTCGGCATCGGCGAGCTGCTGGCCCGGGTCCGCGTGGCGACGCGTCGCCAGGTCGGGGCGCCGGGCAAGACGACCGTGGCCTTCGGCGACGTGCTCGTCGACCTCTCGGCCCGCACCGTCACGAAGGCCGGCACGGCGGTGCACCTGACGCCGATCGAGTACCGGCTGCTGACGACGCTGGTGGCGCACGCCGGCAAGGTGCTGACCCACCGACACCTGTTGCGCGAGGTGTGGGGACCGAGTCACGTGGAGCGCCACCACTACCTGCGGGTGCACATGGGCAACCTGCGCGGCAAGCTCGAGGACGATCCGGCGCAGCCTCGACATCTGCTGACGGTGACCGCCGTCGGCTATCGCCTCGTGATGCAGGAGTAGTCGCGCTCAGCCGCCGTGCGCGCGACCCATCGCTTCGATGTTGAACACGCGCGAGGTGGTCCCCGAGAGCTGCACGCAGTCGTCGGCATCGGCGGCCTTCAGCTCCACCATCGCCCCGTGCAGCATCTTCTGCGTCAGCCCGTGGCACATCGCGTGCAGTACCGCATCGAGATCCTCGCCGCGGGCGATCGCGCGCTTGGCACGCACCATCTCCGCGACGCGCCACGCATCGACCTGGCCGCGCAGCGCCTGGATCAGCGACACCGTCTCGCGCTGCTTCAACCACTTCAGAAAGTCGGCGACGCCGTGCTCGACGATCGCCTCGGCTTCGACGACGGCCGACTCGCGCCGCGCGCCGTTGGTCTTCACGATGCTGGCCAGATCGTCGACGGTGTGCAGGTACACGTCGGGCAGTTCGCGCACTTCGGGTTCGACGTCGCGCGGCACGGCGAGGTCGACGATGAACATCGGCCGACGACGTCGCTGCCTGATCGACCGCTCCACGGCGCCCAGCCCGATGGTCGGCACCGAACTTGCGGTGCACGAGACGACGATGTCGAACTCGGCGAGCCGGGCCGGCATGTCGGCCAGCTTCATCGCTTCGGCGCCGAAGCGGTCGGCGAGAACCTGCGCGCGCTCGAGCGTCCGGTTGGCGAACACCATCTGCTTCGGCTGCTGGGCCGCGAAGTGCGTCGCGACCAGCTCGACCATCTCGCCGGCGCCAACGAAGAGGATGCGCGTCTCGGCGATGCGCTCGAAGATCTTGGAGGCGAGACGTACGCAGGCCGCCGACATGCTGACCGACTGCGTCCCGATGCAGGTCGAGCTGCGGACTTCCTTCGCGACCGTGAACGAGCGCTGGAACATCTGGTGCAACGTGCCGCCCAGCGTGCCGGCGTTTTCGGCCTGGCGCATCGCGTACTTGAACTGCCCGAGGATCTGCGGCTCGCCGAGCACCATCGAATCGAGGCCGCTCGCGACGCGGAAGGCATGGCGCGCCGCGGCGCCGTCCTCGAGCACGTAGGTGCGCAGGCCGAGACGTTCGCGATCGGTGCCGCCGGACTCGGCCAGCCAGTCCATCGCAGGCGCGATCGCGTCGGCGTCGGCGCCGAGGTAGAGCTCGGTGCGGTTGCAGGTCGACACGATCGCGACTTCCGCATTCGAGCGGAAGCAGGCGGCCAGGGCCCTGGCCGCGGGCGCCAGAGCCTCGCCGGCGAAGGCGAAGCGTTCGCGCAGCGCGAGTGGGGCGGTGACGTGATTCAGGCCGAGCGCAAGGACACTCAAGTCAATTGATCCGTGGATGCTGGAGGTTGCGAAATAAAGTGCGTCGTCTGACAGGGTCGCTCGCGCGTTACGGTCAAAATGCAACGCTCGAACTGTGGGGGTAACGTGTATTCGCAACTTGCGATTCGGAAGGTCCGGACTTCGTTCCAAGACTCGTCGGTCGAATCCATAGTGTAATCAAAGTATTACAGTACGAACCGTCAACAAAACTCATCTATCGGAAAGCCAGCCTTCGGGTCGCTAGCCATTTGATACAGGAGCAGGTCCATGCAATCACGTCGTCATTTCATCCGTAATGTCTCCCTCACCGGTGCCGCGTTGTTCGCCGGCGTCCAGGCTCGAGCCGCCGACCTTCCCATGGTCGACGAGAAGGATCCGACCGCTACTGCGTTGAAGTACGTGGCGGACGCCACGAAGTCCAAGGATCCGAAGTACACCGCCGGCTCGAATTGCGGCAACTGCGTGCTGTTCCAGGGCAAGGCCACCGACAAGGCCGGACCCTGCCCGCTGTATGCCGGCAAGCAGGTGGCGACGGCCGGCTGGTGCGCCTCGTACGCCAAGAAGGCGGGCTGACCAAGAACCTGCAGGCCATGGCGATCCGCGCATGAGGCCTGCATTCCCTTTTTCGGCGATCGTCGGCCACGGGGAGATGAAGCTGGCGATCCTCCTCGTCGCGATCGAACCGCGACTTGGAGGCGTGTTGGTCTTCGGCGATCGCGGTACCGGCAAGTCCACCGGGGTCTAGCGGCGCTGCTCCCCAACCTGAGAGTCATGACGGGATGGCCGTACGGGTGCGATCCCCTACCGCCCTGCGATGACTGTCTCGCCTCGCCTCGCCCGCGCGAACGCGTGCCGGCAAGGCCCATCAGCCTGGCCACGGCACCGGTCGTCGACCTGCCGCTGGGCGCGACGGAGGATCGCGTCGTCGGCGCGCTCGATCTCGAACGCACGCTGTCGCAGGGCATTAAGGCCTTCTAGCCCGGCCTGCTGGCGCGCGCCAGTCGCGGCTTCCTCTAGGCCGACGAGGTCAATCTTCTTGAGGACCATCTCGTCGACCTGCTGATCGACGTGGCCGCGTCCGGCGAGAACGTCGTCGAACGCGAAGGTCTCGGCGTCTGCCATCCCGCGCGCTCCGTGCTGGTCGGCAGCGGCAATCCTGAAGAGGGCGAGCCGCGGCCCCAGTTGCTCGATCGCTTCGGACTCTCGGTCGAGGTCACGACGCCGACCGATCTGCCGTAGCGCATCGAGGCGGTCCGGTGTCGCGATGCGTACGAACGCGATCCGCTCGCGTTCATCGAACGCTGGAAGAAAAACCACGAGCGCACGCGGCGCAAGCTGATTTCTGCACGCACGCGTCTCGACGACATCGAGGTCGACCATGCCGCGCTCGAATCGGCGGCGCGCCTGTCCATCCAGCTCGGCACCGACGGGCTGCGCGGAGAGCTGACGCTGATGCGCGCGACGCGCGCTTTCGCCGCGTTCGAAGGCGCGACGCGCGTGGGCGCAGCGCAGCTGCGACGGATCGCCGCGCCGGCGCTGCGCCATCGCCTGCGCCGCGATCCGCTCGACGACAGCGGCTCCGGCGCGCGCGTGGAGCGGGCCATCGCCGAAGTCCTGGCCGACTGAGGGCGGCGGGCTTCGATGACTGCCGCCATCGAAGCAGGAGTGGCCTGGAACGACGTCCTGCTCGCTGCGGCGCTGTTCGATCAGGACCCTGGTGAACAAGATCGATGGCACGCGCGAGTCGCTCACTTCGGCGCGGTCGCGACTGGGCGATGCCGTGGTGCCCGACGACCTGCTCGAGGCGCTGTGCGTCGCCGTGCTCGCCTTCCGCGGCAAGGACACGCAGTTGCTGCTGCCGCCGGCCTGCCCGGTGGTGGCGGCACGCCGCTGGCCAGCGCGCCCGATGCGACCCGCGAGCTGGTCATCTCGTTGCGACGAATGGGCGATACCGTGCTCGTCGTGCTGCTGACCGACGGCCGCGCGAACGCGGTGGCTTCGGCCCGCCCGCTGCGCGCGATGAACGTCGATGCGTTGCTGATCGACACGTCCCCGCAGCCTTATCCGCAGGCCGCGCGACTGGCCGCCGAGATGGGCGCGATATGCCGGCTGCTGCCGAGCGCGGGCGCGACCGAGATGTCGGCGGTCGTCAATCGTGCGGCGCGTGCGGGTTCGGGTCTGCGTAGCGCATGACGGCCGTTGCCGGCCTCGCTCCCTTCGACGAAGCCGCGCACCATGTCGAGGCAGGTGGCCTGCGCTGGAACGTCGTCGTCGTCGTCGGTCACGGCCCGGCGCTGCTGATGCTGCACGGGACCGGCGCGCCACGTCTGGTGAGTGGTCTCGCCAAGGATCGGCGCGCGGTGCGGCGATTCGTCGACGGCACCGGCTCGCGCACGAGGAGGCGCCCGGTGCCGTGTGCTCGCTGATCGTTGCGCATGCGCGAGATCGTGGCGTGAAGACGGACGTGCTCAGCTCCGGGCTTTCCGACCGAACGCCTTGAGCAGCGGCTTGTCGTGCGCCTGCAGGTAGGCGCCGGCTTCGTCGAGCACGAACAGCCGGAACGCATCGGCCACCGGGGACAACAGCTTCCCCGTCAGGTTGACGATGTACCAGGTCCGCATCAGCGGCGTGCCCTCGACCCGCAGCACGCCGAGCAGTCCGCTGCGCAACTCCAGGCCCAGCGTGTGCAGCGACAGCAGGCTGATGCCCATGCCTGCCATCACAGCCTGCTTGATGGTCTCGTTGCTCGACATCTCCATGACGATGCGCGGGCTGCGGCGATAGCTGCCGAAGTAGTCCTCCATCGCCTTGCGCGTCCCCGAACCCTGCTCGCGCGCGATGAACGGCAACTGGGCGGCGACCGTCGACGTGACGCCACGCTTGCGGATCAGCGCGTGCCCGGGGTCACAGGCCATCACCATCGGATGCGCGGCGAACGGATGGCTTTGCGTCGCCAGTTCCTTCGGCGGTCGACCCATGATCGCCAGGTCGATCTCCCGGTCGTGCAGCAGCGTGACGAGCTGGTCGCGGTTGCCGCTGACCTGCAGCCGGACCTCCACACCCGGATGCGATTCGCTGAAGCGCGCCAGCAGTCGCGGCACGAAGTACTTGGCCGTGCTCACCAGTCCGACGTTGAGCAGCCCGGCCTCGACCCGCTGCAGGCGCGCCATCGCGTCCTCGGCCTCGCGCATCGTCGCGATCATCCGGCGCGCATAGACCAGCAGGTACTCGCCGGTGGTCGTGAGCGAGACCACGCGACCGTGGCGATCGAACAGCGGCAGCCCGACTGCCGCTTCGAGGTCCTTGACCTGCATCGTCACCGCGGGCGCCGTGAGGTGCAGCGCGTCTGCCGCCCGAACGAAGCTAAGGCGTCTGGCCACTTCGGCGAAGACGCGCAACTGCCGCAGGCTGACGTTCTTCATGGATCGCTGATTCAGGAAAACTGAATCGAAGTAGCAAGAAGATTGAATTTACCTGACTCGAGATTCTCTCTAGATTCGAAATCATCCACTTTTGGCCACAGACCTCGAGGAGTCGCCGTGAACAAACCCGTCGAAGATGCCGCGATCAGCGATGCCGTGATCACCGATGGCAAGAAGCGCTATTCGGCCGGTGTGCTCAAGTACAAGCAGATGGGCTACTGGCAGCCCGACTACGTGCCCAAGGACACCGATGTCATCGCGCTAT
This sequence comes from Betaproteobacteria bacterium, assembly GCA_025356395.1. GTDB lineage: Bacteria > Pseudomonadota > Gammaproteobacteria > Burkholderiales > Burkholderiaceae_D > CAHJXF01. The sequence continues at coordinate 8,791 of JANXTA010000126.1, forward strand.
TCCGCATCACGCCGCAGGAAGGCGTCGACGCCGACGAGTGCGCCGCGGCCGTGGCCGGCGAGTCGTCGACCGCGACCTGGACCGTGGTGTGGACCGACCGCCTGACTGCGTGCGAGCTGTATCGGGCCAAGGCCTATCGCGTCGATCCCGTGCCCAACACCGGCGTGGGCACGCAGACGGAAGCCCAGTACTTCGCTTACATCGCCTACGACCTTGATCTCTTCGAAGGCGGATCGATCGCCAACCTGACGGCCTCGATCATCGGCAACGTGTTCGGCTTCAAGGCCGTCAAGGCGTTGCGGCTCGAGGACATGCGCATCCCGGTCGCGTATCTCAAGACCTTCCAGGGACCGGCGACGGGCATCGTGGTGGAGCGCGAGCGGCTCGACAAGTTCGGTCGGCCGCTGCTCGGTGCGACCACGAAGCCCAAGCTCGGACTGTCCGGTCGCAACTACGGCCGCGTGGTGTACGAGGGGCTCAAGGGCGGCCTCGACTTCATGAAGGACGACGAGAACATCAACTCGCAACCGTTCATGCACTGGCGCGATCGCTTCCTCTATTGCATGGAGGCGGTCAACAAGGCATCGGCCGCAACGGGCGAGGTCAAGGGGCACTACCTCAACGTCACGGCCGGGACGATGGAGGACATGTACGAGCGCGCCGAATTCGCGAAGAACCTGGGCAGCGCGATCATCATGATCGACCTCGTGATCGGCTACACCGCGATCCAGTCGATGGCGAAGTGGGCGCGGAAGAACGACATGATCCTGCACCTGCATCGCGCCGGTAACTCGACCTACTCGCGGCAGAAGAACCACGGTATGAACTTCCGCGTCATCTGCAAATGGATGCGCATGGCCGGCGTGGACCACATCCACGCGGGCACGGTCGTCGGCAAGCTCGAAGGTGACCCGCTGATGATCAAGGGCTTCTACGACACGCTGCGCGAGCCGGTGACGAAGATGAGCCTGGAGCACGGTCTCTTCTTCGACCAGGAGTGGGCCTCGCTGCTGAAGGTCATGCCGGTCGCGTCGGGCGGCATCCATGCAGGCCAGATGCACCAGTTGCTGACCTATCTCGGCGAGGACGTTGTGCTGCAGTTCGGCGGCGGCACGATCGGGCATCCGCAGGGCATCCAGGCAGGCGCGACGGCCAACCGCGTCGCACTCGAAGCGATGGTCCTGGCGCGCAACGAAGGCCGCGACATCTGGAACGAGGGGCCGCAGATCCTGCAGGACGCGGCCAGGTGGTGCACGCCGCTCAAGCAGGCGCTCGATACCTGGGGCGAGGTCAGCTTCAACTACGCGTCGACGGATACGGCCGATTACGCGCCGACGGCGACGGCCAGCGTCTAGATGACGTCATCCTGGCGAAGGCCGGGACCCAATCATCGAACAACCCATGAGGTCCCGGCCTTCGCCGGGATGACAGGGTCAGCGATCTTCGATCGGAGCAAAAAACTCATGATGACCAACACCAACCAGCGCCTGACCCAAGGCCAGTTCTCGTTCCTTCCCGACCTCACCGACGCGCAGATCACCGCGCAGGTCGAGTACGCGCTCGACCAGGGATGGGCCATCGGCATCGAATACACCGACGATCCGCATCCGCGCAACACGTACTGGGAGATGTTCGGCAACCCGATGTTCGACCTGAAGGATCCGGCCGGCATCCTCGCCGAGATCAACCAGTGCCGGCAGACCTTTCCGAATCACTACGTCCGCGTCACCGCGTTCGACGCCACGCGCGGCGTCGAGAGCGTGAAGATGTCCTACCTCGTCAACCGGCCCGCGGAGGAGCCCGGGTTCGGCCTGGCGCGGACCGAGATGGAGGGGCGCAACATCCGCTACCGCATCTCGTCGTACGCGACCGACAAGCCGGAGGGCGAAAGGTACTGAGCCCTCAGCCCCGGCGAAGGCCGGGGCCCAATCACAGGGATCGCCGATGAACGCCCCGCAGGAATCACTCCCGACCACCGTCGCCGGCGTTCTCGCCGACACGCAGGTCGAAGCCGTCCTCGACGAACTCGACCGTGACCTGATCGGACTCGTACCGGTCAAGACGCGGGTGCGCGATATCGCGGCGCTGCTCGTGATCGACAAGCTGCGCGAGAAGCTCGGGCTGGCCGCGGCCGCGCCGTCCCTGCACATGAGCTTCACCGGCAACCCGGGGACCGGCAAGACCACGGTCGCGATGCGCATGGCACAGATCCTCCATCGGCTAGGTTACGTCCGGAAGGGACACCTGGTCGCCGTCACCCGCGACGACCTGGTCGGCCAGTACATCGGCCACACCGCGCCGAAGACCAAGGAGGTGCTGAAGAAGGCGATGGGCGGCGTGTTGTTCATCGACGAGGCCTACTACCTCTATCGACCCGAGAACGAGCGCGACTATGGCCAGGAGGCGATCGAGATCCTGTTGCAGGTGATGGAGAACCAGCGCGACGATCTGGTCGTGATCGTGGCCGGCTATGAGGACCGCATGAACACCTTCTTCCGTTCCAATCCCGGCTTGAGTTCGCGCATCGCGCACCACCTCGCCTTTCCCGACTACCAGCGCGATGAGCTACTGCAGATCGGTGACCGCATGCTCGACGGGCTGGGCTACACCTTCGCCGACGATGCCCGCCAGGCCTTCGACGCGTACCTCGAGCGGCGCATCGCGCAACCGCATTTCGCCAACGCCCGCAGCGTGCGCAACGCGCTGGACAGGGCGCGCCTGCGGCAGGCCAGCCGACTGTTCGCGGACCGCGATCGTGTGCTGACGAAGGAAGACCTGACGGTCCTGACGGCGGCCGACATCCGCGCCAGCCGCCTGTTCGCCTACGCTGCCGGCGCTTCCTCATGACGATGCCCTCGCCGGTGCCGCACGCGACGCTGGTCCGCTACCTGATCGAGGAGCGGCGTCGCTTCCCGCATGCGAGCGGCGAGCTGAACGGCCTGCTGCTCGACGTCGCCGTCGCGTGCAAGGCGATTGCCCGCATCGTGGCCTTCGGCGTGCTCAACGACGCCGCGGAGGTGTCGCCCGGCGTCAACGTGCAGGGCGAGCAGCAGAAGCCGCTCGACGTGATCAGCAACGAGCTCTTCGTGCGCATGAACGAATGGAGCGGGCACCTGGCGGGGATGGCGTCCGAAGAGATGGACGTGCCGCAGCAGATCCCCGCCGCCTATCCGCGCGGCAAGTACCTGCTGGTGTTCGATCCGCTCGACGGCTCGAGCAACATCGATGTCGATCTCACGGTCGGCAGCATCTTCTCGGTCCTGCGAGCGCCGCAGGCGGTGATCGATTCGGGTCGCGACGTCGTCGAGGCCGATTTCCTGCAGCCCGGTGCGACGCAGGTGGCCGCGGGCTATGCGTTGTACGGGCCGGTGACGATGCTGGTGTTGACGGTCGGCAACGGCGTCGCAGGCTTCACGCTGAACCCCAACCTTGGCGAGTTCGTGCTGACCCACTCCGCCATCAAGGTGCCGCACGACACGCAGGAGTTCGCAATCAACACGTCGAACAGCCGCTTCTGGGAACCGCCGGTAAAGCGCTACGTCGACGAGTGCATGGCCGGTCGCAGCGGTCCGCGCGGCAAGGATTTCAACATGCGCTGGATCGCGTCGATGGTCGCCGACGCGCATCGCATCCTGATGCGCGGCGGGGTCTTCCTCTACCCGCGCGACACCAAGGACCCGGCGAAGCCGGGCCGCCTTCGACTGCTCTACGAAGCCAACCCGATCGCGTTCCTGATGGAACAGGCCGGCGCGCGTGCGAGCACGGGTCGGCAGCCGCTGCTCGGCGTGACGCCGACCACGCTGCACCAGCGTATCGGGGTCGTCTTCGGTTCACGCAACGAGGTCGATCGTATCGAGCAGTACCACCACGAGCCGACCGCGCTGGACAGTCCCGCGCCGCTGTTCGCGGAGCGTGGCCTGTTCCGCAGCTGAACCGGGGACCCCCATGTCCGAACGCCATCCCATCATCGCGATCACCGGTTCATCGGGCGCAGGCACGACCTCGGTCACGCGCACCTTCGGGCAGATCTTCCGGCGCGAGGGCGTCAAGGCCGCCGTGATCGAGGGCGACAGTTTCCATCGCCACGATCGTCAGGAGATGAAGGTCCGCCAGGCCGAAGCCGAGAAGGCTGGCAACAACAACTTCAGTCACTTCGGCCCGGACAACAACCTGTTCGCCGAACTCGAGGCGTTGTTCCGCAGCTACGGCGAATCGGGTCGCGGCAAGACCCGCAAGTATCTCCATGATCCCGAAGAGGCGGCGCCGTACCGACAGGATCCGGGCACCTTCACGCCCTGGGAGGACGTGTGCGCCGAAACCGACCTGCTGTTCTACGAGGGACTGCACGGCGCGGTCGTCACGCCCGACGTCGACATCGCCAGGCATCCCGACCTGCTGATCGGCGTGGTGCCGGTGGTCAACCTCGAATGGATCCAGAAGCTGTGGCGCGACAAGTCGAAGCGCGGCTACTCGACCGAGGCGGTGACCGACACCATCCTGCGTCGCATGCCCGACTACGTGAACTACATCTGCCCGCAGTTCGCGTACACGCACGTCAACTTCCAGCGCGTGCCGTGCGTGGACACCAGCAACCCGTTCATCGCGCGCGACATCCCGTCGCCGGACGAGAGCTTCGTCGTGATCCGCTTCGCGAAGCCGAAGGGCATCGACTTCCAGTACCTGCTCAACATGATCCACGACTCGTTCATGTCGCGCGCCAACACCATCGTCGTGCCGGGCGGGAAGATGGAGCTGGCGATGCAGCTGATCTTCACGCCGTTCATCTGGCGAATGATGGAGCGGCGCCAGCGCGCGTCCGGTGCGCTGTAACGCGACCCGATGCTGCGGGCGCTGATCTGGGACGTCGACGGGACGATCGCCGAGACCGAGCGCGACGGTCATCGTGTGGCCTTCAACCGCGCCTTCGAGGCGCACGGGCTGCCGTGGCAGTGGGACGTGGCGACCTACGGCGAGTTGTTGCGGGTCGCCGGCGGACGCGAGCGCCTGCTGCACGACATGGCGGGACGGGCCGATGCGCCTTCGTCCGATGGAGCACGCGTCGACCTCGCGCGACGACTTCACGAGACCAAGAACGTGCTCTATGCCGCTCTCGTCGAGGCGAACGATGTCGCATGGCGTCCGGGCGTGCGTCGGCTGATGGATGCCTGCGTCGACGAGGGCATCGTCCAGGCGATCGCCACCACGACGTCACGCGCCAACGTCGATGCGCTGATGCGGACCGCGTTCGGGAATGCGTGGCCGCAGCGCTTCGCCGCCATCGTCTGCGCGGAAGACGCGCCGGCCAAGAAGCCCGATCCCCTCGTCTACCGCATCGTGCTCGCGCGGCTCGGCCTGGATGCTTCGGAAACCATCGCGATCGAGGATTCGCCGAACGGCGTGCCCGCGGCCTGCGCCGCGGGCATCACGACGCTGGTCACACGCAGCGACTACTTCCGCGAGGCGGACTTCGCCGGGGCAGCGGCACGCTGCGAAGACCTCGAGTCGGCGCTGACCTGGAGCGGCGGCAATGCGCCGCGGGTCGATCCCGCAACCTTGCGCGACGTGCTGCGGACTAGCCTCGAACAGATGCGGCGGGCGCCGCGGCACGACCCTTGAACTCGGCACCCGACACGTCGGCTTCGCCGAAGCCGCGGTTCACGTCGAGGCCGGTGATGTGCCAATCGTGGGCGGGCAGCCGGATCGGATGGACGACTCGTTCGTACGATCGCATCGGCCACAACACGCCGAAGCGCCGCTCGTGTTCGAAGGTGTCGACTTCCGCAACGGCACCGCGCGTGTTGGCGGTGCCCTCGAGCGTGAATCTGAAGCGGCGCGTGAGGTCGGTCGCGCGATCGATGTAGAGCGACACGCGATCCATCGCGACTTCGCCCAGCCCCGGGCTCAGCCACACGTCGACGACGTCGCAGAGCTGGCCGTCGACCATCTGCGTTCCCGCCGAACGCACGGCGAGTCCGCGATCGACCAGCCACATCGGCCCGAGCAGGAAGAGCCCGTAACCCTCGGCCACCAGCGCCGCGGCCTGCAGCGACGCGACCGTGGTGTCCGGCTGTCCGTTGCGCCAGACGTCGACGACGCCGAGCTGCCCCGGCCCGCCGCTGCCGCGGCGCCATACGACCTGCTTCTGTCCCGCGGGTCCGCTGTAGGCCTGCGCGATCAGCGCCTGCGCAGGAAGGATGCGTTCCTGAGAGCCGCCGCGATAGCCGGCATCGACGACCTCGGGCTGGATGCCGTTGACGAAGGCGCGCCACTGACCTTGATAGGCGACGCTGATGTCGTGGATGCCGCGATAGGCGCCCATGCCGTGCGCATCGGCGCTCTCCTGCAGGCGCAGCGTGGCGGCCTTGTCGCCGGGAGGGCGCGGGCTCAGCGGCAGCGGCGTCGCACACGAGGCCAGCAGGGGCAGGGCGGCGCCGAGGAAGACGCGACGGGTGATGCGGCGAGTGATGCGGATATCGGACATGAAGACGAGCGTGAGAAGGTTAGCGCATGAATATGCGCAGGTCGCCGTCGGCGCACCACGCGACGATCAGCATCAGGAAGAGGCCGACCTGTTTCGCAGGACGGCGCGATACCACGAAGGAAGGAACGCGATGGAAGACGGCACTCATCGATGATCTCCTGCTTGCGGCGGCCAGCCGATGCACGCAGCGCGACGGAGACCGGACCTGACGACCCGGCGATGGAACGGGACGACGGTGAGAAGGTACACGCGACCGAGACGGTTGTGGCGCTGCGTTCGTAGATGCGAAAGAGCGAGATGCGCCGCTCGTCCCCTTTCTTCATCTGCCGCGAGGTCTTGACGCCGAAGCGCGCCAGCGCTTCGGGATCGGTGATGGCGCCGTCGGGCAGGCCGATCTTGTAGGCGTCCGCGAGGTGGGTCGTCGCATACAGGCCCGAAATCCAAGATTCGCGCGGTGGTGCGCCGATGGCATGGGGGACGCGCAGCCCGGACCCGTTCATCGGCTCTTGCGCTCGCGGCCGGGCTTGCGCCAGTAGCGGAACTCTTCCTCGTGCACTTCGATGTCGACCTCCATGACGCGGGCCTGGAGGCGCTCCTGCACGTCGGCGACCGCGCGGTTGTAGATGGACGGACCGACCTCCTCCAGGAAGAAGGCGAGCAGTGCCGCCGCGGTGACATTGCCGATCGGCTCGTCCATGCGTTCGGCGAAGTAACGCTCGATCGACGTGACTGCTTCCTTCTGGCCTTCCCTGGACAGCGTGATGGTCATGGTGCGCGGCGCATGTGAAAAGACCAGGGTGCCATCAGGATCGGTGCCAGTCTTCCGCAACGAGGCCTCTCCAACCGGCGATCGGCGTCGTCATGTCGCGTCGAAGAACCAGACGTTGCGGATCAGCCCGTCGATCACTTCGTACACCACCACCGCATCGAAGGATCCATCGCGCACGCCGAAGACGCGTTCGTGGTCGATCACCTTGTTGCCCACCACCATGCGGTCCAGGACGTCGGCGTGCAGGTCCGGCAGGTTGAAGCGATGCGCGGCGTAGTGGGCTGCGAAGACCGTCTTGCCGTCGAGCGCAGGAACACCGGATGGTGCTCGAAACACGCGTACGTCTTCGCTGTACTCGGCGACGAAGCGGTCCAGGTCATGGGCGTTGTAGGCCTCGAGCTGGCGCTGCACGGGGCCGGTCGGATCGGTCATCGGTTCTCCATCGGGGATGCCTGCGCGTCGGGTCGCGCGACCAGTTCATCGTAGCCGGTCCGGGCGTCGGGCTCGCGGGTGAAGCGCCATCCGGGCAGCAGCGCGACCAGGATCTCGGCTGTGGTCCGCACGATGCAGCCGTAGGCGGCATGTCCGCCGGACACGCGGCCGCCGGCGTCGGCCACTGCGCCATGCGGATGCGAGTGGTCTTCGCCAAGGCTGCCGGCGAGCGTGAGAATCTCGACGTCGCCGGCGATCGAGATCGCGTCGTCGGCGCCCGCGTAGCGGATCTTCGTCGTGCCGAGACTGCCGATGCCCGCGACCACGAACGCGGCGCTTCCGCCCGCCGTACGCAACGCCGCTTCGAGCGCGTGGCGCAGGTCGTCGCCCGGACCCAGGCGGATCGGCAGCATGGCCATCGACGCGTCGTCGGCCGTCACGGTCGGGTCACGGGTCGAGGGGCCGGTGCATGTCGTCGCTTTCCTGGTCGATGCGGCCGGTTCCAGCTCTTTACGACCTGATCCCGCGCTCGTGGTCTGCGCCGGATGATCCTTGTCGTCGGCGTATTTCCGTTCCGCTCATCGCGTGTCGCTCCTGCAGTCGGCCTCGACCTGTCGACCGAAGGCCGCGGCGTCTGCCGCGGTGTCCGGCAACGCGAAGGCATCGCCGGTGAAGCGGCCGTAGTGCGAGCCGAGATAGCGCATCCCGAGGTAGTTGCAGGTGAGCGCGAAGGGCTCGTCGAAACCTGAAAGCAGTTGCGCGTCGGTGCCCGAGCAGACCACCGCGAACCCCTTGCCGCGCAGGGCATGACCCAGATCGCGGTGTCGATCGAGCAGGTCGCCCAGCCGATCGATGAAGGTCTTGGCCTGGGCGCTCATCGTGTACCAGTAGAGCGGGGTAGCGAGGATCCACAGCGGCGCTTCGATGATGGTGCGCACGAGTGCGATGAAGTCGTCGTCGCCGGCAGGGTCGTAGTCGTAGTACGCGATGCGATGTCGACCGAGGTCGATCAGGCGGACCTGGTCTTCTGCGAAGGCGAGCCGGGCGAGCGCGAAGGTGTTGCCCCGGGGGCGCGACGACGCGAGCAGGACGACCGGCAGGCCCGACGCCATCGGACCGTCACTCGACGAAGGCCGGCGCGTGCGCGATGCCTTTCGTCTGCTGCGCGTCGTGATTGATCCACAGTTGCGCGTGCTCGGCCTTGAGCAGCGCGTCGACCTTGTCCATCGAGCGCCGCGACTGCTCGACGTCGAAGTTGAAGCCGGGTGCGCGACGGTTCACGAAGTTCTCCTCGAAGTGCGCGATGTCGCCGCTCAGCACGACCGGCCCGGTTTTCGGCAGGCGGACCAGCAACGACTGGTGGCCGGGCGTGTGCCCCGGGGTCGAGATGATCTTCACCGAGCCGTCGCCGAACACGTCGAAGTCGCCTTGCAGCTTGACGGTCGGGTTGTCGCGCAGCGTCGCGTACATGGACGGCACGAAGCCGTACTTCATCGGCTCGGGTCCGAACGCGGCGTCGTATTCCGCCTGCTGGATGTAGAGCATGGCCGTCGGGAAGAGCTTGCTGTTGCCGACGTGATCGGCGTGCGTGTGCGAGAACGCGATGAACCTCACCTGCGCCGGCGAGACGCCGACCTCGTCGAGCTGCGACGCGAACGTGCGGGTGCGCACCATGCGCATGTTGCGGGCGCCGAGCACGCCTTCGGGCGTGTCGACCAGCGCGTCGGTGAAGCCCGAGTCCCACAGCATCCAGTCGTCGCCGTGCTTGATCAGGTAGCAGTTGTCGCTGAAGTCCATCGGCTTGCCGACATTGAAGCCGGGCGACCACGGCGAGATGTCTGGGATGTGCGCCTCCCCGCAGTAGAAGACGTAGAGACCCTGCACGCCCGCCTGTGGTCGCGGGTTCATCGGACTGCACGCGGCCATCACGACGATCAGGCTCGAAAGCAGCAGGATCATGCAAGGGCGCAGAGGGCTGGATCGGTTCATGGCGCTTCCTGGTCCGTCGTGGAAAGCCGGAACGGGCGCGGAGCCCGGCCGGTCGCGAAGCGAGTGTAGACGCCCCGACCTACTTCGCCGGCACCTCGTTGGCGATGGCGATCGTGAGATCGCTCGTCCCCGGCGCCACCGGCTTGCTCTCGCCCGAGAAGTCGCCCGGCTGCGAGATCGCGTTGCCGCTCTTCGAGACGCGCGCCGCGACGATCACCTGCTTCATGTCCGAGATCTTCATCGTCTGCGTCATCGCCATGCTGTCGTCGAGCCTGAAGCGCAGCGGCAGGTCCTTCACCGTCGCGCGGAACACCGCGAGCGGCATGCGTCCGCTTTCGGGGCGAGCGAGGACGAAGACGGTGTCGGTGGGCGAGACCTTGCCGGCCAGCGCCGGGTCGAGCGTGACCGTGCCGGTCAGCGCTTCATGGCCTGCAGCTACGGCTGCGGCCGTCGGTGCGACCGATGCGCTCGGCGACAGTCCGCCGCGACGTCGCGCCTCGTCGATGTTCGCGACGACCTGCTGGTGGAATTCGCTGCCCGGTGGCAGCGCGTCGGCGATCACCTGCCAGCGCTTGACGGCTTCCGCGTAGTCACCGCGATCGAAGGCGATCGTGCCGGCGAGCGCCAGGGCCTTCGGCTGCTTCGGGTCGATCGCCAGCGCGCGGTCGATCAGCGCGATCGATGCGGCATTCGCCTTGCCGTCGTTGGCGGCGGCGGTGGCGTCCGAATAGTCGGCGAGCAGGCTCGCGTTCCTGGGTTGCAGTTCGACCGCGCGCTGGTACGCGGGCAACGCGTCGCGATAACGCGACAGCACCGTGTACGAGCGCGCGAGCATCGTCCAGCCCTCGGCGTCGTCGGGACGGTCCTTGAGGCGTGCGGCCAGCTTGTCGACCATCTCGGCGATCTGCGCGAGCCCGATCTCGCGCTCGCTGCCACCGGCCGACTCGGGCCCGGCGGTGATCGGTGCCTGCGGCTTCGCGCCGAGACCCGCGAGTGAAGGCGAGCCGGTGTAGGCATAGCCACCGAACGCGATCACCAGCACGACCGCGACCGAGCCGGTGATCAGCCGCCACGACGGACGCGCGGTGCGGATCGCGGGCATATCGGGCTTTGTCGGCTCGGAGAGAATGGCGTCGCTGAGCGTGCGCTCGGCATCGCGGCGTGCGGTCTCGTAGGCCTCTGCATCGAGCGTGCCATGCGCGTGCCCGTCGGCGAGCGCGAGCAGGCGCGCGCGGATCGCGGCGATCGGTCCGCTCAGTGCGTCGTCAGGCATGGTGGGCATCGGTGCCGGAGGTCGCGGCGAGGTCGTCGTCATCGATGTCGAACGCTTCGGGCGCGAGGCGGCTGCGGCGTCGCAGGACGATCGCCAGCACCAGCAGGCCGCCACCGAGCATCAACGCCGGTCCGAGCCACAGCAGCACCGTGATCGCCTTGAAGGGCGGTCGATAGAGCACGAAGTCGCCGTAGCGCGCGGTCATGTAGTCGATGATCTCGGCATCGCTGCGGCCCGCCGTCAGTTGCTCGCGCACCTGGCGGCGCAGGTCGACGGCGAGGTCGGCATGCGAGTCGGCGATGGTCTGGTTCTGGCAGACCAGGCAGCGCAGCTCGGAGGTGACGTGGACCATGCGGGCTTCGAGCGCGGGATCCTGCGCTTCGGGGACGGCTTCCTTGGCATGGGCGATCGAGACCAGCAGGATCGCGGCGATCAACGATCGTGCGACAAAGCGCTTGTCGTTCCCGCGAACGCGGGAACCCAGTGACTTCAAACGCGTGAACCAAGCAACGACGCTGGATTCCCGCGTACGCGGGAACGACGAAGTGAAGAGACGTGCCAGAGCCTCCATCGCGCCAGGCAGCGAGGCCCAGACGTCACCCATTCAGCTTCTTCAGCAACGGTTCGATCTCGGTCGCGATCACGGCGGGTGTGAGCGGCCCGATGTGCTTCATGCGGATCGTGCCGGTCTTGTCGATGATGAAGGTCTCGGGCACGCCGTAAACACCGAAGTCGATGCCGACCCGGCCTTCGTCGTCGAACAGCGATGCCTGGTAGGGATTGCCCATGCGCATCAGCCACGCGTTGCCGTCGTCGCGTTGGTCCTTGTAGTTGAGGCCGTAGATCGGCAGCAGGCCCTTCTTTGAGAACTCGACCAGCAGCGGATGCTCGTCGCGGCAGGCCACGCACCACGACGCCCACACGTTGAGCATCCACACCTCGCCGTGCAGGTCGGCAAGCGCGATGGTCTTCGACGGATCGTCGAGGCGGGTCAGCGCAAACGATGGGGCCGGCTTGTCGATCAGCGGCGACGGCACCTCGCGCGGATCGCGGTTGAGGCCGATCGCGAGAATCACCGCCAACGCGATGAACGCGCCGAGCGGGATCAGGAAGCCCAGACGTTTCATGTGGCGCCGGCGCGGCCCAGCGACGGGCCGGTCGCGATCGTCGAGGCGGCCTTGGCTTGGCGCACGCGCAATCGATAGCGGCGATCGGTCGCGGCGAGAAGGCCGCCGAGCGCCATGATCAGGCAGCCGCCCCAGATCCAGTCCACGAAGGGCTTGTAGTAGACCCGCACGACCCACGCGCCGGTGCCCTCCTTGCCGTTCAGGATCGGTTCGCCGAGCGACACGTAGAGATCGCGCGTGAGGCCGGTGTCGATGTCGGCCTCGGTCATCGTCGCCTGCGTCGCGGTGTAGATGCGTTTCTGCGGATGCAGCGTGGAGACCAGCTTGCCGCCTTCGGTGACCTCGATCGTGCCCTGGGCCGCGCGATAGTTCGGGCCCGGCACTTCCTGCACGCCGCGGAACGTGAAGACGTAGTCGCCGATCTCGGTCGTGTCGCCGACCTCCATCTTCACGTCGCGCTCGACCTCGCCGCTCTTGACCAGCGTCACGCCGAGGATGAAGGCCGCGACGCCTAGGTGCGCGATCATCATGCCGATCATCGCCCGCGGGATCTGGCGCGCGCGTTGCGGAATGTTCAGGCGATCGCCGTCGTGGGGCTGCAGGCGTTCGACGAGGTCGGTGGTCACCGACGCGATGATCCAGAACGCCATCAGCAAGCCCAGCGCACCGACGATGCCGATGCCGCCGTGCACCCACAGCGCGACGATGGTCGCGACGACCGCGGTCCCGGCGGCCCACTTCAGTCGCTTCGCCAGGTCGGGCAGTCGCGCATCCTTCCAGCGCGCGAGCGGACCGATCCCCATCAGGAACACCAGCGGCGTGAGCAGCGGCACGAAGACCGTGTCGAAGTAGGGCGGGCCGACCGAGATCTTGCCGAGGTTCAATGCGTCGAGGGCGAGCGGATACAGCGTGCCGAGCAGCACCGCGCCGCAGGCCACGAGTAGCAGCACGTTGTTGCCCAGCAGCAGCGTCTCGCGCGAGACGAACGAGAAGCGCGCGCCCAGGCCGACGCTCGGCGCCCGCCACGCATAGAGCGCGAGCGACGCACCGATCACGACGACGAGGAACGCGAGGATGAAGAGACCGCGCTTGGGGTCGGTGGCGAACGCGTGCACCGACGACAGCACGCCCGAGCGCACCAGGAAGGTTCCGAGCAGCGACAGCGAGAACGCGAGGATCGCGAGCAGCACGGTCCATGACTTGAAGCTGCCGCGCTTTTCGGTGACCGCGAGCGAATGGATCAGCGCGGTCGCGACCAGCCACGGCATGAACGACGCGTTCTCGACCGGATCCCAGAACCACCAGCCGCCCCAGCCCAGCTCGTAGTAGGCCCAGCCGCTGCCGAGCGCGATGCCGATCGTGAGGAAGAACCAGGCGGCCGTGGTCCACGGCCGGGCCCAGCGCGCCCACGACGCGTCGAGGTTGCCGCCGATCAGGGCTGCGACCGCGAACGAGAACGCCACCGACAGGCCGACGTATCCCATGTAGAGCATCGGCGGATGGATCACCATGCCCGGGTCCTGCAGCAGCGGGTTGAGGTCCCGTCCCTCGGCGGCTGCGGGGAACAGGCGATCGAAGGGATTCGACGTCGCCAGCACGAACAGCAGGAAGCCGAACGACAGCCAGCCCATCACCGCGAGGATGCGGGCCGTGAGCGCTTCGGGCAGGTGCTTGCTGAACTGCGCGACGGCCGCGGTCCAGAAGGTCAGCATCAGCAGCCACAGCAGGATCGATCCCTCGTGACCGCCCCATACCGCGGTGATGCGGTAGTGCAGCGGCAGCAGGCGATTGGAGTTGGTGGCGACGTACAGCACGGAGAAGTCGTTGGCCGCGAAGGACACCGCGAGGCACACGAACGAGAACGCGACCAGCGCGAACAGCGTGCGTGCCGACGGCCGCGCGAGCGCCATCCAGTCCGAGCGTCCGCGGGCGGCGCCGGCCATCGGCATGGTGCCGAGAAGCAGCGAGACGCCGAGTGCGAGCCAGAGGGCGAAGTGTCCGAGTTCGGGGATCATGGGAATGGCGACATCACGTAGCTCCGTCGTTCCCGCGTACGCGGGAACG
>JANXTA010000127.1 GCA_025356395.1 Betaproteobacteria bacterium
GGCGCGACCAAGGATCTCTCGGGATTCGTCGTCGGGCTGGCGGTCGTGGGCACCTCGCACAAGAAGTACTTCGGTACGGCGACCTCGCTCGAGGCCGGCGGCAGCACGCGCGTGCTGGCTTCCGTCTCGAAGACGTTCTGACACCGACGCTCCGATGAGGCGGGATGGGCGCTCGCGGGCGTCCGTCCCGTTCCTCCGAGGAACGTTCCATTGCGGATCTGCAGAGATCCGGATCAAGACGGCAACGGCTTTCTGGCCCGCGCCGATGAATCAGGGATAGAGGACCGCATGAAACTGATTTCGGCAATCATCAAACCCTTCAAGCTTGATGAAGTGCGCGAGGCGCTCTCGGCGATCGGGGTGCAAGGCATCACCGTCACCGAGGTCAAGGGCTTCGGTCGCCAGAAGGGCCATACCGAGCTGTACCGGGGGGCCGAGTACGTCGTCGACTTCCTGCCGAAGGTCAAGATCGAGGCCGCGGTTTCGGCGGAGCTCGTCGAGCGGGCCATCGAGGCGATTGAGACCTCGGCCCGCACCGGCAAGATCGGCGACGGGAAAGTCTTCGTCTACGACCTCGAGCAGGTCGTCCGCATCCGTACCGGCGAGACCGGCAAAGACGCTCTTTAAGCACACTGGATCCAAGGGGAAGGTTGATGAAAAAGATTTTGCTGACCACGCTCGCGTGGCTGGTTCTCGCGTGTCCTGCTGCCTCGGTCTGGGCCGCTGACACGTCCACGCTCGCGTCCAAGGCGCCGGTTCTGCTCGCGCAGGCGCCGGCTGCCGAGGCGCCGGCCGCTGCTCCCGCGGCCGCGCCGGCCGCCGATGCGGCTGCAGCCCCCGCGGTGGTGCAGCCCAACAAGGGCGACAC
Organism: Betaproteobacteria bacterium; assembly: GCA_025356395.1. GTDB lineage: Bacteria > Pseudomonadota > Gammaproteobacteria > Burkholderiales > Burkholderiaceae_D > CAHJXF01. Next base: position 869 of record JANXTA010000127.1, read on the forward strand.
GGCCTGGATGATGACCTCCACCGCGCTGGTGCTGCTGATGTCGGTCCCGGCTCTCGGCCTGTTCTACGGCGGTCTGGTCCGCAGCAAGAACATGCTGTCCGTGCTGATGCAGGTCTTCGTCGGCTTCTCGATGATCACCGTGCTGTGGTGCGCCTACGGCTACACGCTGGCCTTCACCGAAGGCAACGCGTTCTTCGGCGGCTTCAGCCGGCTGTTCCTGTCCGGGATGTTCAACCCGGCCGACGGCAGCTTCTCGATGGCAGCCACGTTCAGCAAGGGCACGCCGATGTACGAGCTGGTCTATGCCGGGTTCCAGGCGACCTTCGCGGCCATCACCTGCTGCCTGATCCTGGGCTCGCTGGTCGAGCGCGTGAAGTTCTCGGCCATCCTGGTGTTCCTGGCGCTGTGGTTCACGTTTAGCTATATCCCGGTCGCGCACATGGTCTGGTTCTGGGCCGGTCCGGACAGCTACACCGCCGGCATGAACGAGGACGCGGTCAACAAGGTCAACGCCACCGCCGGCTACATCTGGCAGATGGGCGCGCTCGACTTCGCGGGCGGCACCGTGGTCCACATCAACGCCGGTATCTCGGGCCTGATCGGCGCGATCTTCCTCGGCAAGCGCCTCGGCCTGGGTCGCGAATCGATGGCGCCGCACAGCCTGACCATGACGATGATCGGCGCCTCGCTACTGTGGTTCGGCTGGTTCGGCTTCAATGCCGGCTCGGCGCTCGAAGCCAACGGTACGGCCGCGCTGGCATTCATGAACACCTTCCTGGCCGCGGCCTGCGCGGTGATGTCGTGGACGCTGGTCGAGTGGATCATCAAGGGCAAGCCGTCGATGCTGGGCGCCGCTTCGGGTGCCGTCGCCGGACTGGTCGCGATCACGCCGGCCGCGGGCAACGTCGGCGTGCCGGGCGCCTTCGCGATCGGCCTGCTCGCCGGCGTCGTCTGCCTGTGGGGTGTCACCGGCCTGAAGAAGCTGATCGGCGTCGACGACTCGCTCGACGTGTTCGGCGTGCACGCGCTGGGCGGGATCCTGGGTGCGCTCCTGACCGGGGTCTTCAATTCGCCTGCGCTCGGCGGCCCCGGCTTCGTCACCGACTGGGTCACCGGCAAGGTCGGCTACACCAGCATCGGCGAGCAGCTGCTGATCCAGGCGAAGGCCGTCGGCATCGTGGTCGTGTGGACCACGGTGGTGTCGTTCGCGGCTTACTTCATCGTCAAGCTCATCTTCGGCCTGCGGGTCAGCGAAGAAGAGGAACGCGAAGGCCTGGACATCTCGTCGCACGGCGAATCCGCCTATCACCCGTAAATCGAGATTCGGCCGGGCGCTCGCCCGGCCTGCGGTTCTCCTCGAAAGTCGAGCTTCCGCTCGTTACCCCGGCGCCTCGAGCGCCGGTTTTTTTTGATCACCCGCGCGGCCGCGGCGTGCAAAAACCTGGTCCAAGGCGGCCGGCGCGCCCCGCATCGCCAATCCAGTTCTCGATCGAGCCGCCCGAGTCGATCCAGCGGTCCCCGTGCAGCAATCCGTACAGGCCAGCGGCCATAACGTGCATGCCGTCGTCGGCCTTGCGCCAGCGATCGGCTGGATTGCGCGCGACACCGAGTGCCTCGCTGATCAGCTGGCCGAGCGCCTGGACGAGGTCTTCGTTGAACAGTCCGTCGAGCGTGGTGTAGCCCCAGCGCGGGTCGTGATCGCACACGATCGTCGCAATCAGCGGATCCGCGGCCAGGACCTCGAGCGCCGCGCGCGCCGCCGGGCTGTCCATCGGGATCGGCGAATGCAGGATTTCGTGCGACGCGATGCGGACCGTGGTGGCGAGGTCGTAGTCGAGTGACTGCTGGAAGGTCTGGCCCTGCACCTTGATCCCGTGCGGCTTCGCGTACTGCAGCAGCACGACCGCGATGGTCGGATCGAAGGTGCGCCCGGTCAGCTTCTGCTACGCGCGGCCCCGCGGCGTCGGTCCGAAAGCGCGCGAGGCCGGCATCGCGCATTGCCGCGAACACGCCGCCGAGCTGTGCGGCATGGGGTTCGAGCCAGGCCCAGTCGGCCGCGTTACAAGAGGGCCTGCACCGGTACTTGGGCAAGACGCGGCGTTCGCGTTCGCGCAGCGCGATCAGCACCGTGTCGATCGCGGCGTCGTTGCCGTCGGTGGAGAGGAGGAGCGAGAGATTCGGGCCGAGGAGGCCGAGCCTTTCGTCGCCGGCAGTCTTCCACAGCAGGTCAATGTCGCGACGGACCGACGCCGCGAGTCCCGGCGCGAAGACCTGCGCGTCGGCGGCGTAGTAGCGGGTGTGGAGCGCGCCGCCCGACAGCGGGCCGAGGAGGGCGATCGCGTCGAAACCCTCCGATGCGCGGACCTTCCAGCGGGTCAGCGGTTCGGCCGGCGGCGCAACGGCCGCACGCGCGGCGCGACCGGACAGCGATGTGGCGAGGATCGCGAGCGTTGCCTGGGTGAATGTGCGTCTGGACATGCCGTGATCTTCACGGCGCCGATCCCGTCGCGTCTTGAACGGATTGCACCCGCAGGCGGCCCGGCGACGACCCGGTTACCGTGGCGACGATGCGGCTCGGGTGCGCCTGGTCCGCGAAGCCGGTCTCGATGGCCCAGTCGCCGAGCACGAGCGGCGCATCCATGGCGAGTGCGGCCGCGAGCCGGTCCGGCCAGTCGTCGAGCAGGGCGCGCGAAGGTCGGCATGCGGCACGCAGCGCGAGCGTCGCCTTGCACGTGTCGCGCTCCGCAAGACGGACGATGGCACCGACGTCGTCGACGGTCGCCGTCAGAGAGCCGACCGCATCGCTCGACGGGAGGTTGAGAATCGCGACGTCGCGGCGCGCGAACGTGTTGCGGTGCGCGTCGTAAGGCCGATGGAAGACGACGTCGCCGGGCCCGACACGCACACGCCCGCGACCGCCGGCCTCCACGTAGCTGCCCACGAAGACCAGCGCGGCGTAGGCGTGCGCGTGACGATGACGCGTCATCGTCGCCCCTGCCGAAAGACGCTGGATGTCGAATGCGGTCATGGAATCGGGATCATCGTGGGGAAAGGCGCCGGTCGCGCATCATGTTCCCCGGCACGCCCCCGGCAGAACGACCTGCTCCCGTGCGCGCTTGTCTCGGCCGCTTCTGTCGCCATTTCCCCTTTACAATCTGAGATCCGCGGTCATCGCATCCTCGGCGCTGCCCGTCCGCGCTCCCCCTCATGGTTCCTCATCTCGTCACCGCCTTGTCCGGCCCGCTGGCCGACCTCGAACAGCGCATGCTCGACGCCACGCCGGCGATCGAACGCTGGTTCCGGCTCGAGTGGCAGGAGCACACGCCGCCGTTCTACTGTTCGGTCGACCTGCGGAACGCGGGCTTCAAGATCGCGCCGGTCGATACCAATCTTTTCCCCGGCGGCTTCAACAATCTGGCGCCCGAGGTCATGCCGCTGGCCGTGCAGGCCGCGATGGCCGCGATCGACAAGATCTGTCCGGACGCCCGCAACCTGCTGCTGATCCCCGAGAACCACACCCGCAACAAGTTCTACCTGTCCAACGTCGCGCGGCTCGCGGCAATCCTGCGCCAGACCGGCCTCAACGTGCGGATGGGTTCGCTGAACCCCGACATCACCGAGCCGACCCCCGTCGAGCTCGACGGGGGCCAGAGCTTCATGATCGAGCCATTGAAGCGCATCGGCACCAACGGGCGCCGCGTCGGCCTCGCGGATTTCGATCCCTGCGCCATCCTTCTGAACAACGACCTGTCGGGCGGCATCCCCGAGATCCTGAAGAACCTGCACGAGCAGTTCGTCCTGCCGCCGCTGCACGCGGGCTGGGCGGTGCGTCGCAAGACCCATCACTTCGCCGCGTACGACGACGTCGCGAAGCGGTTCGCGAAGATGCTCGACATCGATCCGTGGATGATCAATCCCTACTTCGAGCAGTGCAGCGACGTCGCTTTCGGCGACAGCGCGAGCGAGGACTGCCTGGCCGGACACGTCGAGACGCTGCTGACCAAGATCCGCAAGAAATACAAGGAATACGGCATCACCGAGACGCCCTACGTGATCGTCAAGGCAGATGCGGGCACCTACGGCATGGGCGTGATGAGCGTCAAGGACCCGTCCGAGGTCCGCAACATGAACCGCAAGGCGCGCAACAAGATGAGCGTCGTCAAGGAAGGCCTCGAGGTCTCCCAGGTGATCATCCAGGAAGGCGTGCACACCTTCGAGCGCGTGCCGGTCACCGAGAAGTCGCCCTCCGAAGGCATCGCCGGCTCGATCGAGTCGGGCGTGGCCGAGCCGGTGGTCTACATGATCGACCGCTACG
>JANXTA010000142.1 GCA_025356395.1 Betaproteobacteria bacterium
GTTGCCTCATCTGGACGCGGCCTACAACCTGGCCCGCTGGCTGACCCGTGACGATCACGATGCCCGCGACGTCGTGCAGGAGGCGTTGATTCGAGCGCTGCGCTACGTCGGCGGCTTTCGTGGTGACAGCGCACGCGCCTGGCTGCTGCAGATCGTGCGCAACACCTGCTTTACGTGGATGAAAGAGAACCGTCCGGCATCGAGGGTCGGTTTCGACGAGCACGAGGACGCGGTCGGCGAGATCGCGGGGCCGGTCGGGCACGAGCCCGAAGCCACGGCCTTGCGCAACGCCGACCGCGCGCAGATCAACCAGGCGATCGCCGCACTGCCGATCGTCTATCGCGAGGTACTGGTGTTGAGGGAACTCGAGGATCTTTCGTACAGCGACATCGCGCACATCGCCGACGTCCCGATCGGTACCGTGATGTCGCGGCTGGCGCGCGCCCGCGCGCTGATGCGGACCGCGCTGTCGTCCGGAACCCGGCCACCCCTGCGCGCGGTGCCGAGTGGCGTCCGTGCCGGCCGACCATGAAATCCGACATCGATCCGCAACAACTGCAGGCCTTCGTCGACGGCGAACTCGAACTCGGTCGTCGGCTCGAGATCGAGCAGCGCATGACTGACGATCCTTCGATCCGGCGCCAGATCGACGAGCTGCGTGAGCTCCGTACCGCGGTGCGAGGGCATGCCGAATACCACACGGTCCCAGAGGAGCTGCGACGTCGGTTCGCCACGGCGGGCCGTAGCGCAGCGCCGGCCCGCGGTGGCCGCTGGTTCGATGGGTGGCGGGGCACGCCGGGTCTGCGGCCCTGGGCGGTGGCGTTCACGGTCGTGATCGTTTCCAGCCTCGGCGTGCAGATGCTGGTGGCTCGCAACGGCGCTGAGACGAGGCTTCGCGACGACGTGGTAGCGAGTCATGTCCGCGCGACGATCGGGGACCGTCTCGTCGACGTCGCCTCGTCCGACCATCACACCGTCAAGCCCTGGCTGTCCTCGAAGCTCGACTTCTCGCCGCCGGTGCGCGACACGCAACTGGGTGACGCGACCTTCTCCGGAGCGCGCGTCGACTATCTCGACGGACGGCCCGTCGCGGCGCTGGTCTACAGGAAGGGCGGCCACACGGTGGATGCCTACGTCTGGCCGACCGCGTCGAGCGACACCGAACCCGTCTATTCGACCAGTCGCGGCTTCCAGATCGCGCGCTGGTCCCGCGCGGGCATGACCTGGTGGACGATCTCGGACGTCAACCGCGCCGAGTTCGGCGACTTCGTGAAGAACCTGGTCGCGGAGCCCTGAGTTTCGCCGGGCCTCGGCGAGATCCACGTTCGTTCGTCGTCGGATCGCTGCAGTTCGTCGCGCGATTCCGCCGACTCGTCACTTCCCCCTTTGATGCGTGAAGGACGCTGCCTAGATTGCGCTCCATGGCAGTCGCAACCACCCCTTCGCAAGCAAAGGAACGACCATGAACACGAACCTCCGCGCCCTGATCTTCGGTGCCGTCGTCGCAGCCGCACTGACCATCACACTCGATACCGTGACCGCCGCCGAGCCGCTGCACGTGGTCCGCCTCGAAGGCATCCAGGTCACCGCGCATCGCGATGCGTTCGATGCCGACGGCAATCTCAAGGCCGTCCACCTCGACCCGGTGGTCGTCACCGCGCACAAGTAGTCGTCTTGATCCCGGCGTCCGCCGGGATGCGTCAAAGCGCGGCGGCCATCGTCGCCAGCTTCGCGATCGTGTTCATGTTCCGCCCCGTCCCGGCCTTCGCGGCCGGGATCCTCAGCTTCGAATCCGCCATCCCCTCGCTGTAGGCGACGTAGATTTCGCACCGGCCGAGCGCTATCCGCTCGTCGCTGCGGCCGACCGCCTTCTCGATCGCGTCCGCAGGCGGCGCCTCGTCGAGGAAGATCGCGACCGTGCGATTGCCCGGACGATCCGCGAACGGATTGGCCGCGACGACTGCCGCCATCTCCGCCGCCGTGCGGACCAGCACGTCCACTTTCTTGCCCGCGTAGTCGAACAACCGTGCTTCGAGCAGCGCCTTGACCTTCGTTTCGGACAGCCGGCTCTCGAACACGATGTTGCCGCTCGCGATGTAGGTCCTGACCTTCGTCAGGCCCGCTGTCTCGCAGAAGGTCTTGAGGGTCGCCATCGGCAGCTTGCCGGTGCCCCCGACGTTGACGGCGCGCAGCAGCGCGATGAAGGCGGTCACGGAGGTCTCCGTGAAGGGTGGACGCCATCGAAGGCGTGTGGATCGTCGACGGTCTGTACCGACATCCTGCAGTTCGACCTTCGATTCCTTCGCTTGGTCGCTTGTGGCTTTCGGCGGTGGCTCGCGATGTCTAGAGTCCATCTCACGCCAGCAGCAAGGCACTCGACGAACCCCTGAAGGAAACGACCATGAACACCAACCTCCGTGCCCTGATCTTCGGTGCAGCAGTTGCCGCCGCGCTGACTCTGACTCTCGATACCGTCACGGCCGCCGAGCCGCTCGAC
>JANXTA010000010.1 GCA_025356395.1 Betaproteobacteria bacterium
CGCACTGAAGACCCTGGTGCTCCCAGAACGCCGCCTGCAACACGCTCAACGTCTCGTTGATCGAACGCGCTTCGTCGACATTGCCCATCGCCAACTGGCGATCCTCGAGCCGTTCGTTGCTCGCAAGCGACTCGACGGTCCGGATCGCATGCCCTTCGGCCTGCAAGGCCAACGTGAGGCACGACCGCACCGGCGCGCCGTCGAGGAGAATCGTGCAGGCGCCGCAGACGCCATGCTCGCAGCCGACATGTGTTCCCGTCAGTTTCAGGTCGTGACGCAGAAAGTCGGACAGCAATCGGCGGTGCTCGACGTGCTTCTCGTGGCTGACGCCATTGACCGTCAGGCGGATTGTTTTCATCAGGCTCATGCGATGGCTACCTTCGGTGTGAATGGACCGGGATCATTTGCTCTCGGTCGGACCGTCGACCGAAAAGACAACAGGACGACCCGCACTGGTTGCGGCGACCGCCGTCAGCGTCGCACGGTCCGGTCGCTGGACCCCCGTGAACGTGACGCCGTCGTCGTGACTGACTAAGGTGGCTCCGTCGAGACCGACGGTGACGACGGTCCGGTCCGCCAGCTGCGCCATGCCGGTGATCGAACTCTTGAAAGGCGTCGATATCGCGGTCCACGAATCGCCGCCGTTCGCACTGCGGTAAACCGTTCCGCGCAACCCGCCGACGAGCAGCGTGCTGTCCAGAAGTGCGACGCCAGCCCAGAACGAACCCGGGTAACCGGTCTCCGTGTAGGTCCACGTGACGCCGCCGTTGGCCGAACGCAGCACGCGACCCTGCTCGCACGCGACGAACATCCCACCTTTCGGGTCGGCGAAGATCGCATAGAGGTTACGGTCGGCCTTCTTCGCGCCGGGGGGCGGCGGCAGCGCGATCGGCGTCCACGTCTGTCCTGCATCGGTCGTGTGCAGCATCAACGACCACAGGCCGACGGCCCATCCTTCCTTCTCGTCCTTGAAGTACACGCCGAATAATGGCTGGTCGGTTTCGAGATCCGATCGCTGCGCGACCCACGTCTCGCCGGCGTCGGTCGTGCGCAGGATCGCCCCCCAGTGACCGACGGCCCAGCCGCTTCGCTCATTGCTGAACCACACGCCGGTCAGCGTCGAGGCGACCGGCACGGCCTGTGCCTGCCGGTAGCTCTTCCCATCGTCGTCGGACAGGAGGACGACGCCGCGTTCGCCGACAGCGACGATCCGTCGCCCGGCGCGCGCCGCAGCGAGGATCATCGTGTGCGTCGCGCCTGCCGTCAGTTCGGCTTTTTGTACGCGCAATGCCGGAACGGCATCGGCGGCGTACGCCGCTGGCATCACGGTCATCGACAGCACGAGCGCGATGCCGCACGCACACAATGTCGAAAGGGTCCGGTCCTGGTCGAAGATCATGGTGTCGCGCATTAGTGCGACAGGATGCTGATCGCGCGCACGCGTCGGCGTCGCGGGAACAGCATCTCGAGGACCACGGCGAGCGCCGGCAGCGCCGTCATCGCCATCACACAATTGACGATGAACATGAAAGCGAGAAGCTTGCCCATGTCGGCCTGGAACTTTAGCGCCGAAAAGCTCCAGGTCGCCACACCGATCGCGAGCGTGATGGCGGTAAAGATCGTCGCCATGCCGACCTCGAGGATCGACGCCTCGAGCGCCGCTACGATCGGTTCGCCGGCGGCGAGGTGTGCCTGCAGCCGGTTGTAGATGTAGAAGGCGGAGTCCACGCCGATGCCGACGGCGAGCACCATCACCGGCAGCGTCGCGACGGTGAGGCCGATGTCGAACGACTTCATGAACCAGTAGCCGATGGACGTGCCGACGGTCAGCGGGAGGCAGCACGCGACCACGGCGCGCAGGTCGCGGTAGACCGCGAACACCAGAATGACGATCGCCGCGTAGACGTACAACATCATCGGCAACTCGCTCTTCTGGACCTCGTCGTCGATCGCCGCCAGCACGCCGGCGTTGCCCGCTGCGAGGCGGATCGTCAGTCCCGGCACGGGATGCGTGTCGCGGAAGGCCTTCACGGCCCCGATCACGCGATTGATCGTCGTCGCCTTGTGGTCGGCAAGGTACAAGTGGACCGCCGTCATGCTGCAGTCCTTGTTCAGGTAACCGTGGACGCGTCCGATCTCGGTGCTCAAGCCAGCATAGTTCACGGGGTCGATCGGTACCGCGTTCATCTTGGGCAAGTTTTCGTTGTAGCCCTGGTTGTAGGTCCGCATCAGGTCCGAATACGAACCGATCGAGACCACTCCGGCAACCGGCTTCAACGCGTGCACCAACTGGTCGTCGAAGACCGCGACCGCCGGATTCGCGCATGAATCGCGCGGGGCTTCGACGACGATCGACAACCAGTCGAGGCCGATGTCGAAGTTGCTCGTGATGGCCACAGCGTCGCGATTGAAGCGCCCGTCGGCGCGCAGCTCGGGTGCACCGATCTCGAGAGTGCCGACCACGCGATCGCGGCTCTCCCAGACGGCCATCGCGAAGATGGTGCCGACGACGAACAGGACGACGAACGCGTTTCGTGGCTCCGCGACACGTGCCAGCGACTTGAGCCAGCGCGCCCTGCGCTCGCGCTTGGCGATGGCGGTCGCAGCATAGTGCGCGCCGACCTTGAGGCAGGATGCGGCGACCGGCAGCATGACGAGGTTGGTCACGATCTTGAACGCGACGCCGAGCGACGCCGTGATCGCGAGCTCGCGGATCATCGGGATCGGGATCAACAGCAACGTGAAGAACGAGACGAATGCGGTGACCAGCGCGAGCGTCCCGGGAATCAGCAGCCCCGTGAAGCTGTGCCGTGCGGCGTCGAACGTGGACTTGCCCTGCGCGAGCTCGCGCGTGATGAAGTTGATCTGCTGCACGCCATGCGACACGCCGATGGCGAATACGAGGAACGGGACCAGGACGCCGAGAGGATCGAGGCCGTAGCCCAGCAGGCGCAGTGCTCCGAACTGCCAGACCAGTGACGTCAGGGAACAGACGATGGGCAGGATCGTGAACTTGATCGAATGGCAGTACCAGTAGACGGCCAGCGCCGTCAGCAGCAAGGCGATTGCGCAGAAGACTAGAACCGAGCGCGCGCCGTCGGCGATGTCGCCGATCTGCTTCGCAAACCCAATGATCTCGATCTCGTAGTTCGCGTCCTCGAACGGCTTGCGGATTTTTTCTTCCAGCAGATGGTTGTAGTTGACGTAGTCGATGTGCTCGCCATCGAGACCGACCTCGCCGATCTCCGCGGTGATCATCGCGCTGCTCTCGTCGCGGGAGACCAGAGAGCCGATGAAGCCGCCTTGAGAAGCCGACACCCGCACGTCCTCGACGTTCTCGGGGGTTAGACGATCGGCCGTCAGCGTGCCCGGGATGATCGGCTGCGACCGGAAGCCCTCTTCCGTGATCTCGTTGACGTAGCTGTTCGGCGTCCACAGCGACTGCACGCCCAGCCGATCGACGTTCGGCAGATAGGTCACCGCCTGCGTGACGTCGTACAGCCGCTGCAGGCCGTCCTTGGTCCAGATCATCCCGTGCTTCGCCTTGACGACGACCGTCAGACGGTTCGCGCCGAACAGGTCGGCCCGGTAGCGATTGAAGGTCTGCACGTATTCATGACCGATGGGGATTTGCTTCTCGAAGCCGGCGTCCATCCGCAGCTGCAGGGCGAAATACGCCATCACCGCAGTCAGCCCGGCCAGCACGCCGAGCACGAGCGCACGGTGCGAGAACAGCTTGCCTTCAAGGATGACGATCAACTTGTCCAACAGATGCTTTCAGGTCGGCAGAGCAAGATACGAGACGAGCAAGGTTCGTACCCGGACCCGGTATGGGCCGGGTCCGTCAGGCTCAAAAATTTCGCGTGACGAATCCGCCCACGAAGTTGCGATCGGAGAACGGTTGTGACAACTGGTTGCCGCCGAAGTAGAACGTCGCGTTGATGCCCGCCTGCCAGACCGACGGGTTCTGGTTGAACAGGACGTAGGCGTTGATCGACTTCGCACCTTTCAGGTAGTTGGCCGAGAACGTCGGCGTATATCCGGAGACGGCGTCGTAAAACGTCACGCCCGGCGTCACCGCCCAGCCCGCGATCAGGTTGCCGTCGTAGGTGATGTTGGCGTCGAGCGTCAGGCCAACGGAGTTGCTCGTGCCCTGGCCCTTCGCGATCGAATAGCCCGGCGTCCCGCTGTTCTGCAGCCACACCGCGTAGCCGGCGGCCGGGAGCTGATAGACCGCCTGGCCATCGATCGTGCTGTTGATCGGGTTGTTCGGATTGACGCCGAAATACTTCACGTACGTCAACTCGGCCGTGAACAACCCTTGGGTTGCGCCGATCCAGCGCAGCGGCGCCAAAGTCGTCTGCGTCGGGTTGATCTGCGCGTTGACGTCGAACTGGCCCTTCTTCACGTCCTTGTACGCATTGCAGGTCCCGGCGGCCAGGTTGGTTGACGCGTCCGGCGCGCCGCCATGCAGGAAGCAGCTCGACAACGCGATCGCGTCCCGCGGCCGATACGACAGCTCGGCGCCGATGGCCCAATCTCCGACCGGGAAGTTGGTGCTGAGTCCGAAGAGCTGGCGTCGTTTGAGATAAGTGAACTCGGCGGCGGAGTCGTAATTGAAGTACGACAGCACCGGTGACTTGTCGGTGTAGTTCTCGTAGTAGGCCGAGAAGCTGATCGGCGCGCCGGGCGGCGTGTAATTCAGTCGCCCGCCGAACTGCGGGGTATTGGCAGGGTTCCGCGTGGCGTACGGCACGCCGACGGCGAACGGATACTGGCCGGCGAGAAGAGCCTGGTTGATCGCGTCGACCGTCCCGCGATTGCCGCTCTGCCGCCCGGCGAGCGTGCCCGCGTCCAGGCCGCTGAGGTTGAAGTTGGACGTGTCGTACGACGCGGGCTGCGCGCCGTGCAGGTAGACGTCGGAGATCGAGAAGTAGGTGCCGACCGGCGGATAACGATTGGCGTTCCAGCGAACCTGAAGGTACGCCTCGGTTGAAAATCCCGCTGGCAGCCCGCTGGCGAACTCAAGCATCGGCGCCGGCAGCAGCGCCTGCTTGAGTTGCGTGCCCGGCACCAACAGTTTCTGGATGTCAACCGAATTGGTCGCGTTGATGCCGCCGCTCGCAAAGTAGCTTTCGCCCCAGTTGATGACTTGGTTGCCGACCCGGAAGTGCGCCTGCCGGTCGCCGACCGCGAAGTCCTTCTCGATCCAGAGGTCGAGCACCTGCGAGCTCGCCTTGACGTATCCCTTCGCGGAATCCGACAGCGCCGTTCGCTGCGTGTGGTCTGCCGCGCCATCGTATTGCGCGGTGCCACGGATCAGCGCCTTCAGCCCCTGTTCCGGCGCGGTCAGCAACACCTCGGACGTCGCGCTGACGTACGCGGTGAACGGATGATGACGCTTGTAGTTCAGGTCGCCGTCGTCGCCGTTCGCCCACTGCGCGGTGTTGGCGCTGGGTCCGCAGCCGTAGACGTCCGGGTCGCCGGTCAGCGAGCAGCTCGGATTCTTGAGTCTCAAGCCGATACCGCCGGTGAGGTTCGATACCCAGGACGCTTGGACGGGCCCGAAGCCCGTATCGAATTCGAAAGTTGCTGCATCGGCATGGCAGGCAAGCAGACCGATGGCGACACCCATCAATGCACAGGCGAGTTTCTGGCGCATTTCCGTCCCCGAAGAAGATGTGTCGACTCGCGCGACCGATCCGATGGACCGATCGCGTCTCGTCAAGACCAACGAACTGGTCAGCGGTCGCTGATCGCACCGAGGTTTTCCCCGGTGTAGTACGACTCGTTCAGGCGCTTGTCCTGAGCATCCGGCGCAAAGAATTTCATGTCATGGCCGGTGCCGAGCGGGCTCATGTCAAAAACATAACGACCGTTCGCGAGATCGGAGTAAATGGAAGCCGAAGGTGCACACGAATTCACTTCCCATTCGGGCGTGATGTAGTTCTCCTTCGATTTCCACAGCTTTCCCTGGGCGTCGTAGTCGTCGCCGATCGCAGGGACCCAGCTGTCTTCATCGATGTACATCGTCTTCTTCGGTGTCGCGTGCCGCTCGCCTTCCTTGACGGTTCCCTCGATCAGCCACATGCGATGCAACTCGTAGCGGCGCACCTTGGCGTCGACATACGTCGGCGTGAGCACGTCCGTGAGCTTGGTGTCGAACCGCTGCATCGCGAAGCCGTTGTATGGAACGTAGACTTCCTTCTTGCCGATGAGCTTCCAGTTGAAGCGATCCGGGTTGCCGACGAAGATCCAGGTCGTGTCGGCCGGGTATTGATTCTCGAAGCCGATCAGCGGCGCGTCGTAGGCGTATGCGGGCAACCGTCGGACGCGGCGCTGACCCGTGAAGTAATAGAAGCTGTCCGTGTTCTTCTCGTAATAGAAGCGCTGGACGAGGCCCTGGCCCGCAAGCGAGGCCGGCTCGATGAAGCCGTAATAGAACGCCGTGACCAAACCACCTTCTTCCTTCGGCGTATGGACGCCGGACTTCCCCCACGGGTAGTAGTTGGTCTGCTTCCACTTCGCGACGATCGGCGAGTCACCGCCAGCCTTCGGGCTCACGTAGGTATGCGCTTGCCAGTCGATACCCGAACCCATGTAGTGCATCAGCCAGTTCTGAAGAACCTGGATGCCGTCCTTCGGAATCGGAAAAGGAACGCCCGGCAACGTCGCCATGTCCAGCGACCAGCCATCCTTGGCCATGGCCGACTTGAGAGCCCCGTCCTTCGTGTTCTTCTCGACGAAGTCGGGAAAGCCGCAGTCCCGATGCGTCGGATAGACGGGCATCGAGTAGCCCTTGATCTGCTTGAGCATCTGCAGCTGACCGGGAGACAGCTTGTCGGCGTACTTGTCCGCGTTACCGACGTCGATCGTGAACAACGGCTTCTCGCCCTTGTGCGTCCAGAACTCCTCGCGCGGCTTGCCGTACGCCCATCCGGCCGACGGTTTGTCGGAGCCTGCAAATGACGGAATCGAACCGTCGGCGTTGCCCGCCTTTTCGGCACCGACCGCCGTCAGGTCTGCACCCAGGTGCGACAGTTCGTCGGGAGTGACCGCGCGGGCCTCGGTCGTGAGGGCGCCGAGCAGCGCGAGCGCCACGGCTGTAAGCCGAAACTTCGTCATTGATAGCTCCGTGGCAAGAGATTGAAAGAACGATGGAAGAACGACACTGACGCTGGCGGACGCCGGCGAGACAAGAAGGGAGAGAGAGAAGTGGCAGAGCAGCCGCGTGTTCGGTCCAAGTCCGGGACTGCAATCGCATCGCCGTTGCTGACTTCGTCGAGCGCCGATCGAGCAGCGTCCGCAAAGGTCAAGCGACCGAACCGGTCGAGAGATCTGGCCCTCACATTACGAACAAAGGCGGCGTCACCCACGCTTTCTGCAAGTCCAGGACATCGCATGACGATTCTTGAGAAGACGATCTGTCGAAGAAAATCAACCGCATCAAAAATTAATTATACGGACAACTAATTGCGTGTCAAACGAATTGTGATTAATTTCTTGGCATCGAAGCCACAGGTTTTTCGCGTCGCTCCATCGCGGTCCACACGCACCAACGAGAGGAACGAAATCGTGCGTTCGCGCGGTCCTTCGAACGTTCGACATCGGCGAAGGCACAGCCCGTGCGGCTCGCCTCCCCTTCGAGGGTCGCGTCACACGACGTCGTCGAACAGCCAAGGCGCGAGCGTGCGACGCTGTGCCTCGTAGCGCAGGATGTCGTCGCGGTCGATCAACGTTAGTGCAATCTCGTCGAGACCCTCGAGCAGGCAGCGTTTGCGAAACGCGTCGATCTCGAAGGACCATTGCGTGCCCGACTGCAGGATCACGCACTGGGCCGAAAGATCGACACGAATCCGGTCGGCCGGCCGCGTGCGCGCGGCAACGAACAGACTTTCGATGGCGTGAGACGGCAGCACGATCGGCAGCAAGCCGTTTCGATAGCAGTTGCCGTAGAAGATGTCTGCGAAACTCGGCGCGATGACGACGCGGAAACCGAAGTCCTGCAGTGCCCAGACCGCGTGCTCGCGCGACGACCCGCAGCCGAAGTTCTCCCGCGCGAGCAAGACTTGCGCGCTTGCGTAACGCGGATCATTGAGCACGAAGTCAAGATTGCGCGGCCGATGCGTGCAGTCCTGTCCGAGTTTGCCAACGTCGCCGTAGCGCCACTGGTCGAACAGATACGGTCCGAAACCGGTCTTCGCGATCGACTTGATGAATTGCTTCGCGATGATCGCGTCGGTGTCGACGTTCGACCGGTCGAGCGGTGCGACCAGACCTTCGAAGGTCTCGAAGCGCCTCACGATGCGCGCACCGGCAGCTGCGTGACATCGACGAAATGACCAGCCATCGCCGCGGCGGCCGCCATGGCGGGGCTGACGAGATGCGTTCGACCGCCGGCACCTTGGCGTCCTTCGAAATTTCGATTCGAGGTGGATGCGCACCGCTCCCCCGGCAGCAGGTGATCCGCGTTCATCCCGACACACATCGAACATCCCGGCTCGCGCCATTCGAAGCCCGCGTCGATGAAGATCGCATCAAGTCCCTCGGCTTCGGCTTGCGCTTTCACGAGCCCGGATCCCGGCACGACCAGTGCCTGCCGTATGCACGACGCGAGGCGACCGCCGCGCACCACGTCGGCCGCCGCCCGCAAATCCTCGATTCGCGCGTTGGTACACGATCCGATGAAGATACGGTCGAGTGCGATATTCCCGATCGATTGGCCGGGCTCCAGTCCCATGTACGCGAGCGCGCGGGTCATGCCGGAACGTCGCGTCTCATCGGATTCGGCCGACGGATGCGGGACGCGGTCGTCGATCGTCATGACCATCTCCGGGGATGTACCCCAAGTGACCTGCGGGCGAATGGCAGTCGCGTCGATGACGATCTCGCGATCGAATGCCGCGTCGTCGTCGCTGACGAGCGTGCGCCAGTCGTCGATGGCCTGCTGGAGCCGTGCACCGGTCGGCGCCATGGGCCGACCGATCACGTAATCGATGGTCGCCTCGTCGACCGCCACGAGGCCGACACGAGCCCCCGCCTCGATCGCCATGTTGCACAGGGTCATCCGCCCTTCCATCGACATCGACCTGACCGTCGAGCCCGAGAACTCGATCGCGAAGCCGCTTCCTCCGCCCGCGCCGAGCCGCCCGATCACCGCGAGCACGAGGTCCTTGGCGAAGACACCGCCGGCGAGCTTTCCTTCGATCCACACGCGCATCGTCGACGGCTTCGCCAGCGACAAGCACTGGGTCGCGAGGACATGTTCCACGTCGGACGTCCCGACGCCGAATGCGAGCGCCGCAAACGCGCCGTGCGTACTGGTGTGCGAATCGCCCGCGACGATCGTCATGCCGGGCAGCGTCGCGCCCTGCTCGGGCCCGATCACATGGATGATTCCTTGACGCGGATCGCGGTAGCCGAACTGGGTCAGGCCGAACTGCCGGCAATTGCGATCCAGCGTCTCGACCTGCATGCGCGACAGGGGATCGTCGATTTCAGCGGCACGCGACGTCGTCGGCACGTTGTGGTCGCAGGTCGCGAGTACCGTTGCCGGTCGCCACGCGACCCGCCGGTGCTCGCGCAGCCCGTCGAACGCCTGCGGACTCGTCACCTCGTAGATCAGGTGGCGGTCCACGTAGAGCAGCGCCGAGCCGTCGGCGTTATCGCGCACGACGTGGCGCGTCCACAGTTTCTCGAACAGAGTACGGGCGATCATCTGGTCTCCCTTGATGGCATTTCGACTGTCAACACAGGACCGCATGCAGAGATCGGCGCATCGATCATCGATCGACAGTCGCAAGCGTCGCGTGACGACGATCCGCCTTTCCCGCGCGAAGGACTTGACCGGGTACCGCGTGGCCCACCAGGGCCGGCAGATCGCCGGCGACGGCGAGCAACCGGTCGAGATCGACACCAGTGTTCAGTCCCATCGCCTCGAACATGTGAACCAGGTCTTCGGTACAGACGTTGCCGCTCGCGCCCGGGGCGAAAGGACAGCCGCCGAGTCCACCGAGCGATGCATCGAATCGTTCAATGCCCACTTCCAGCGCAGCCAATGCATTGGCGAGGCCCAGGCCGCGCGTGTCATGGAAGTGGACCGTCACGTTCAACTGCGGATAGCGCAGCAGGACCGCCGCGCACAGGACCCCGACCTGACGCGGATTCGCGACCCCGGTGGTGTCGCACAGCGTGACGCCGCCAATGCCCAACTGCGCGATCCGATCGACGAGCCCTAGCACCGTCTCGACCGGGACGGCGCCGTCGAACGGACATCCGAAGGCAGTCGAGATCGATGCGTTGATCCGCACACCGGTGCCCGCCGTCACGTCGACGATGTCCTCGAACGCCAGGAGTGACTGCCGGGGCGTCATGCGCAGGTTGGCTCGGGAATGGCCTTCGCTTGCCGACATCACGAGGTTGAGTTCGTCGACACCGCATGCCAGGGCTCGGTGGCAGCCACGCACGTTCGGCACCAACGCGGCATAGACGACCCCGTCGACGCGACGGATTTGCCGCATGACTATCTCCGCGTCGGCGAGACTCGGGATCGCGGTCGGCGACACGAACGAGGTGACCTCGATCTTGGCAAGGCCGGTTAGCGACAGCCGATCGATCAGATCGATCTTGCGATCGGTCGGAACGAACACTGGTTCGATCTGGAGTCCATCGCGCGGCGCGACTTCGTGTATCCGGAGTCGGTGAAATCCGGACGAGTCCTGCATCCCGAGTGACATGATCAGATCACTCCGTCCGCACGCAGCGTGCCGATGCGCTCGGCGTCCATGCCCAAGCCCGCAAGAATTTCTTCGGTGTGTTCCCCGAGAGCCGGACCGAGCCAGCGCGTCCTTCCTGGCGTCGCCGACAGCTTGGGCACGACACCGGGAAAGTCCACCTCCAGGCCGCCCGGCAGCGTGTGTGCTTCGATCATGTCGCGCGCACGAAAATGCGGATCGGCATGAATGTCAGCCGCCGTGTAGATCGGGCCACTCGGAACCGCGGCGGCTTCGAGCACTGCCAGCACGTCGGGCAACTCGTGCATCGACGTCCAGCTGCCGATCGCCGCATCGAGCAGCTCCACGTGTTGCGCACGACCGTCGTTGTGCGCGAAGCGAGGGTCGCTTCCCAGTTCCGGGCGGCCAATCGCGTCCATCAGACGCCTGAAGATGCTGTCGCCGTTGCCGGCGATGATCACGTACAAGCCGCCACGACACGGATACGTGTTCGACGGCACGATGCCGGGAAGCGACGATCCGGTCCGCTCGCGCACGTGTCCGGTTGCCGAGTATTCGGGAATGAGGCTCTCCATGACGCCGAACACCGCTTCGTAAAGAGCGACGTCGACGAACTGGCCCGTTCCCCCGCCGACGTTGCGGTGATACATCGCGAGCAAAGCGCCGATGACGCCGTAGAGCGAAGCGAGCGTGTCGCCGATGCTGACACCCACGCGGACCGGCGGCTGGTTCGGATATCCCGTCAGATAGCGCAAGCCGCCGAGCGATTCGGCGATCGCACCGAAGCCGGGCCGGTCCTTGTACGGTCCTGTCTGCCCATAACCGGACACGCGAACCATCACCAACGATGGATTGATCTGCGACAGCGCATCCCATCCCAGGCCCCATTTCTCGAGCGTCCCTGGTCTGAAGTTTTCGATCACGATGTCAGCTTCGCGGACGAGATCCCGCACGATTTCCTGAGCGCGCGGATCCTTTAGTTGCAGCGTCAACGACCTCTTGTTGCGACTTTGGGCATACCACCAGAGCGAAGTACCGTCGTGCAGCTTGCGCCACGACCGGAGTGGATCACCCTTGTCGGGCGACTCGACCTTGATGACGTCGGCACCGAATTGCGCCAGCAGCGACGATGCGTAGGGCCCGGCAATCAAGGTACCGAGTTCGATGACCTTCACGCCTGCAAGCGGAAGGGGAGGAGTGGCCGTGCTGTCGGACGTCATCGCACACAATCCCTGGTCGAGCGACCGTTATGCAATCACCGCATGCGGCGCGGAGTGGTTATTATTTGGTCGAGCAACTAATTTATCGGGATACTGTGTGTCTGTCAAAGATAGTTGCTGTGCAACGACAACTCGACACTGACTATTAGAGAAATCATGAAGCCGATCCACTTCACCGCAATAACGCTGCTGTTTGCTGCCTCCGCGTCCTTCCCACAAGGCGCCGCCGGCGCGTCGGCAGGCTCGACGGGTCAATGCAAGGATGGCAGCTACACGACCAACGCGACCAAGAAGGGAGCATGCGCGGGCCATCAGGGCGTCAAGGACTGGTTCGCCGACGCCGCCGCGGCACCAGTGACGATCGGTACGGCCCAGTCGCCGGTCGTCGCGGGTGCGGCCGCATCGACCACGCCCAATTCCGTTTCCGGCACGGTCGCCTCGCCACGCCCAGCCGCTCCTGGCGGCGGAGCCGGTCAAGTCTGGGTAAACACCAAATCGAGCGTCTACCATTGCTTCGGCACTCCGTTTTACGGCAAGACGAAACAGGGTCAGTACATGACGGAAGCGGCCGCAAAAGCAGCAGGCGATCGTGCCGACCGGGGCAAGGCATGTTCGTAGCCGCATTGGAGGTCGCCATCGACGAGGCCGCCACACACTAGAGTCGTTGTCCAGCTACGGCGGCGGCCGAGCAAAAAAGGCGCGCGGGCCGACTGTCTGCCAAGCAAGCCGCGGTGATCCTTCGTCAGGGCTTCGCCGTCCTCGAGATCGGCATGCGCTTGTTGTCGATGATGGTCTTGGATTTCTGGCAAGACGCCGTGGCGATTGCGCGAGAGATGGGAGACTTTAAGCAAAGGCATGTGGCGCCTTTTAGAACCACCTTCGAGAAATGAAAAAAGCGCCACAACTTTTTAAGTTGCGACGCTTTTCGACTGACTGGTTGCGGGGACAGGATTTGAACCTGTGACCTTCGGGTTATGAGCCCGACGAGCTGCCAGACTGCTCCACCCCGCGGGTCGGATTGTATGCGATATCGCGCAGACTTCCAAATCGCTCTCCACGCCCCATATCGGATCAGGGTCGCCGAGGCCTTGCGGTATATTCCTTCGATGTCTCCAGCACTCAACTTCTGCTCCGTGTGCGGTCACGCGATTACGCTGCGCACCCCTCATCGCGACAACCGCGAACGCGCCTGCTGCGACCACTGCGGCGCCATACATTACGTCAATCCCCGCATGGTCGTCGGCACCGTGCCGGTCTGGGGCGAACAGGTGCTGCTCTGCCGTCGAGCTATCGAACCGCGCCGCAACTACTGGACCCTGCCGGCCGGCTTTCTCGAGGTTGACGAATCCGTCGCGACGGGTGCCACGCGCGAGACCGACGAGGAGGCCGGTGCGCGCATCGTGCTCGGTCCGCTGTTCACGATGCTCGATGTCGTCCACGTCCATCAGGTGCATCTCTTCTACCGCGCGGAGTTGCTCGACATCGACTTCGCGCCTGGCGAGGAGAGCCTCGAGGTGCAGCTCTTCCACGAAGCGAACATTCCCTGGGACGACCTGGCCTTCAGGACCGTGTCGACGACGCTGCGCCACTTCTTCGCCGATCGGCTTCGCGGTCACTTCGAGCTGCATACTGCAGCCATCGACTGGTCGCCCAAGGCAGCCATCGCGATCGCCGCCTCGGTGAGCGCCGTTCCTTGATCCACTGGCTTCTGCCAGGTGATCCGTTTCCTCCGGTCGAAACTGCATTGCACGACCCAGCGGGTCTGCTGGCCGCGGGCGGCGACCTGTCTCCGACCAGCCTCGTCGATGCCTATCGTCACGGCATCTTTCCGTGGTTCAGCGAAGGCGACCCGGTGTTGTGGTGGAGCACCGATCCGCGCATGGTCTTGTTCGTCGACGAGTTTCGCGTATCGCATTCGCTGCGCAAGCGCCTACTACGATCGATCGACGACCCGTCCATCTCGATCCGCTGCGACACGGCCTTCGAACAGGTGATCGCAGCCTGCGCGGCGCCACGCGATCCCGGCGGTGGCACCTGGATCGTCGACGAGATGATCGCTGCCTACGTGGCGTTGCACCGACAGGGCATCGCGCACTCGGTCGAGACGTGGATCGACGACGAGCTGGTCGGCGGCCTCTACGGCGTCGCCATCGGTCATATGTTCTACGGCGAGTCGATGTTCACGCGCGTCACCGATGCCTCGAAGATCGCTCTCGCGCACCTCGTCTCGTTCGCTCGAAGCCAGTCGATACCGATGCTAGACTGCCAGCAGCAGACCACGCATCTGGCCTCAATGGGTGCACGGCCGATTCCCCGTGCGGACTTCAGTCGCAGGATCGCGAGTCTGGTGCAGCAACCGGCGATCGAAGCCTGGCCCGAACGGCTCGGCTGGCCACGCCACTGAGATCACGAAACTAAGATCACGCAACTGAACTTCGACCGCAGCCAGGCATGACGCAACTGAAAGATCTGCCGTTCGCGACCCTGCAGTTCTACGCGACCGCGACCTATCCGTGCAGCTACCTGCCGCTGCGCCTGGCGCGCTCGCAGGTCGCCACGCCGGGGCACCTAATCAATGCCGACGTCTACAGCGAACTGGTCCGCTCGGGTTTCCGACGTTCGGGTCTGTTCACCTATCGGCCGCATTGCGACGGCTGCCGCGCATGTATTCCGGTTCGGGTCTGCGTGGCCGACTTTGTCCCCAACCGCAGTCAGCGGCGGGCTGCGAAGCAGCATGCCGACCTCTCGGCACGGATCTGCGCCCTCGCCTTCGATCCCGAGCACTACGCGCTCTATCGCGACTATCAGACGACGCGCCACGCGGGTGGAGGCATGGACCACGACAGCCGCGACCAGTACAGCCAGTTCCTCCTGCAGAGCAAGGTCAACACGCGGCTCGTCGAGTTTCGCGATGCCGAAGGCGTCCTGCGCATGGTCAGCATCATCGACGTGCTCGACGACGGCCTTTCGTCGGTCTACACGTTCTACGACACGAGCGTCGAACGCGCGAGCTTCGGGACCTTCAACGTGCTGTGGCAGATCGCGCAGGCGCGCTCGCTGACCCTGCCCTACATCTACCTCGGCTACTGGATCAGCGGCAGCGCCAGCATGGCCTACAAAGCCAACTTCAAGCCGATCGAGGCGCTCCGTGCGGGGCGCTGGCACCACCTGTCCGACCTTGAAGCCGGCCGCTGAAAGCCCCACCGCTCGCCCGCTGCGGCGGGCGAAATGCCCTTGACGCTCAACCTCCTCTATCCTTTAGCCCGTGATGCGCTGTTCGCGCTCGACGCTGAGACCGCGCATAACCTGACGCTCGACAACCTGAAGCGCATGCATGCGGTCGGACTCGGACGGATGCTCGCGCCGTCGATTCCCGACGATCCCCGCGTCGTCATGGGCCTAACCTTCCGCAACCCGGTGGGACTCGCAGCCGGCATGGACAAGAACGGCGCGTACATCGACGCGCTGGCGAACATGGGCTTCGGCTTCATCGAAGTGGGCACCGTGACGCCGCGTGCGCAGCCGGGCAACCCGCGGCCGCGCATGTTCCGGATCCCGGCGGCGAACGCGTTGATCAACCGCATGGGCTTCAACAACGCAGGACTCGATGCGTTCATTGACAATGTCAAGCGTTCGAGCTATCGGACCCGCCGGCGCGGCATCCTCGGGCTGAACATCGGCAAGAACGCCGACACGCCGATCGAGAAGGCGACCGACGACTACCTGACCGGTCTCACGGGCGTCTACCCACACGCCGACTACGTGACCATCAACATCTCGTCGCCGAACACGAAGAATCTGCGCGAACTGCAGGGCGAGGACCAGCTCAACGCGCTGCTGTCCGCGCTCAAGCGTCGCCAGGGAGAGCTCGTCGATCAGCATGGCCGCTACGTGCCGCTGGCCGTCAAGATCGCGCCGGACCTCGACCTCGCGCAGATCGATATCGTCGCTGCAGCGCTCGTCGCGCACCACATCGACGGGGTCATCGCGACCAACACGACCCTGTCGCGCGAAGGCGTGACTGGCATGGCGCATGCCGACGAGGCCGGTGGCCTGTCGGGCGCGCCGCTCACGCAGGCTTCGTCGAAGGTGATCGAGGCACTGCATCGCAGGCTCGGCGACCAGATCCCCATCATCGGCGTCGGCGGCATCCTCAAAGGCAGCGACGCACGTGCCAAGCGCGATGCCGGTGCCCGTCTCGTGCAGGTCTACAGCGGACTGATCTATCGGGGCCCGACGCTGGTCGGCGAATGCGCGAAGGCGCTCAAGGCCTGACGCGCCCGGGCTTGCGACTAAGATTGCGGCCTGATGCACAGCGACCCTTCCCCGAGCGCGCCGCGTACGCCCACGATCCAGGTCATCGAGCGGATGATGGCGCTGATCGATGCGCTGTCGAAGGAGCGCGACCCGGTCAGCCTCAAGCACATCGCGCAAATCACGGGTCTCCACTCGTCGACCGCGCATCGCATCCTCAACGACATGGTGCTGGCGCGGTTCGTCGATCGGGTCGAGCCGGGTCGCTATCAGCTCGGCATGCGGTTGCTCGAGCTCGGCAACGTGGTGAAATCGCGCCTCTCGGTGCGCGATGCCGCGCTCGATCCGATGCGCGCGCTCCACAAGAGTACCGGCCAGACGGTCAACCTCTCGGTGCGCCAGGGCGACGAGATCATCTATGTCGAGCGGGCCTACAACGAGTTTTCGGGGGTCCAGGTGGTCAGGGCGATCGGCGGTCGCGCGCCGTTGCACCTGACGTCGGTCGGCAAGCTGTTCCTCTCCTCGGACGATCCGCGGCAGGTCCGCAGCTATGCGATGCGAACCGGGTTGTCGGGTCACACGCCGAACAGCATCACGGAGCTGACACAACTCGAGCGCGAGCTGTCGCTGGTTCGCGCACATGGCTATTCGCGCGACAACGAGGAACTGGAGATGGGTGTGCGATGCATCGCGGCGGCGATCCGCGACGACGGCGGCAAGGTCGTCGCCGGCCTGTCGCTGACGGCCCCAGCCGACCGTCTCAACGACGCGTGGATCGGGGACCTGCGGGCCACCGCCGCGACCATCTCGGCGGCGATCGGAGCCCGCTGAGACAGCCGATCAGGCGTCGGCAGGCGCGGGCTGCTTGCGATGCGTGACGAGGCCGATCGTGGCGAGCGCCACGAACACCAGCGTGACGGTCGTGGGCTCGGAGAGCATCGAGACGTATCCGGCGTGAGCAGCCGCGGCAAGCGCTATCAGGGCGACTGTGACGACCAATTTCCTGGCGAACATGATTCTTCTCTTTGCGTGGGTTTACTTCACCCACTAACCGCAATATGCGTGCCGCCGTACGCAGCCCTGGAACGACCGCAAAGTCGTCGCGACGACTGACGGATGTGGGCAACCTAGTTCGAAACGCGGCGCAAATCGCCGCGCGACGCCCGTCAAGATTTATTGGGCGCGGTCTCGCGAAACGAGGGGCGTTCGGCGAGCTTATCGGCGAGCCGGGCGAGATTGGGATATTCGTCGCGCCACGCGATCTCGATGAAGCGAAAGGCTAGCCAGTCGAGCGCGCAACCGACGGCGATGTCAGCCAGCGAGTAGTGGTTGCCATTGCACCACGGGCTGTCGCCGAGACCGATGGACATCGCGTGGATCGCCGCGTCGACCTTCCGGTGCTGACGGGCGACCCATGTCTCGCTGCGTTCGGTCGACTCGCGCTGGGTTTCCTCGAGGCGCATCAGCAGACCTGCGTCGGCGAGTCCGTCGGCCAGCGCTTCCCAGCACTTGACCTCGGCCCGCTCTCGACCGCTGGCCGGAATCAGCTTGCCGACCGGCGTAAGCGTGTCGAGGTATTCGACGATGACCCGCGAATCGAACACGGCCCCGCCGTCTTCCATCACCAGACATGGGACCTTGCCAAGCGGATTCGACTCGCCGATGGTGGTGTCGGCACTCCACACGTCTTCGAGCGCGAACTGGTAATCCAGTTTCTTTTCGGCCATAACGATACGCACCTTGCGCACGTACGGGCTGGTGATCGAGCCGATCAACTTCATTTTTGGGGAGTGGGTCCAGCGATTCGGGCGACGCAGTATAGCATCGGGCCTTTACCCCCGAACCCGCTTCGACGCCCCTCCAGCCGGGCGTTTTCGACCCCTCACGATGCTAGACTCGCGCCCCGCCGCAAGCCCGAATTTGCGCCTTACGACGGCTTCGAACCAGCTCCTCACTCGCCATGAAACCTGAAGCCACGGACCTCGCCCGCTTTGCCCTCAACGCGCTGTCGCCGCTCGACGGTCGCTATGCCGCGAAGGTCGATCGGCTGCGGCCGCTGCTGTCCGAGGCCGGCTTCATGCGCCATCGCGTGCAGGTCGAGGTGACGTGGCTGGTCGCGCTCTCGAACGCGCAGCTCGCAGGACTCACCCCCTTCTCGCCGACGACGCAAGCCTGGTTGACCACCCTCGTCGCCGGCTTCACCGACGAGGACGCCGCACGCATCAAGGCCATCGAGGCCGTGACCAATCACGACGTCAAGGCGGTCGAGTACTGGCTCAAGGAACAGTTAGCGGCGGCTTCCGAAGCGGTGGCCACCGAGCTTCAAGCCGCGAGCGAATTCATCCACTTCGCGTGCACCTCGGAAGACATCAACAACACGTCGCACGGCCTGATGATCAAGGCCGCGCGCGACGAGGTGCTGGTGCCGATACTGCGAACGCTGCGCGAGCGACTCGTGGCTCTGGCGCACGAGCACGCCGACGTGGCGATGATGTCGCGCACGCACGGGCAACCGGCCAGCCCGACCACGATGGGCAAGGAGATGGCGAACGTTGCCGCGCGTCTTGGCCGCGCGATCACGCGCATCGCCGATGTGGAAGTGCTGGCCAAGATGAACGGCGCCGTCGGCAACTACAACGCGCACCGCATCGCCTACCCCGACACGGATTGGGAAGGCCTCTCTCGCGCGGTCGTCGAGCAGCACCTGGGTCTCGTGTTCAACCCGTACACGATCCAGATCGAGCCGCACGACTGGATGGCGGAGCTGTTCGATGCCATCGCGCGCGCCAATGCGATCGTGCTCGACCTCGACCATGACATCTGGGGCTACATCTCGCTCGGCTACTTCGGACAGCGGACCAAGGCCGGAGAGATCGGTTCGTCGACAATGCCGCACAAGGTCAACCCGATCGACTTCGAGAATTCCGAAGGCAACCTCGGCCTCGCCAACGCCACCCTGCGCCACCTGTCCGAGAAGCTGCCGATCTCGCGCTGGCAGCGCGACCTCACCGACTCGACGGTGCTGCGCAACGTCGGCGTCGCTTTCGGTTACTGCCTGGTGGCCTACGACTCCTGTCTCAAAGGGCTGAACAAGCTGGAGTTGCAGGCCGGCAGGATCGCCGCGGATCTCGACTCGGCCTGGGAAGTGCTGGCCGAACCGGTCCAGACCGTGATGCGTCGTCATGGGGTCGAGAACCCCTACGAGCAGCTCAAGGCGCTGACGCGCGGCACCGGCATCTCGCGCGAGGCACTGCAGGCCTTCATCACGACGCTGGCGATTCCTGCCGGAGAGCGCGACCGGCTGTTGGCGCTCACGCCGGCGACCTATCTCGGGGATGCCGCACGCCTCGCGCGCGCCATCATCTGAAACAGGCAAAAAAAACGCGAAGGGGTTGCCTTCGCGTCAAAAAGCGGCGGCCTGAGCCGCCCCTCCTCCTTCTTGCTGCCAATTCGGTGCGGGACGCGAGATGTCTGCGGTCCCTGCCAAGACGCGAATTTTAGGCGCTGGAATAACGTCCGCTATTGGTAGATGCACCGAGGCGGCGCACGCGTATTCCACTCGCCCAGCGCCAGTGCCTCGAAAAAAATCGGGAACTTGCGGCGGGTCGCGGCACTCAATCACCTCACTCCAGAGGGGAGTCGCTTTTCACTGCGGGGTCGTCAGCACGACGTCGAACCCACGTCCGGTCCCGCAGGCCGCGCCACGTCGCACCACACTCATCCCGTCGACCGCCGCTGCAAGCCAGACCTTTGCGGGCTTTCCGTCCATGTTCCGACGGAAGTCTCGGCAACCGGGCGGCGCTTGCGAGTACCGCGTCGCGTTCGATCGACTTTCATCGTCGATCCCTTCGGGAGCACTTCTTGATCACCATCGGTACCCCCTGGCTGTGGACCGGCTTCGCCGCATTCGTCATCGTCGCGTTGATCGTCGACTTCGTCGTCCTGAAGAAGGAAGGCGCGCATCAGGTCGGCCTGCGCGAAGCCGGCATCTGGTCGGCGATCTGGGTCGGCCTCTCGCTGGTCTTCGCCGGACTGCTGTGGTGGTGGATGACGCGCGTCGCGGGCGGTGAGGTCGCCGATGCGCGCGTCATCGAATTCCTGACCGGCTACCTGATCGAGAAGTCGCTCGCGATCGACAACGTCTTCGTTTTCCTGACGATCTTCACGTACTTCGCGTTGCCCGGCGAATTCCAGAAGCGCGCGTTGATGATCGGCATCATCGCGGCCATCGTGCTGCGTGCCGTGATGATCTTCGCGGGCTCGGTGCTGATCGAACGCTTCGACTGGATCCTGTACGTCTTCGGCGCCTTCCTGGTTCTGACCGGCATCAAGATGTGGACGTCGGTCGGCAAGAAGAGCTCCCTCGACGCCAACCCGGCGCTACGGATGCTTCGAAAGGTGATGCGCGTGACGCCCCATCACGACGGCGAGAACCTGACCACGATGCACAAGGGTGTGCGGATGGCCACGCCGCTGCTATTGATCATCGCGTTGATCGGCGTGACGGACGTGATCTTCGCGGTCGATTCGATCCCGGCCATCTTCGCGATCACCACCGACCCGTTCATCGTGCTGACCTCAAACATCTTCGCGGTGCTGGGGCTGCGCGCGATGTTCTTCCTGCTCGCCGACATGGCCGACCGCTTCCACCTGCTGCCCTATGGCCTGGCGGTGATCCTGCTGTTCGTGGGCGCGAAGATGCTGGCCGCCGGGGTGTTCCACATTCCGCCCCTGGTCTCGCTGGCCGTGATCCTCGCGATCCTCGGCACCACCATCGCGCTCAGCCTGAAGATGCCGCAGAAGGCTCAGGCAGAACGGACGCAGTAGTCGGCGATCGCCGCGAGGACCGCGTCGTCCTCGCCGGCGGCATCGGCGACTGCGACGTCGATGGCGGGCAGGCGTCTTTGCAACGCGTCGACCTTCTCGGGGAGGTCGCGCCTGAGGTGCGCGCCCTGACCGAAGAAGATCGGCACAATCGTCAGGCGCGTGCAGCCCTGGGCGATCAGCGCATCGGCCGCCGCGTCGAGATCGGGCTTCATGATCTCGAGGAAGGCCAGCGTCACGGGGGTCTCGCTGCGCCGCGCCGAAACCTGATCGCGCAGGCGCTCGAAAGGCTCGGCCCAGCGCGGATCGCGCGCTCCGTGGCCGAAGAGGATCAGTCCCTGTGTCATCGTCGCTCCACCCATCGCAATGCGGCCAGCGCGGCCGCGAGCACAACCAAACTCGGCGCGGCCGCGGATACGATCGGCGGCCACGTATTCAACAGCCCGAGATGCGAGAACAGGTTGTTGAGCAGGTAGAAGCCGATGCCCAGCATGATCCCCGTGAAGATCTTGAAGCTGATGCCGCCCGAGCGGAAATGCAGGTACGCGAACGGCAACGCGAGCGCCATCATCACCAGCACCGCGAACGGATAGAAAATCTTCTTCCAGAAGGCGATCTGATAGCGCTCGGCAGTCTGCTTGTTCTCCTCCAGATGCTTGATGTAGGTTTCGAGGTTGCGCGCGGCCATGCGCTCGGGCGTGACCATGAGCACCGCCAGCAGTTGCGGGTTGAGGTCCGATTGCCACAGGCGCTCGGCCTCGCGCGTGACCTCGACCTTGTCGGGCGCGTCGGTCCCGCCGAGGTTGACGAAGCGGGTGTCGGTCACGTTCGTCAGCCGCCACGATCGCGGCGGCACGAACTTGCCGCGCTCGGCGAAGGCGATGTTCTGCAGCCGCAAGGCCGTATCGAATTCGTAGACCTTGATGTTGTTCAGGCTGTTGTCGGCACCGACCGTGCCGATGTTGACGAAGCGCACCAGCACCTTGCCGTCGGGCGTCGTCGCGTTGTCCTTGACCCAGAGACCGCTGCGAAAGCCGCGCGCCACCGGACCCGATCCGGCCTTCAGGGCCAGCTTCTGCGTCAGCGTCTCGACGCGTGGCGTGACCACCTCCCCGAGCAGCAGCGTGAAAGCGACCAGCATTAGGCCCGGGACCATCACCAGCCGCACTGCACCGGCCGTCGACAGCCCCGCCACGCGAAGGATGGTGAACTCCGAATGCGAGGCCAGTTGCGCGAGCGCATAGATCGTGCCGATCAGGGCCGCGATCGGCAACAGTTCGTAGGCACGTGCGGGGACCTGCAGCAGCACGAACAGGGCAGCCTGCTCGATGCGGTAGCCGTTCTTGCCGACGTCGTTGACCTCGTTGATAAAGTCGAACGACGTGTAGAGCACCAGCAGCGCCACGAGGACCAGCGCGACCGCCAGCAGGATCTCGCGCGCGAGGTAGCGCTGGACGATGCCTATCCGGAAGTTCATCGACGAGCCTGCGTCATGCAGAGTGCGCGAGACGCGCGGCACGGATCCGCGAACGGATCGTCTGCGGGACGCGATTGCGCCAGGTCAGCATGCCGATCGCGAACGCGATGACCAGCACATGCACGATCCACCACGTGAGGCCGAAGGCGAAGCGGCCACGGCTGGTCCAGCTCTGCACGACGTTCATCGCGTTGTTGTAGACGAAGTAGACGAGCAGCGCGACGATCAGGTTGGCCGAACGACCGGCCCGCGCGTTGACGAACGACAACGGAATCGCGAGGACCGCGAGCGCGATGACCGACAGAGGCAGCCCGATCCGCCACACCAGCTCGCCCTTCGCACGCGGCAGCGGGTCGGCGACCAGGTCCATCGTCGAGCGGATCTTCGCGGAGTCGTCGTTCGAGAAATCGGGGTTCTTGCTCTCGATGCGCACGCCGTACTTCTCGAACTCCATGACCTTATAGTCGGGCTTGCCCGGCGTGCCTTCGTAGCGGCGGCCGTTGCTCATCACCAGAAACTCGTCGCCGTTCGCGTGGCGCTCGACGACGCCGGTCCTGGACACGATAACGCTGACCTTGCCGTCGCGAATGGTGTTGACGAGGACGTTCTGGACCGAGGCGGTGGACGGATCGAAGCCCTCGACGAAGAAGACCTTGGAGCCGTCGGCCGACTCGCGGAACTGGCCGGGCGCCACGCGCGCGACTTCGGTGCGCTGCTCGAAGCGGGCCCTGAACTCGCTGGCCTGTTGGTTGGCCCACGGCGCGACGAACAGGCTGGTCATCGCGACCGCCGCCGAGACCGGGACCACGAACAGAAGGACCGGCCGCAGCCAGCGCTGCAGTCCGAGACCGGACGACTGCCAGACCACCATCTCGGAGTCGCGATAGCTGCGCGTCATCGTCAGCAGGATCGCGACGAAGACGGCGAGCTGCAGCAGCACCGGCAGGTTGTTGAGCGCCGCGAACATGATCAGCGCGAGCACCGCGGCGTTGTCGACCTGCCCCGCCGCGGCCTGACCGAGTACGCGGACCAGTGCGATCGTCAGGACGATGGTGAGCAGGGCGATGAAGATCGCGCTGGCGGTGTTGACGAGCTCGCGCACGAGCGATCGTTCGAAGATCATCGGATGAGGTCGGAGGCGAAATGCAATCCCGGATACGACGATGCGCCGCGGGGCGTGCGCACGAGCTCAAGTCGTCCGAATGGGTCGCTTTGACGAACGAGGCCGGCACCGAGATAATCGCGCGCTCTGCAAAACTCGTGCAGAACCCGACGACAAGAGGAAATCTCACATGGAATTTAGCACGAAAGCTGGTACGCCCGACCGCATCAAGAGCGGCTGCATCGTGGTCGGCGTCTATGCCGATCACAAGCTCACGCCCGCCGCCAGCCTCGTCGATGTAGCCTCCGGCGGTGCCCTTGCAACGGCTGCCAAGCGCAACGATCTGCCCCTCAAACGCGGTGCGGTCCTGATGATGACGGGCGTGTCCGGCATCGCTGCCGAGCGGGTCCTGATCGTGGGTCTCGGCAAGCAGGAAGAGTTCAAGGCCAAGGGTCTAGCCGAGGTCGTGAAAGCTGCGGTCAAGACGCTCGATGCGAGCGGCGCGGTCAGCGCGCTGTTCACCCTCGGCGAAGTGCCGATCGCCGGCATGAACGCCGCCGACACGGTTCGCGCCATCGTCGTCGCGGCCCGCGAAGCCGTGTTTCGTACCGACGAGCTGAAGAGCAAGAAGGAAGACGACGGGACACTGGCGAAGATCGTGTTTCCGGTCGAGAAGGCCGATGCCGCGTCGACCGCCAAGGCGGTGGCGATGGGCGTCGCGCTCGCGAACGGCTGCGAGCTGACGAAGCGTCTCGGCAACCTACCGCCCAACATTTGCACGCCGACCTACCTCGCGGACACCGCGAAGCAGATCGCCAAGGAGTTCGGCTTCAAGACCGAGGTCCTGGACAGGAAGCAGATGGAGCAGCTCAAGATGGGCTCGTTCCTGTCGGTCTCGCAATCCTCGGCCCAGCCGCCGAAGCTGATCGTCATGACCTGGTCGGGCGGCAAGAGCAAGGACGCGCCGGTGGTCCTTGTCGGCAAGGGCATCACGTTCGATACCGGCGGCATCTCGCTCAAGCCCGGCGACTCGATGGACGAGATGAAGTACGACATGTGCGGCGCCGGCTCCGTGCTCGGCACCTTCCGCGCGATCGCCGAGATGGGCCTGAAGATCAACGTGGTCGGCGTCATCGCGGCCAGCGAGAACATGCCGGGCGGCGACGCCACGCGGCCGGGCGACATCGTCACCAGCATGTCGGGCCAGACCATCGAGATCCTCAACACCGATGCCGAAGGTCGCCTGGTGCTGTGCGACGCACTGACCTATGCCGAGCGCTTCAAGCCGGCGGCGGTGATCGACATCGCCACGCTGACCGGCGCCTGCGTGATCGCGCTCGGCCACGTCAACTCCGGCCTGTTCTCGACCGACGACGAACTCGCGACTGAGATCCTCGCCGCGTCCAAGGCGTCGGGCGATGCCGCGTGGCGCATGCCGGTGGAGGACGACTATCAGGAGCAGCTCAAGTCCAACTTCGCCGACATGGCCAACATCGGCGGTCGACCGGGCGGCAGCATCACCGCGGCCTGCTTCCTGTCGCGCTACACGAAGGCGTACCGCTGGGCCCACCTCGACATCGCCGGCACGGCCTGGAAGAGCGGTGCGGCCAAGGGAGCCACCGGTCGCCCGGTGCCTTTGCTGACGGCGTTCCTCGAAGCCCGCGCGGCCTGACTGATGTCGACGATGAAAGCGATTCAGCGTCAGCCGACCGCATCCGGTCGCGCCGGATGACGCAGATCGACTTCCACGTCAACGCCCCGGCCAAGCTGGCCTACGCGTGCCGCCTCGCGCGCAAGGTCTACGGCACCGGTTTGCCGGTGGTGTTCTACGGAAGCGAGTCGATGCTCGCGACCTTCGATCGGCTGCTCTGGACGTTCTCGCAGCTCGACTTCGTTCCGCATTGCCGCGCCCGCGATCCACTCGCGAAGGTGACCCCGGTGCTGCTGGCCGGACCCGAGGATGCCGATGCGTGCATCCATCACGACCTGCTCGTCAATCTGGACCGTGAGCAGCCGGCGTTCTTCGGTCGCTTCGAACGGATGATCGAAGTCGTCGAGGCCGAGCAGGACGATCTCGAGGCGGGACGCGCGCGCTGGAAGTTCTACAAGGACCGTGGCTACCCGCTGCATCGCCACGACCTCGCCGCATCCGCTGCATGAACGAGGACGACGACGACCTGCCCGTCCTGACGCAGATCCTGCGCACGGGCAACGTGCGTCCGTCCCCTGTAGACCAGGCACCGACGAGCGTCGAGTCGCGGGCGGCGCAGCACGAGGCGATGTCCGCCGAAGACACGCTGATGGCCGACCAGCTCGTCATCGGTCATGACGAACATCACGAGATCGAGGGCTACCTGACGCCCTCGTTCCATGTCTCTTCCGCCGATCATGCCCACGAGGTTCACGCGGAAGACGACGCGCATCACGTCCATCAGCCTGATGCGTTCCGCCTATCGCAGGATCACGACGGCCCGCACGGCGCGCGATCCGGCGCGTTCGATGAGCCCGAAATGGCAACCATCGCAGCAGCGGCTGACACGCCGCAGGAAGACCCGGCCGTGTTCGCGGAACGCGTGCGCGCCGCGGTGCTCGAGAACCTGAGCGCGCGCATCGAGACCGAGCTCGACGCCCGCGTCGCGCAGGCGGTCCATGCCGAAGTGGAGACCGCGCTCGCGCAGTTACAGGCCAACCTGCGATCGCACGTTGCGGAGGCGTTGCGCGATGTCGTGGGACGCGCGGTCGACGAGGAGATCGCCC
Source organism: Betaproteobacteria bacterium (assembly GCA_025356395.1). Classification (GTDB taxonomy): domain Bacteria; phylum Pseudomonadota; class Gammaproteobacteria; order Burkholderiales; family Burkholderiaceae_D; genus CAHJXF01. The sequence goes on from JANXTA010000010.1 coordinate 26,368, forward strand.
GCCTGCGCGCATTGCCGCCCGACAGCGCCTAGTCGCTGATCCGCCTCCGGGAACGCCATGCCTCGCCTGCTGCACTTCTCGGTTATCTCCTTTCGCGATTTGCTGACGACCTACGCGCCGGTGGTGCTCGTGGTCGGCGTCCTTTTGTGGGTCGCCTACGTGGCCATCGATCCGACACCGCCGAACCGGATCATCATGGCCGGCGGGGTCGGAGGCAGCGCCTATCAGGACTTCGCCGAGCAGTATCGCGACGTCCTCGCGAAGCACCACATCACGATGGAGATCCGCTCGTCGGAGGGCTCGATGCAGAACCTGCATTCGCTCGACACCGGGAAGTCGGATGCCGACATTGCCTTCGTCCAGAGCGGCACGACCAATGACGAAGTCTCGATGCGTCGGGGACTTGTGTCGCTCGGCAGCCTGTTCGTCGAACCGGTGTGGATCTTTTATCGCGAAGCCGCGTTGTCCAAGGTCAAGCCGACGACACCGGCCGAGATCATGCCGACGATGCCGGTCATCGGGGCGCACGCGAAGCCGGTCCGGCGCACCGACAGGCTCCCGCCTCCGACGGCCATCACACAGCTCGGCGAGTTCCGTGGCCTGACGCTGAACGTCGGTCCGCGCGGCAGTGGTGGGCCGCGCCTCGCGAACCAGTTGTTCGCCGCCAACCGGATCCAGGATGGCGAGGTCACGCTCAGCAGTCTCGACGACACGCCGGCGGTGATGAAGCTGCTCGACGGCTCGCTCGACGCGGTGATGCTGGTGACAGCCCCCGACGCACCGATGGTGCAGATGCTGCTGCAGACGCCGGGCATCCGCCTGTTCAACTTCGACCAGGCCGAGGCCTATTCGCGTCGCCTGCCTTTCCTCAAGCACGTCGTCCTGCCGCGCGGCATCGTCGCGCTCGAGAAGGACCTGCCGCACGAGGACGTGCAACTGATCGCGCCGACCGCGACACTGGTCGCGAGGAGCACGACGCATCCGGCGATCATCGAACTGTTGATGGAGGCGGCCACCGAAGTGCATGGGACGGCCGGATGGTTTCGCAAGGCCGGCGAGTTTCCGAACGACCAGTACACCGAGGTGCCGGTCTCGCCCGTCGCCGAGCGTTTCTACAAGAACGGCCCGCCCTTCCTGCAGCGCTACCTGCCGTTCTGGCTGGCCAACCTGATCGAGCGGATGGGCGTGATCATCGTGCCGATGCTAGCGCTGCTCATTCCGCTGTCGCGCATCCTGCCGCCGCTCTACACGTGGCGCGTACGCTCGCGGGTCTATCGCTGGTACGGTCAGTTGCGGGAGGTGGAGAACGAAGTGGACGTCACGGCTTCGGGGTCCGATGTCGACCAGCCCCGCGACGCGAAAGCACAAGCCGAACGGCGTACGAAGCACCTCGCGCGACTCGCCCACATCGAAGGCAAGGTCAATCACCTTGTGGTCCCGCTGTCGTATGCCGACGAGCTCTACACGCTCAAGCTGCACATCGATCGCGTGCGCGGCAAGTTGCTCGGTACGGGCACGTATCGAACCTCCGATGTTCCATCGGCCCCGTCCGGCGACGCCGCGCCGGCCATGTCCTGAGCGGTGCCACCCACAGGTTTCCTTCTAGCGCCATCGACCGTTCGGTCAAGCCATAGTGCGGTGGCGGAAAGCTTCGTCGAAGCGTCAGATTGAACTCCGCCGGCATCCGCTTCGCCATGCGAAGACTCCTCCGGAATCCTGCGAACGATCCATGAACGAACCATCGACGCTCGTGCGCTGCAGCTGGGCCAATCCGGCCAATGCGCTCTACCGCGTCTATCACGACGAGGAATGGGGCGTGCCGTGCACGGACGAGACGCGACTCTTCGAGATGCTAAACCTTGAAGGCGCCCAGGCCGGGCTGTCGTGGTCGACGATCCTGGCCAAGCGCGAGAACTATCACGCGGCGTTCGACGGATGGGACGCGAAGAAGATCGCGCGTTACGGCGAGGCCGACATGACGCGACTTGTGGGCGATGCCGGCATCGTGCGCAACCGGCTGAAGATCGGCTCGGCGATCAACAACGCGCACGCGGTGTTGCCGTTGATCGACGAGTTCGGAGGGTTGGTGCCCTATTTGTGGAGCTGGGTCGGGGGTGTGCCGATCGCCAACCGTCGACCCGCAGGCGAACGGGCGCCGGCGCGGACGGAGTTATCGGATGCGTTGTCGAAGGACCTGATCGCGCGGGGATTCAGGTTCGTGGGCTCGACGATCTGTACGCGTATATGCAGGCAATGGGGATGGTCGATGATCATGCGGCGGAGTGCTTTCGATCAGCTAGCAAAGGCGAGTGAGAGTGACCGCGAATCGTCCCACCGGGCCATTTGATAAATGAAAAGGGCATCGGCTCTTCGTGCCGATGCCCTCGTTTCGACTGAAATGGATCAGTCGTTAAACACTTACGGCGCCGTGGTCGGCGGCGGAAAGACCATCAGGTTCAACTTGACCCCACCCACCACCCACGTCAGCCAACTAATCCATCGCGAGTTCGACAATCTGATCTTGTCGTATTTTCCACCTCGTTAAAGTCAGAAAGAAATACCCGTCGTCCGCCGACGCTACGACCACAAATCGTGTCACCGACGGAGCCTTACAACACGCACGTGTTCGCCCAAAGAGACGCGCAGAGCGAGGCTCATCTTGTCTTGCAGATCGCCCTGATTTCAGGTCTTCGGCTTCACGGACGAATAGCCAGGCCCGACGAAAATCTCGTTGACCGAGCGAACCTTCTTGTCGAGCAGTCCACCCTCGTCGGGACTCAGGGTCTGCGGCACCTTGACGTAGATCGTCAGGAAATACTTGTTGCCGGCCTTCCGCTGCGCCTCGGCCGCAGCACGCGCAATCGCCGCTTCACCGCTCACGATGCTGCCGTCCCCGTTGAACCGTGCGCGCTTGAGTGCCGAGGTCAACGCATCGGTCTCCTTGGCGAACAGGCCCTTCGGCGAGACGACTGCCTTGACGGTCGAACGCGTGTTCGACGTCATCACGCTGGCGGGGGCGGCGACCGACATCAGTTGAACGGCGATGCGCTGGGCATTCGAGGTGGGTGCCGCAGCCAGCGAGGGGTTACCGGTCGCGAGGCTGGCATCGTCGGGTACGCCGGGGTTGATTTGGCCCCAGTTTGGGACCACGCAGTCCGGCGGCGACCCTGTCGGACAGAGAGGCACTGCATCGCCGTTTCCCGCAAACGACGCGGAGGATGTCAGCAACAGCAGGACAAATACGAGACGGTTCATGACTACTCCCTAAAGTTGGATTAGGTTCTTCAGGCGCTCAGTCTCGATGGACGGTTGTGCGCCGATCAACACGGAAAGCATCTGTCGGCACTGCCGGTAGACGCGCATCGCTTCCGTGTGGTTACCGGCATCCAAGTGAGCCTGAATCAGCAAGCGATACAGGTTCTCTGCCAGCGGCTCACGGGCCAACGCTGCTTCGATCAGGGTCTGCGCGCGCGCAGCATCGCCGCTCTGGTGCCAATAAGCAATCAAGGCGCGCGCGGCGCGCACGAAGGCCGCCCTAAAGCGCTCACGCGTTCCTTCTCGCCAAGCGGTCGACTCCTCGTGCTCGAGAGGTAGTTCATGGAACAGTCCTAGCAGTCGCTCACCGAGCGCGATGACTTTCGCAGGTTCGTGTCGTCCTGCGACAACCGCTTCGGCTTCGAGCGTCGCCTCGACAAAGTCCTTTGCATCGGAGGTGACTCGTCTAGCGTCGAGCGAGACCTTCCCTTCCTTGACGAGCACCAGTGTGTCGTCGTTGAGCAGCTTTCTTAGCCGCGAAACCGTGACTTCAAGACTCTTCTTCGCCGCTGGGTCCTCCGCATCGGGCCATAGCGCCGTTGCAACCGACGACAAATCGGACACGAGGTCACGATGACAAGCCAGGTACTTCAGCAGTTCGAGCGGCTTCTGCTGCACCTTGCCCGAGAAGGACAGTGGCGCGCCGGCGAGGACGATGCGGAACGGACGAAGCACTTCGACGCGAACGGGCCAAGGCCAATTGGCAGGCGCATCACTAGGCGCCGACAACCCGCGAAGCACGACAACCTGCGCGAGAAAGTCATTCTCAATGCCATGGCTCAGCCCATAGGCGGCAGTCTGCGCGGCGACTTCCGGAAGAAGCGGCAGGTAAGCCATCGCGTCCAACGTCCGGGCTTTGGGCAGGTGCCTTTCGAGAAGCGAGACGGCGTGCTGCCGATCCTCGTGCCATCGCGCGTGGACTTCGAGCATTCCGAGCATGCAAGAGAAGTGAGTTGCATCACCGGGTGAACTCGCTGCAATCACCCGTCGCGCGATGGCAAAGCTCTCTTCAACCAGCCCCATCGCGTAAAGCATCTGAAGGCGGTCCAGATCGAGGATGACCAACGTTGACCTGGGAAACCCCATCTCAAGGATCAGTTGTTCCGCTTGGTCGATGCGCTTGAGTGCCACTTCCGCATGCCCCAAGAGCATGTCAGCCCGCGCGCGCAAATGAAGTATCCAACCACGCTGTCGGCCGAGTCGCTCGGCACCCAGCCCTTCAAGTGCGTCGATCATCTCCTGCGCGCGCAAAGTGTCGCCAAGTCCCAGTTCGAGGCGGGCAAGACCGATCAACGCACCGACCCGCGGCTGAAACAAAGAATTCTCGTCGGCAAGGGTCAGCGCGTTGCCGAAACAGCCGCGCGCACGCGCCGGTACGCCACCACGGACAAAATGAAAGCCGTTTTCGATGTTCCAGCTAGCCCGAATGTGGGGGGCCGAGCGGGCAAATGACGGCAGCGCCTCAACGCGAAGAATTTCGAGATCGACATCAGCGCCGCGGATCGCGCGGCGCATCGCCGCCACGAGCAGCGATCCGGCAAGGATCGTCTCGTTGGCAGAAAGGACCTCGGCTGCGACGTGAACCATAAGGCGATCCTGTAGTAGGGTGCCAGAGAGCGGCGCCTGCGGCCGCCCGCCGACCAGTTGGTCATGGACAACCTCGCCGGCCACGCGGAGCGCCGAGTGCTCGCCCGCAGTTGCGTGTTCGAGCGACGCGCGATTCACCTGTTTGAAGCGCTCAATCCAGGCCGTGATCGCACCGACGTTATCGATCGTCGCGAAGACAATGAACAGTGCAAGCGCGATCGACAGCGCTGCACCGTCGGCGTCGCCCGCGGCCTCGAAGCCCGCGTACGCCTCCTCGCAGGCTTCAAGCGCCGCCGCATGATCATTGCCGATCAACCCGCGAGCCTGCCAGATCGCGATCGTCGGCACCGTCCGGTCTGCATGCGGCGCCGCCATCTGCAGCAGCGCCAGCAGATGGGTATCGCGCAGCGCAGCGGCACCGTGCGCGCCGATCACTGCGGCAAGGCACTCGGCCCCGAGGCGCGCAGCGAGCTGCCACGCCAGGTCGAGCCGTTCGATCGCGAGCAAATGGTCGACCAGCTGCGCACCGAGCACCTGGTCTGGCTCGCCGATGGTCCCCGGCTCGCGCAGCGCGTTGCGGAACAGGTCGTGCAGCCGCCAGCAACCCTTCGAGAGATGTCGAACCTTTGAACCAGGCACGTCGACCGAAGAAGCCTTCCGATCCGCACTCAGGCGCTCCACGAAGAGCCCACGCTCCGCCAGACCCTGCAGTCGCTTGCAGGCCGAAGCCCAGTCGGGATCGACTTCGCCGAGCTCGATCGGGATCTGCGGCAGTTCGGCCATCAGGCGCAGTCGCCGCAGGTCGTCGCCGCTGGCACCGCCGAGGACCTGCCCCGCGATCAGCAGCGCGAGCGGCGTGCGCACGGCTTCGAGCGGATCACCCGATCCGTCGCCGGTCCCGCCTGAGGAGCCGAGTTGCATCGCCAGCATCAATCCCGCTGCCCAGCCTTCGGTCGCGCCGACCAGCGCATCGAGGACCGGTTCGGGCGTGCCGAAGCGGGTCGCGAGCGCACGGGCCTCGTCGACGTCGAACGCGAGCATCCGATGGCCGACGATCCACAGCCGCGATCCGGCGAGCTGCGGCGCGAACGCGGCGTCAGGAAGGAGCTGTGACGCGAAGCAGAGCTTGCGGCGGCCGCCGAAAGCTTCGATTGCGAAGGCGAGCAGCGGTGCGGTCGTGCCGACCAGGTGGTGGACATCGTCGACCACGAACGCGAGGGTCTCCGGCAGAGCCTGGTCGAGTCGCGTGAAGAAGCCGCGCGCGAAAACCGCGGGCTCGTCGCGGTGCTCCGGCGAGAACGCGGGAAGTGGCCCCGCGCAGTGCGCAAAGGCGATCGCCGTGATCGCCGCGAACAACGCAGCGGGATCGCGATGGCGTTCATCAGCGGTCAGCCAGATCGATGGCGCGTCGTCGCGTTGCAGCCAGGACCGCAACAGCACCGTCTTGCCCGCTCCAGTCGGTCCGTGCAGCCACACCGCACCCGGCAAGCGCGCATCGATCAGCGCATGCAGCCGGTCTCGCTGCAGGACCATGCCATGGGCGGTCGAAGGCGATGCGGGTAGGGGTGAGATCGCTGGCCCCGTGGACGTCGTCCGGCCAGCCGGACGCGAATGGCGTGCAGGCATCCGCGCATTTAAAGGCACCGACGGCCTTCCCGCAATAGAAAGGTCGTGCGAACTTGCTGCTGACGATTGCATGAACACTCATGAAACTGGCGTACGGGAGCACGTGACGGGACGGCAGCGCACCGAGCTCATCGCGTGGAGGAATCGGCGGCTGGTCGCCGGTCGGTGCCGACACTTCCGTCACGGTCCGCGTGCTGCTGGACGTGCGCACCCGATGCGCTTTCCCGATCGACGCGGCCGTCTTCGCTGTTCGACACGATGATCGACACCATCGCAAGCGCCGTGACGATCACCAGGATCGACATCTCGATGACCACGAACACGCCGGTCGGCTCGCCGATGACCGGCGCGATGCGCAGGCCGGCACGCTGCGTTTCGGGATAGGCACCGGCTTGCTCCAACGGACTGGGTTTGCTGCTCAGGTACATGGAAAGCTCCGAAGTCGCACGGCTGGATTGCCGACACCGAAGCTTCACGCCGGCCGACCTACGGATCACCCACGAATCCCCGGATACCCCGTCCGGGGCCGCACCCGTCTCCCATCGGCAACGCTGTCCGCAGGACGAAATGCGTCGACGAACCATCGGGACGGCCCGCCGCTGTCTCGGACGACATCCCACCACCCAGGAGAAACCGCCATGCACGACCCATCAACGCCGGAGACAGAAAGCCGACCGGTCTCGTCCCTGCACCGCTTCGTGCCCTACCGAGGCGAGGAGATCGACGCCGAGACGATCGTCAACGGCTGTGCGCTGATCGGGCTGCTGTGCTTCGCAGGCCTGTTGTTCGCGACCTTCCTGGACGCCGGCGTGCTCGCATGAAAAGTGCTGGCCGGGCCAGCACGGGTATGGCGAAGGCAGCCGCGGCCGTTTCGCGAGTGCGTGGGTGGTCCGTGTGCCGGGTCGCAGCAGACTGCTTTCCCCCGATCAACGCCTCCAAAGCCCTCGATGACCTGTAAACCGATCCGCCCCGCCCTGCTCGCGCCACAGGCACCGATCGAGCCGGACGCAGCGACAGCGATTCTCCGAATGCTGACTGCGGATCGCTTCGACCCGGCAATCCTTTGTTGCGCGGACGGGAACGTTCCCGCCAGCCACTAAATGCACGACCCCCACCACCGGAGACAGGCACGTGGTTCTGAACCCGCACCTCAATCGCCCAGGAATTCGGCGAACGCCTTGAGCCCTTCGACGTGGTCCGACACGACCTTGACGATCACGACGATGGGCACGCTCAGCAGCACGCCCCACACGCCCCAGATCCAGCCGAACAGCAGCAGGCCGATGAACACGGCGACGGTGTTCATCTTCGCGATGCGGCCGGCCATCCAGGTCGTCAGCACCACACCCACCAGCGCGGCGATGACCAGCGACAGGCCGGCGACCAGCGCGGCCATGCCGATCGAGCCGAATTGCATCAGTGCGGCGATGCCGGTCGCAACGGCGACGACCACCGGACCGAAATATGGAACGATGTGCAGAACGCCGGCTACGATCGCCCAGGTGCCTGCGTTCTCGAGCCCGACGATTCGGAATGCCGCCCAGGTCATGAACGCCAGCACGACGTTGGCGACCAGCAGCATCGCCATGAAGCGTTGAATCGAGCGGTTGATCTGCTCGAACATCTGCACGGAGATCTTCTTTTCCGCCAGCGTGCGACCCGCCACCTTGACGAACTTGCGCTTGAACTTGTCGCCGGCGAGCAGGATGAAGAACGACAGGAAGACGATCATCGTCATCTGCCCGACGACCGCCAGCGCACTGCGGCCGCCGCTCAGGAACAGGTCCTTGATCTGCATGCCGGATTGCTGCACGACGACCACCGTTCCGCCACCACCGGTATTACCGGTGGCCTGATCGGTGGCTTTCTGCAACGCGTCGGCGGCGCGGCGCACGTTCTCGAGACCCCGGCCCTGGCCCGAATCGAAGGCGTCGATCGCTCGCGAGACCTTCTTCACGACCGCCGGCACCTGATCGATGATGGCCTGGCCTTGGAAGCGCAGCGCATATACGCTACCCGCGCAACTCGCGATCAGCGCGCTCATGATCAGCATCGCCCCCAGCCAGCGTGGCACGCGACCCCGCTCGAGGAACGACACCGCCGGGCCGAGCGCATAGGCCAGCAGCACGGCGACCACGACCGGAATCACGAAGGGCGCGGCCATCTGCAGCGCGAACAGCGAAGCCAGCACCGCCAACGTAACGATCGACGCCCCACGGGCGTCGAGCTTCGGCATCTCGGCGTGCGAGCTAGCGAGGACGATCGGCTTCTCCTCCTCGCCACCAGTCGTCGGGTCCACGGAAACCGGATCGACCTGATGCGGCATCACGCGCCGAACCTGAGCATGTTGGCCCGCAGCGCGTCGTCAATCGTCGCGATGCTCTCGCGCAGATGCGAGCGGCTTTCGGGTGAGAGGCGGTTGCCGGCCAGCGCGCGTTGCATCGACCCCTTCAACGCGATGGCGTTGTCGCGCTGGATGCTGCGCTCGTCGGCCAGCGTCGCGGAGCGCGGCGTCAACAACGTCCCCACCATACGCCTCAGATGCTCGCGCTGCAGGTTGCGGCGCATGCGCGAGATGTCCTTGCCGGCCGCGAGCTCGCTCCAGATCGCGCTCTGCAACGACCCGTAGAGCTGCGTCAGCGTGAGCAGATCACGAGGGCGGCCGCTCATGTTCTCGGCATCGCCGATACGCCGCGCGACGGGATCGGACATCAGGTGTTCGAGAGCACCGGTCTGGATCGCGAGAACCCGGCCGGGCAGGTAGAACGCCGTCTTGTTGCTGCCGTTGGGATCGCCCCGATCGAGGTAGTCGATGCCCAGGCGGCTGATGAACTCGGGCTTGAAGCGGAAGCTGTCGATCGAGAACAGCTGCGTGGCCAGCAGGTCGAGCGCCTGCTTCTGGCGGGCTGCCTCGACCGGGACGTAGAGCGCCCCACCGGAATCGAACGCGACCTTGCTCGCCGCACTCCCGGACGCGACGTGATTGCGGCTGGTGCGCACGCCACCGACGTACTTGGCGATCAACGGTGCCGCACGGCTGATCTCGTTGAAGCCACGCTCGAGGTTGCGACGCACGACCAGGTAGCTCTCGTCGGACGTCATCGTGCGATTCTGCAGACGATCCCACAGTTCGCGGGACAGGGCGAAGCGCTTGCGGTAATAGGCCAGCGGGTCGTTGCCGAGGTCGAAGCGATTGACCTCGGGGTCCATGCCGTCGGGGCCGGCATCGGCATCCTCGTCGGTCGCGAACGCGAGCGTGGGATCGGTGCTGCGGGCCGCGATGCGCGCCAGTTCCGGACGCTCGGCCTCGGCGGTCGGCGCGTCGATCGTCTTGTACGCGTACTCGATCGCCCAGTAGTCGTAGGGTCCGAGGCCGCTCATCACGTACTCGCCCTGCTGCTCGTCGCGGGTCGCGATGTTGAACGGCGTGTAGTCCATCACCGAGCCCGTCATGCCGTTGGCCTTCGTGTAGGCGGCGTCCTGCAACTGCGCCGTCGTGCGGATCGTCGACGCGTGGAAGTTGTGGCGCAATCCGAGCGTATGGCCGACCTCGTGCGTGACGACACCGCGAAGGTAGTCGCGCGCGAAGCGGTCGGCCTGGGCGCTGTCGGCAAGCACTTCGCCGCGCGCATCGAGCAGGCCCAGCGCGAACGCCTCTTCGCCGATTGCCTCCATCGCGAAGTCGCATTGCATGGCGTGTTCATCGGACGCACTGACGGATCCTTCGTGCGACTTCGGCTGCGGCAGCGACTCGCTGATCAGCGTCTTTGCATTGCGCGTGAAAACGTCGGGGATGGCGATGTCCGCATCGAGGATCTCGCCGGTCCGCGGATCGGTGTGCGAGGGGCCGATGGCGAAGCCGGCGTCGGCGCCGAGGAACCACCGCACCGCGGCGTGACGCGCGTCGAGCGTGTCGAAGTCCGCGTCGTCGGGCTGGATCTTCGCGACGATGGCGTTCGAATAGCCGATCCTCTCGAACGCCTTGTTCCAGGCCAGGATGCCCTCGACGATGGTGTCGCGATAAGTCGTGGGGACGTTGCGATCCACCCAGAACACGATCGGCTCCTTCGGTTCGGACAGTGCCGCCGACGGGTCCTTCTTCTCGAGGCGCCAGCGGTTGACGAGGAAGGTCCGCGCATTCGGCGCGCTGTCGCCGGTGTAGTCGGCGATGTTGGTCGTGAAGTAGCCGACCCGGTCATCCGCGTAACGCGGACGCATCGGTTCGGGCAAAGCCGCAAAGTTGTAGACGAAGCCGATGAAGACGCTGCGCGCATCGGGCGGCGTGGTCGGTGGAGAGACCGGCGGGACCAGCGACAGGGGATTGGGGATGGGATTGAAACCGGGCAGGCGCGACGTCGAGAAATGATCGCGCACGGCGAAGCTCGCGCTCTTGTCGTCGGCCCGCACCTTGACGAAGCTGGAGTTCGCGCGGTCGAGCGTGTAGCTGATGCGGAACGCCGTTTCGAGCGTGGTCGAGTAACCGGGGATGTCGGTCATCAGCAGCGCGCTGGCATCGATCAACACCGACTTGCTTTCAGCATGCGGCTGCGACAGCACGGGCGCGCTGCCGATCAGGCTGTCCGAGAAGCTCTGGCGCACGGCCCGCTCCGTCGGCGAGCCCGCGGCGGCAATGAAGCGCGTGTTCTTCGCGATCAGCTGCATCGCGTTGCCGACGCGGTGGAAGACGACCATGTGGCGACGACCCATCTGGCTCGCGTAGGCGCCACGTTCGCCGACCGAGTCGCTGATGTTGTACGAGAAGAAGAACGGCTGGTCGAGGCGATCGGCGGAGATCTCGATCCACACCTTGTCGTCCTTCTGCCACAGCGAGAACAGACCCTTCATCTCGGTCGCGCCGGCGATCACTTCGCGGAAGGGCTTGAGCGTCGCGTTGTCGGGTCGCGTTCCGGGCAATGTCGCGGGTGTGGCCCCGGCGGCCGCCGTCGGGGGGGCACCGCCCGCACCTGGTGGCGAGCCGACCGGTGCGCCCGATGCGGCGGTGGCAGCGGCGGGTCGGGATGGCGAAGGGCCAGTCGGACCGGACCTGGCGGGCGGCGTCGCGCAACCGGCGATCGTCAGCAGCGTCAGTCCCGCCACGAGTGCCGCGCGGCCGCTGTCGTTTGCGCCATCCAGCCACCACCTTGCATTCCTCGCCATTCCGAATCTCCGTCCGCTTGTTGGGTACGCCGCGACGGGCGCGCCAGGCTCGTCGATGCTTTTCACGGCATCGCCGAGCTTCTCCATTAACATTATCGGTTTTGTCAGTCTGCCAGAGAACGAGCCGTCGATGCCCCTCCACACCCCCAATCCACCTGAAGCGACCGCGCTAGTCGACGCACCGGCGTCGAGCCTGACCAAGAGCTTCGAGCCGCACGCGATCGAGGCGCACTGGTATCCGCTCTGGGAGCAGCGCGGCTACTTCGCGCACCACCCTGACGCGCACGATCCGGCCAACGCCTACTGCATCCAGTTGCCGCCGCCCAACGTCACCGGCACGCTGCACATGGGCCATGCGTTCCAGCAGACGTTGATGGACGTGCTGGTCCGCTATCACCGCATGCGTGGCTTCAACACCAACTGGGTGGTCGGCACGGATCACGCCGGTATCGCCACGCAGATCGTGGTCGAGCGCCAGCTCGAGGCGAAGGGCACGAGCCGCGCCGAACTGGGACGCGAGGCCTTCGTCGAGAAGGTGCGCGAATGGAAGCAGCTGTCGGGCTCGACCATCACGCGCCAGATGCGGCGCCTCGGCGATTCTGCCAACTGGCAGTACGCCGATGTCGATGGCCAGCAGGCCGGCTACTACACGATGGACGCGCACATGAACCGCGCGGTCGTCGAGGCCTTCAACAAGTTGCACGAGGATGGGCTGATCTATCGCGGCAAGCGGCTGGTCAACTGGGACCCCGTGATGATGACCGCGGTCTCGGACCTCGAGGTCGAGAACGAGGAAGTGCAAGGGACGCTCTGGTACATCGTCTATCCGTTCGTCGACGGCCCGCAGGAGATCATCGACGCCGAGGGCCAGCGCACGGTGATTCGCGGCCTGACCATCGCGACCACGCGACCCGAGACGATGCTGGCCGACGGCGCGGTCGCCGTGCATCCGGACGACCCGCGTTACCGACACCTGGTCGGTCGCCAGGTCGTCCTGCCGCTGTGCGATCGGATAATCCCGATCGTGGCCGACACCATGGTCGACATGGCCTTCGGCTCGGGCTGCGTGAAGATCACCGGCGCGCACGACTTCAACGACTACGGCGCGGCACTGCGCCACGACCTGCCGTTGATCGTGATCTTCACGCTCGACGCGAAGATCAACGAGAACGGCCCGCTCGAGTTCCAGGGCATGGATCGTTACCTGGCCCGCAAGGCCGTCGTCGCGCAACTCGAACGCGACGGCTATCTCGTGGAAGCGAAACCGCACACGATGGCGCAACCCAAGTCGGGTCGCACCGGCGTCGTGGTCGAGCCGATGCTGACCGACCAGTGGTTCCTAACGATGGAGGGGCTTGCGGCGCGGGGCCTCGCGGCGGTCGAGAGCGGCCAGGTGCGCTTCTATCCGGAGCATTGGAAGGCGACCTACAACCACTGGCTGTCCAACATCCAGGACTGGTGCCTGTCGCGTCAGCTCTGGTGGGGCCATCAGATCCCGGCATGGCACACCGACGGCACGCCGGTCGACGGCGAGACCTTCATCGTCGCGCGCAGTCTCGAAGAAGCCACGAGCAAGGCGGTGGCCGCGGGCTACGTCGGACCGTTGCGCCAGGACGCCGACGTGCTCGACACCTGGTTCTCGTCGCAGCTCGTGCCGTTCGCGTCGCTGGGCTGGCCCGACGAGTCGCCCGACCTCGCGACCTTTCTGCCGTCCGACGTGCTCGTGACCGGCAACGACATCATCTTCTTCTGGGTCGCCCGGATGATCATGATGACCTTGCACTTCACCGACCAGGTGCCGTTTCGCGACGTCTACATCAACGCGATGGTGCGCGACGCCGACGGCAACAAGATGTCGAAGTCGAAGGGCAACACGCTCGATCCGCTCGACCTGATCGACGGCATCGACCTCGAGTCGCTGGTCGCCAAGTCGACGCAGGGCCTGCTGCTCGCGGCCCACAAGGAACGCGCGGAGCGGTACGTCCGCAAGAACTTCAAGGACGGCATCCCGCCCTTCGGCGCGGATGCGTTGCGCTTCACATTCGCCGCGCTCGCGCCACTGTCGATGACGCTGAACTTCGACCTGTCGCGCTGCGAGGGCTATCGCAACTTCTGCAACAAGCTGTGGAACGCCACCCGCTTCGTGCTGATGAATGTCGAGGGTCTCGACGCATCGGCCCGCGGCCTCGATCCGTGCGAGCACGACTGTGGTCCCGACGCGAAGGGAGTCACTGCGCTGGACTTCTCGCAGGCCGACCGCTGGATCGTCAGCCGCCTGCAGCGCGCGGAAGCCGAGGTCGCGAAGGGCTTCGAGGAATATCGCTTCGACAACGCCGCTTCGGCGATCTACCAGTTCGTGTGGGACGAATACTGCGACTGGTATCTCGAACTCGCGAAGGTCCAGTTGCAGACCGGTACCGACGCACAGAAACGCGCGACGCGACGCACGCTGCTGCGCGTGCTCGAGACGACCTTGCGCCTTGCCCATCCGGTGATTCCGTTCATCACCGAAGAGCTGTGGCAGAAGGTCGCGCCGCTCGCGGGCACCATCGCCGAGGGCGAGACGGCCAGCATCATGATGCGGCGCTATCCGGTGGCGCAACCCGACAAGATCGATGCCGCCGCGGACCAGTGGGTCGTCGATCTCAAGGCCGCCGTCGATGCGGTCCGCAACCTGCGCGGCGCGATGCGCATGTCGCCGGCGCAGAAGGTGCCGCTTGTCGCGGCGGGCCGGACTGAGGCCGCGCGGACACGTCTGGCGGCCAGTGCGCCGTATCTCAAGGCGCTGGCCCGGCTGTCCGAAGTCACGATCGTCGAAGCGCTCGACACCACGGCTGGCACGGCACCGGTCCAGGTGGTCGGCGACACGCTGCTGATGCTCGACGTGAAGATCGACGTGGTCGAGGAGCGCGAGCGGATATCGAAGGAAATGGTTCGCCTCGAAGGCGAGATCCAGAAGGCCAACGGCAAGCTATCGAACGAACGCTTCGTCGGCAAGGCGCCGGCGGACGTCGTGGCGCAGGAGCGGGAGCGGCTGGCTCGCTTCATCAGCACGCTCGACGAACTGCGCGACCAGCACGCGCAACTCGCCGCGAGCTGATCGACGTCGACGTCCGTCAGGTGTCGGTCGTCGAGACCTGACTGGCGGACGGCCGGTACTTGCCGCGTGGCGCATGCGCCGCCGGCACCGAGAAGCGCCAGGTGTTGCCGCCGCTCGCCTTGCTTTCGTACATGGCGAGGTCGGCGGCCAGCATCAGCACCTCGACCTCCTCGCCGTGATCGGGGAACATCGCGATGCCGATGCTCGCCCCGATCGACAGGTTCTGACCCATGTAGACGATGGGTTCCGAAAGCCGTGCGATGACGCGTTTGACGGTCTCCTCGACGATCTCGCGCGACCCGATCTCCTTGAGTACCAGCACGAACTCGTCGCCGCCCCAGCGCCCGACCGTGTCAAGTTCGCGAACCACCATTGAGAGGCGGCGCGCGACTTCCTCAAGGACCGCATCGCCAAAGCGGTGGCCGTAGGTGTCGTTGACCGACTTGAATCCGTCGAGGTCGAGCTCGACGACCGCGACGCGACGGCCGTCGCGTCTCGCGAACGCGAGCGCCTGGTCGAGACGATCCTGGAGGAAGCGACGATTGGGCAGGCCCGTCATCACGTCGTGGTTGGCGTGATGCCAGTTCTCGGCCTCCTTCTGCTTCTGCACCGACAGGTCGGCGAGAATCCAGATCGAACGTTTGACGGCCGAGGGCGCCAGCGTCGGCTGCTCCGCGTCGACCGGCGCGTCGACCAGGCATCCGGTCACGTTCGCCCAGATCGCGCGGCCGTCGGAGCGCACGATCCTGCGTTCGAGCTTGAGCGTGTTGCCGAGGCGCTGGAAACGCTTCTCGATCTCGGCCCAGCCGTGCGGATCCTCGAAGATCGATTGCAGCGGTCGCGCGGTCAATTGACTCACCGGGATGCCGACGAGGTCCGAGAGCGCCTGGTTCGCCTGTTCGATGACGCCATCGCTGACGATGGCGATGCCCTCGCCGGCCGACTCGAACACGAGGCGTTGCATGCGGACGGCATGCTTGTAGCCCTCCTCGATCGCCACGCGATCTTGGATGTCTTCGTAGATGCCGATGTACTCGCTCTCGCCGTTCGCGCCGTGCACGACCGCCACGTGGTGCATGACGTCGACGATCGAGCCGTCGCGGCGACGGCGACGGACGATCTGGGGCGGCGCCGGACCGCGATGCGCCGACAGGCCGGTCTTGACCGCCTGGCGCCATGCATCGTCATCGGGAAAGAGGACGCGCACGCTCTGGCCGAGCAGTTCTTCCTTGCGGGCATAGCCGAGGGTCTTCAGCAGCGCCCCGTTGCAGACGACGATGCGCAGGTCGCGGACCACGAGGATGCCGAGGGGAGCGG
This sequence comes from Betaproteobacteria bacterium, assembly GCA_025356395.1. Classification (GTDB taxonomy): domain Bacteria; phylum Pseudomonadota; class Gammaproteobacteria; order Burkholderiales; family Burkholderiaceae_D; genus CAHJXF01. The sequence continues at coordinate 42,470 of JANXTA010000010.1, forward strand.
TCTCCAGCAGCGCGGTCTGCTCCGACGCGCGGCGTTCGTGGGCGATGCGCGCCGTCAGGCCATCGCGCAACGACACCGATGAAATGCGCGGCATGAAATACAGCACGACGACGAGACCCAGCCATCCGATCGCGAGCACGTTGCGGTACTCGACGGCGAGCTGCATCAGGTTGAACTCTTCCGCCACGACGATGGGGATCGCGAAGGCCAGCAGCGCCAGGCGATTGGTCGCGTGGAAGCTGCTAGCGAAGACCAGCGCGATGGTCAGGGTGCAGCCCACCATCAGCGAGACACGCTCGCCTCCCGGGACCACGAGCAGGACGAGGGAGGCCCACGCCATGCCGGCACAGCACGCGACGGCCGCGTGGATGCGTTCCCAGCGGCGCAGGCGCAGAGGGTCGATGCGGACGCCCATCTGGCCCTCGACGCGCCGTTTCTCCGCCGTACGCTGGCGATGCCAGAGCAGCGACGTGCCGATACGGACGATCGAGACCGCCACCATCGCGATCGCCCAGCCGACCAGCCAGAGCTGCGTGAAGTCGCCGAGCAGGAGGTACACGAAGACGGTGGCCGCGATCGTGAACCAGCCCGCGAACATGCCGCTGCGTCCCGCGATGTCGAGCAGCTCCAGGCGTACGCGGAGGTTGATGGAACCCTGCCCCGCGCGGGGCGTATCGATCGGTTCGAGAATCGAGTCGGACGGCCGGATCACGATGAATGGCGTTCTGAATGACGTGAGTGGACGGACGTCACGGCCTGCGGACGAGACATCGTGCAACGGACGATTGGCGCAAGAATGCGGGGGTCCGCATGAACGACCCGTATTCTTTTCGGGGCCGTCACGCATTATGGCAAGCACCCCCTCCTTTTTGGGCTTTCGACCGCAATTTCGGCCCGGCGCAGGCGTTCGCGCAACGCCCGATCGAGCCCCGACAGGACGGAAGACGTCGATGCATCAGATGACCGGCCGCTTCGCACCATCGCCGACAGGCCCGCTGCATGTTGGGTCGCTGGTCGCCGCGATGGCCAGCTGGCTCGATGTCCGCGCGAACGGAGGGCGATGGCTCGTCCGCCTCGAAGACCTCGACACGCCACGCGAGGTGCCGGGATCCGCCGAGCAGATCGTCGCCGTGCTCGACAGCCACGGCTTTCGATGGGACGGCACGATCGTGCGGCAGCGTGCGCGCCATGCGTTGTACGAGCGCGCGTTCGAGCGACTTCGCGAGCAGGGATGCGTGTATCCCTGCGGCTGCTCGCGGCGTGAGATCGAAGGCTCTGCGACGGTCGCGGCCGTGTATCCGGGGACTTGTCGACATGGGCTTGCCGGGCGCACAGCTCGAGCCTGGCGGATGCGCGTGCCTGCCGGCGAGTCCACGTTCCACGATCGCGCCGTCGGGACGGTGCACCAGGACCTGGAACGCGAAGTGGGCGATTTCGTGGTCCGCCGCGCGGACGGCTTCTGGGCCTATCAACTTGCCGTGGTGGTCGACGACGCAGCGCAGGGCGTCACCGATGTCGTGCGAGGGTCCGACCTGCTCGATTCGACGCCCCGCCAGCGCTTGCTGCAGGACGCGTTGGGCCTGCCTCGGCCACGCACGCTCCATGTGCCACTGGTCGTCGACGCCGGGGGCCGCAAGCTGGCGAAGAGCAACGGCGCGGCGCCGCTCGATCCCGCGCGGCCATTGCCGGCGCTGCTGGCGGCCGCGTGTCACCTGCAACTCGACGTGGCGGACACGAGGAGCGTTTCGTCATTCTGGGAAGAAGCAACCCGCGCCTGGGGCCGCCGGTGGGCGAACGCCGACGCGGCGCCACCACGGCGCTGACCGCTCAGGTCTTCCTGGAGCCGCCCAGCAACGCCGCGATCCGGCGCACGGGCCTGGGGGTGCCGGCAGCCACCGGAGCAGGTTCCGAAGCCGCGACGGGCATGGGGTCGGTCTGCGGCTCGTAAGGCTTCACGAAGAAGTCGTCGACGACTTCGTGGTGACCGCGACTGCGCGACGCATAACGCGGCGCACGCGGTCCGGCCTGCTGGCCCGCGCTGTCCTGCTCGCGTTCTGGTCGCATGGGCGCCGGCCTGCGTTCGTCGCGACGCTCGCGCTCGCGTTCACGCGGGCGCAGCCCTTCGAGGACGGCGCGTTCGAGAGGTCGCTTGGTGAGCTTCTCGATCTCGGCCAGAAGGCGCTCTTCCTCCGGCGCCATCAAGGAGATGGCGATACCCGAGGCTCCCGCGCGACCCGTCCGTCCGATGCGATGGATGTAATCCTCCGGCGCATACGGCAGGTCGTAGTTGATGACCGCGGGAAGCTCGACGATATCCAGTCCACGCGCAGCCACATCGGTCGCGACCAGGACGTCGGTCTCGCCCTTCTTGAAGGCTTCGAGCGCGATCATGCGGTCCTTCTGTGTCTTGTCGCCATGGATCGCGTCGGCGTTGATGCCTTCGTTCTTGAGCTCGCGCGCGAGGCGCCCGGTGCCGATCTTGGTGTTCGAGAACACCAGCACCTGCTTCAGCGCGCGCTCGCGAATGATGTGCGCGACGGCAGCCCGCTTCTGGTCCGACGGCATCGCGTAGACGATCTGCTGGACCAACTCTGCGGTGGCGTTGCGGCGCGCGACCTCGATGACCACCGGATCTTTCTGGAAGCTCTGCGCGAGTCGCTTGATCTCGTTGGAGAACGTGGCCGAGAACAGCAGGTTCTGGCGCTTGGCCGGCAGCAGGTTGATGATCCGTTGAAGGTCCGGCAGGAAGCCCATGTCGAGCATCCGGTCGGCTTCGTCGAGCACCAGCACCTGCACCTGCGACAGGTTCACCGTCTTCTGCTGGACGTGATCGAGCAGACGACCCGGCGTCGCGATCAGCAGCTCAACGCCTGCGCGCAGCGCAGCGGTCTGCGGCGCCATGTCGACACCGCCGAACACCACCGTCGAACGCAGGTTGGTGTACTGCGCATAGCGCGCCACGTTGTTGGCGACCTGGTCGGCCAGTTCGCGCGTCGGCATCAGCATCAGCGCGCGCACCGGATGACGGGCGGGCGATGCGCTGTTGCTCGACAGCGCCAGCAGGTTCTGGATGATCGGCAAGGCGAATCCGGCGGTCTTGCCCGTGCCGGTCTGCGCAGCACCCATCACGTCGCGGCCCGAGATGACGACCGGAATCGCCTGCACCTGGATCGGCGTGGGAATCTTGTAGCCCTGCTCGGTCAGCGCGCGGAGGATGGTGGCGTCGAGACCGAAACTGCCGAAGTCGACTTGGGCGGGAGCGTCGGTGACTTCGCTCGTTGCTACGGTCGCGAGGTCCGTGGATTCGCGTTCGTCCGCATGCGTCGCGGACACGGATATTTCGGTTTCTGTCACCGTGGTCTTGGATTTCGAAGGAAGAGGAGCCGGAGGAGATGGCGTCTAAGTTCGCGCCGGACCCGGTAATCCGGGGCCGGAGTATCGCAGACGCGCGCTTCCGACGCCATGGTTCATCGCGCTGGCCGGTCGCTCATTCGATTGTGTCGAGGACTTCGCCGAGCGTGCGGCAGAGCTGACGGATCTGCGAAACATCGATCAGCAGCGGGGGTGACATGGCGAGCGTGTCGCCCGTGACCCGCAGGAGCACGCCGCGTTCGTAGGCCCGCCTGAAGACTTCCATGCCGCGCGCGCCCGGCTGGCCTTCGCGCGCAGCGAGTTCGACACCGCCGACCAGTCCGAGATTGCGGATGTCGATCACATGGGGCCGCCCCTTCAACGCGTGCAACTCGGCCTCCAGGGTCGCCGACAGCGCCGCTGCGTTGGCGAATGCGCCGGTCTCTTCGTAGACGTCGAGCGTCGCGAGCGCCGCCGCGCAGGCCAGCGGGTGTCCCGAGTAGGTGTAGCCGTGGAAGAACTCGATGGCCCCTGCAGGACCGTGCATAAAGGCATCGTGCACATGCGGCTTGACGAAGACGGCGCCCATCGGGACGCAGCCGTTGGTGATGCCCTTGGCCACCACCATCAGGTCGGGTTCGACGCCGAAATAATCCGTTGCGAACGGCGTCCCGAGACGGCCAAACCCGGTGATCACCTCATCGAAGATCAGGAGGATGCCGTGGCGCGTGCACATGTCCCTCAGCCTCTTGAGGTAGCCGACGGGAGGTATCAGCACGCCGGTCGAACCCGCGACCGGTTCGACGATCACGGCGGCGATGGTCGACGCGTCGTGCAGCGCCACGATGGCCTCGAGCCGATCGGCAAGTTCGGCGCCGTGTGCCGGCACGCCGCGTGTGAAGGCGTTGCGTTCGGGATCGTGCGTGTGCGGCATGTGATCGACGCCCGTCAGCAGGGAGCCGAACCATTTGCGGTTGTTGGCCATGCCGCCGACGGAAATGCCACCGAAGCCAACGCCGTGGTAGCCGCGCTCCCGCCCGATCAGTCGGGTGCGGGTGCCTTCGCCACGGACCCGGTGATAGGCGATCGCTATCTTCAAGGCGGTGTCGACGCCTTCGGATCCCGAGTTGGTGTAGAAAACCTGCGAGAACTTGCCGCCGGTGAAGTCGATCAGGCGCTCGGCGAGTTCGAATGCGGTCGGGTGGCCCATCTGGAAAGTAGGCGCAAAATCGAGCAATTGCGCACCGTCGCAGATCGCCTTCGTGATGCGCGGCTGAGCATGCCCCGCATTGACGCACCAGAGGCCTGCAGTGCCGTCGAGGATTTCACGGCCCTCGTCGGTTTTGTAGAACATGCCCTCGGCCGAGACGAACATCCGAGGTGCTTCCTTGAAATTGCGGTTTGCCGTAAAAGGCATCCACCATGCCGAAAGATCGCGCATCAGGGCCTTCCTCAAGTTGTGATGGGTGTCGTCGATACAGAAGGACGATCCGAGCGCAAGTGTCGCCTTCGTTTGCGGTACGAAACTATATTTCTCGTGTGCTAGCATGATCAAAAGGCTCCGCACCCTTGCGCGATTTGTCTGATTGCGCTGAATTGGGATTTGGGGAGGGCGCACAAAGTCTTAGCGGAGTGACAGCGTTGAAGAGTTGGCGTTCCCCCTCGGAAGCATCCGGCGAAAGCCCGACCGTCCCGGACGATCTCGGCGGTCGTACGATCGTTGGTGTTCCTTACGACGCACCGAGATCGCTCACCTCGCTGGTCGTTAATCAGCCCGATTCCGAAGGCGCGCGCGAACTGGCGCTCAATCAGACGCTGTTCAAGGTTCGCCTAGCGGACAGCGATGGCCGCCGCAACACGGCCAGCATGCTGGTCAACAAGATGTATGCGTGGCGCGGCTACAAGATCGCGTGGCACGCCAAACATCAACCCAATCGCATCACGCTGGTCGCGTCCCACGGCACCGCGCCGATGGCCACCATCAGCATCGGTTTCGATTCGCCCGACGGTCTGCTGGTCGACGACCTCTACCGCGACGAGATGGATGCGATGCGAGACGAGGGTGCCAGGATCTGCGAGTTCACCAAGCTCGCCGTCGACGGGGCGATCCGTTCCAAGCGCGTGCTGGCCACGCTGTTCCACATCGCCTACATCTACTCGCATCGCATGAACGGGTTTTCGGACCTGCTGATCGAGGTCAATCCGCGTCACGTGCGGTTCTACGAACAGATGCTGGGTTTCGAACAGTGCGGTCCCGAACGCCTGAACACGCGCGTCAATGCACCCGCCGTCTTGCTGCGGCTGCGCTTCTCGCATTCGGGTTCGCAAATCCAGAAGTTCGGCGGACATCCCGAACAGGCTCGTGTCGAGAAGTCGCTCTATCCGTACTTCTTCTCGGAGAGCGAAGAGCGCGGCATCATGGGACGGCTGGGCAAGCTCAGTTGAGTGCCGAGCGCGTCTCGCGACGACTCGCCATCCAGAAGGTCCATACGCCGTGAGCGACTCTTCATTTGTCTACGACGAAGCGTTCTCGCGCAATCTCGGCTGGGTCACCGCCGACGAGCAACAGCGACTCAAAGGCAAGCGCATCGCGGTCGCCGGTCTCGGCGGCGTGGGCGGAAGTCACCTGCTGACTCTCGCCCGTCTCGGTATCGGTGCCTTCCACATCGCCGACTTCGATCGATTCGCGATCGCCAACTTCAATCGGCAGGCGGGCGCGACGGTTTCCACGCTCGATCGTCCGAAGATCGACGTCCTCGCGGAGATGGCGCTCGACATCAACCCCGAACTGGACATCGAGCGCTTCCCGATGGGCGTCGAAGCGGATCGTATCGATCGTTTCCTCGAAGGCGTCGACCTGTATGTCGATGGACTCGACTACTTCGCGCTCGACATCCGTCGCAAGGTCTTCGCGCGCTGCGCCGAACTCGGCATCCCCGCGGTCACTGCAGCCCCGCTGGGCATGGGCGTCGCGCTGCTCAACTTCCTTCCGGGCGGCATGAGCTTCGAGGACTACTTCCAGCTCGATGGGCTCTCGCCGGACGAGCAGGCCATCCGCTTCCTGCTCGGCCTCTCCCCGCGCATGCTGCAACTCGCCTATCTGGTCGATCGCTCGCGCGTCAATTTCGAGGAGAAGCGCGGCCCTTCGACCGTGATGGCCTGCCAGCTGTGCGCCGGCTTCGCAGCGACCGAAGCGCTCAAGATCCTCCTCAAGCGCGGCAAGCTCATCGTCGCGCCGCGCGGCGTTCACTTCGACGCCTACCGCTATCGGCTGACGCGAACCTGGCGGCCGGGCGGCAACAGCAACCTGATGCAACGGCTGACCCTGGCGCTCGCACGGCGTCAGCTGAAGATCCCGGCACCACGTCGATGACGACGACGTTCGAGCGCCCGCTCGACGACATTCTCGATCGTGCACGCTGGGCACCCAGCGGGGACAACCGTCAGAGCTTCCGTTTCGAGATCGTCGACGACGGCCATGTGGTCGTCCACGCCTTCGATACCCGACACGACTGCGTCTACGACCTCGACGGCAGCGCCAGCCAGATCGCGCTCGGCGCCCTGCTCGAAACCATGCGGATCGCCGCGTCGGTCCACCGCCTCCGCCTCGACGTCACGCGGCGTGCGGAGGCAGCCATGAATGCGCCGCTGGTCGACGTGCGTCTGGTGGCCGATGCATCCGTCGAACCGGATCCCCTCGCGTCCTTCATCGAATCGCGGACCGTGAATCGCAGGCCGCTGCAGCGACGGCCGCTGACGGCCGTCGAGCGCAACGCCCTGATGGCTTCGGTCGGCGACGATTACGACGTGGTCTGGCGCGAGGGCAACGCCCGCAGACGCGTGGCCTCGCTGCTGTTCAAGAGCGCCCGCCTGCGACTGACGATGCCGGAGGCGTATCTCGTCCATCGCGATGCGATCGAATGGGGCGCGACCTTCAGCAACGACCGAGTCCCCGAAGCCGCGATCGGCCTCGACCCGATGACCGCCCGACTGATGCGCTGGGTCATGCAGAGCTGGGGCCGCGTGCACTTCTTCAATCGCTTCCTGGCGGGCACGTGGACACCGCGCCTGCAGCTGGATGTGCTGCCGGCGCTGATGTGCGCGGCGCACTTCGTCCTCGTGGCGAAGCGACCGGCTGAAGGCATCGACGACTTCATCGCGGGAGGTAGGGCCCTGCAGCGCTTCTGGCTCACCGCCGACCAGCTCGGCCTGCAGTTGCAACCCGAACTGACGCCGCTGATCTTCGCCCGCTACTTTCGCACGCGACTGACCTTCTCGAAGACCGATGGCATGACACGCGACGCGGGTCGCATCGCTACCCTGCTCGAAGCCGAGGTCGGCAAGGCCGCGGCCGAAAGCGCTGTGTTCATGGGGCGCGTGGGCGCCGGCAACGCCGCAAAATCACGGTCGTTGCGCCTGCCGATCGAACGCCTGATGGTCGGCAACCCGACGCGCCGCGACTAGAAACTGCGACGCAGCTCGACGTACGCCCGATCCTGTCGATCGAACTGACCGAAAAGCCCGGTCGGGTGGCCGCCGAAGAAATCGAAGCCGGCGGCGGCGCGCCAGTTCTTCTCGAAGTTCCAGGTCACCTTCGGCCGCAGCATCCAGTCGTTGCGGTTCAGGCTGTGGATCGCGAGAATCTGCGGTGAGAAATGGCTGCCCCACTTGCCCGACCAGAACACGCTCGCCCCGCTCTCGAACTTCTTCGGGATGATATCCGGATCGTGGTTGGTGAAGTAGCGCTGGAAGAGCTGCAGGTTGACACGCGCGTCGTCCGGGAGTCCGAATTCGAAGCTCACGATGTAGTCGAGGTAGCGCTGACCGACGACGCCGTCGGTCTGGTTGAGCCGCGACACGTTGAATTCGCGTCCCATCGCATAGACCGCTTCGCCCTTGATCACGAAATCGTCGAGGTCCTTGGCGATCGTGGCGCCGTATTGCGTGACCTTCTCGTGGACCGGGGTGTAGACGAAGGTCGGCGCGGGCGTATTGACGATCGAACGCAGATAGGTCGGTGACGCGTCCACGCTGCGATAGGCGAACAGCGCGCCGTCCCATCCCTTGACCAGCGTCGACAACCGAACGCCGAAATTCTGGTTGGTCCCGTCGTGCTTCGGCTTCTTCTCGTCGTTGATGAAGTAGCCGTAGCCTGCGGGCGCGGCCGGCGGATAGGCGTAGAAGGCGCTACCCGGCTTGCCGATGTTGTCGACCGTGGGGATCGGGATCCAGATCGCCTCGAGATGGGTATCGCCCTTGAAGTACTCGGCGCGCGCGGCCCATTGCGGGATGCGCAGCAGATCGAAATCGGTCAGCACGGTTTCGCGCAGATCCTTGGCCGACACCACGTCGGCGAAGAACAGGCCGACGACCTCGCCCCAGACGATCTGCTGGCGTCCCAGGCGAAAGTCGACGTCGCCCGCCGCGATGTCGAGGTAGGTCTCGCGGAAGTCGGCCTGGAAACGCTGATCCTTCTTCACCTGCGACGAATAGAAGTCGCTCAGGTCGTAGATCGCGTCGTAGTCCGCGCGACCGCTGACCTTCCATTTCACCGAATCGGAGAACTGTCCCTGCGTGCCGAGCTCGAGCCGGTTTTTCAGCTTCGACCAATGCGCGGGCTTGGGGAGCGTGTACGCGCCCTCGAACTGATAGAAGCCACGCAGTCCCGGGGTCACCGGCTTCTCGGACAGCACGTCGTCGTCGAGCAGTGCGCTGGCTCGTTCCCTGGCATCGGCGGGCGGATCGGCGGCCTCGATCGCCGCGACCACCTCTTCCGCGCCTCGCGCGTGCGAGACAACCAGCAAGGCAGCCGCAAGACAGACGCCTCGCGACATGCGCAGTGCCAACTCGTGATGATCCATCGGCAGACCCTTCATGCGACCTTCATGGCCTTGTCCGGATTGTCGGCATACAGCCA
>JANXTA010000023.1 GCA_025356395.1 Betaproteobacteria bacterium
ACCGGCAGCAGGGCGTCGTGTCCGATCGTCGCCGAAGGGACGCGTCGATCGAGTCGCCCCGGGACCTGGGGATGCGCATGGCACAGCATGAAGTCGACGCGCTGCTCGAGCATGCTGTCCTCGCAGCGCTGCAGCACGTCCGACATCAGCTCGATCGGCGTCGACGCGACGCGCGCCTCGAGGCTGCGCAACCACGATGGGACGAAGGTCAGCGACAACGCATGGGTCGCGGCGAAGTGCAACGTCGCGGCCCGCGCGTCCTCGACCGCACGCGCATCGCCGGGCAGGCGAGCGATGCGAGCGAGCTGGTCGCGCGCGACGTTGACGAACCAGGAGCCGGCATCGGTCAGCACGATCGGCTGCACGGCGCGATCGACCAGCGCGACGCCGAGCCACGCCTCGAGCGACTTGATGCGACGGCTGAAGGCCGGCTGCGTCATGTGCCGCGTTTCGGCTGCGCGCGAAAAGTTGCCGGTGGAGGAGAGCGCGAGAAAGTCTTCGAACCAGGACAGATTCATCGGGTCGATCAGGAAGATGCGGTGATGCCGTCACGGCATCACGGCCCGACAAAGCGGCATTGGACGTTGGGTGCGGTGAGCAACATCATACGACCCGTCCCGAACCAACGAATCCGCAACAACCCCATGAGAATCGTCGAAATCCGCGAGATCACCAAGCCCATCAAGTCCAACATCCGCAACGCCTACATCGACTTCTCCAAGATGACGCTGAGCCTCGTCGCGGTGGTCACCGACGTGGTCCGCGACGGCAAGCCGGTGATCGGCTACGGCTTCAACTCGAACGGCCGCTACGGCCAGGGCGCGCTGATGCGCGAGCGCTTCATCCCGCGCCTGCTCGAAGCCGATCCGACGACTTATGTCGATGAAAACGGCGAGAACCTCGACGCCCACAAGGCGTGGGCCGCGATGATGATCAACGAGAAGCCGGGCGGTCACGGCGAACGCTCGGTGGCGGTCGGCACGATCGACATGGCCGTGTGGGACGCGATCGCGAAGATCGCCGGCAAGCCCCTGTTCCAGCTGCTGGCCGAGCGCTACGGCAACGCCACGCCGGACCGCAAGGTGTTCGTGTACGCGGCCGGCGGCTACTACTGGCCGGGCCAGGGCATCGAGGGCCTGACACGCGAGATGCAGACCTACCTCGATCGTGGCTATTCGGTGGTCAAGAAGAAGATCGGGGGCGCCTCGATCGACGAGGACCGCGAGCGTATCGAGGCCGTGCTGAAGCTGCTCGGTCCGGGCCAGCGGCTCGCGGTCGATGCCAACGGCCGCTTCGATCTTCCGACCGCGATCGCGTACGCGAAGATGCTGTCCGACTACGACCTGTTCTGGTACGAGGAGATCGGCGACCCTCTCGACTTCGCGTTGCAGGCCGAGATGGCGAATCACTACGAGAAACCGATGGCGACGGGCGAGAATCTCTTCTCGATGCAGGACGCGCGCAATCTGATCCGCTACGGCGGCATGCGCGCCGACCGCGACTGGCTGCAGTTCGACTGCGCGCTGAGCTACGGCCTGGTCGAGTACCTGCGCACGCTGGACATGCTGAAGGAACATGGCTGGTCGCCGTCGCGCTGCATCCCGCACGGCGGGCACCAGATGTCGTTGGCGATCGCCGCGGGCCTCGGCCTCGGCGGCAACGAGTCCTACCCCAACCTGTTCCAACCCTACGGCGGCTTCCCGGACGGCGTACAGGTCGTGGACAGCTACGTCACGTTGCCCGAATTGCCCGGCATCGGCTTTGAAGGCAAGGCCGACCTCTATGCCGAGATGAAGGCGCTCGCTGCATGAGGACGCCATCGTAGACGGCACCACGACGAGTGCTCGCGCGCGACAGCGCGCCACGCGGCTCGTGTTCCTGGTGACCGGCGCGGCGATGTCGTCGTGGGCGCCGCTCGTGCCGTTCGCCAAGATGCGCGTCGGTCTCGACGACAGCAGCCTCGGCCTCGTGCTGCTGTGCTTCGGCTGCGGCTCCCTGATCACGATGCCGCTGGCCGGGCGCGTCGTGGCCAGCCATGGCGGTCGCCTCGTGATCCTGTCTTCGGCCACCCTCGCGCTCGCGATGCTGCCGATGCTCGCCCTCGCCTCGAACACGCTGATGCTGGCTTCCGCGCTGCTGCTGTTCGGCGCCGGACTCGGCGCACTCGACGTGTCGATGAACCTGCAGGCGATCGTCGTCGAGCGTGATGCCGGTTACTCGATGATGTCCGGCTTCCACGCGCTCTTCAGCCTCGGCAGCATCGTGGGCGCGCTGTCGATGTCGACCATGCTGTCGCTGGGACTGCCACCGGTCGCGGCGACCCTCGTGATTTCCGCCGCACTCGCCTGCGCCTGCATGGCGAGCGCGCCGCGGCTTCTGTCGAACCGCTCGTCGGAACCCGGACCGATGTTCGGCATCCCGCGCGGCATCGTGCTGCTGATCGGCGCGCTCTGCTGTGCCTGCTTCCTGATCGAAGGCGCGGTGCTCGACTGGAGCGCGATCTTCCTGTCGTCGACCCGCGGACTGGACGTGGCGCGCGCGGGCCTCGGCTATGCCGCGTTCTCGGTCGCGATGGTGATCGGCCGCCTCACCGGCGATCGCGTCGTCTCGCGCTTCGGCCCGCGGTCGACACTGACATCGGGTGCGCTGTGCGCCGCGCTTGGCCTCGCCGTCGTCGCGCTGGTTCCCGACTGGCGCGTCACGGTGATCGGCTTCATGGTCGTCGGCATCGGCTGCGCGAACATCGTGCCCATCCTCTTCACCGCAGCGGGTCGCCAGACCGGGATGCCTGAGAGCCTCGCGTTGCCCGCGGTGACGACGCTCGGTTATGTGGGCCTGCTGGCCGGTCCTGCCGGCGTCGGCTTGGTGGCCGGACAGACCAGCCTGGCCCTCGCGTTCACTGGGCTCGCCGGACTGATGCTGCTGAGCGCGGTACTGGGACGGCGCTTGCCGGCATGAATCGGCTAACCTCGTCCGGTCCAAATTTTCTCCGGGAGCCTGCGTGAAACGGACCGTGCAAGGGCTGCTGCTGTTGTTGGCCTTGCTGTCGATCGCCGCCGATGCGGCGGACCGGCCCAACCCCATCACCCGGCTCGAGTGGCAGTACGGACCCCAGACCGCCAAGCTCGGCGACCAGGCGCAGATCGTCGTTCCCGAGGGCTTTGCCTACCTGTCCGCGGCCGAAACGAAGAAGTTTATGGAGCTCAACGAGAACACGTCGAGCGAAGGCGAGTACCTCGTCGCGCCGCAGAACCTGCAGTGGTTCACGATCTTCCGCTTCGATCCGGTGGGCTTCGTGAAGGACGACGACACCATCGACGCGGCTGCCTTGCTCAAGTCAATCAGCGACTCGCAAACCGCCGGTAACCAGGAGCGCAAGAACCGCGGATGGACGACGCTGACGATCAAGGGGTGGCGCTTCCCGCCTCGCTACGACCGCCAGTCCAACCTGCTCGAGTGGGCCGTCTCGGCAAAGGACGATGCGTCGAACACCGACATCGTCAACTACAACACGCGGCTGCTCGGTCGTACCGGCGTCATGGAAGTGACCTTGCTGACGGAGCCCGAGGCACTCGACGGCTCCGTGCGTTCGCTGAAGGACCTGCTCAAGGGCTACAGCTTTACGTCGGGCGAGAAGTACGCCGAATTCAAGAGCGGCGACCACGTCGCGGAGTTCGGCCTCGCCGCGCTGATCGCCGGCGGCGCGGCCGCGGTCGCCGCGAAGAAGGGCTTCTTTACCGTGGTCCTGGCCTTCCTCGCCGGCGCGGGCAAGTTCATCGTGGCAGCGGTGGTGGGTGCGGCCGCTTGGGTCGGCTCGCTGTTCAAGAAAAAGAATCGATGAGCGTGTCGACCGAGGTCCTGATCGTGCTCGGCCTCTACGGCCTCCATCTGTACGACGCGCTGATCCTGCTGCTGCCGCGCGAGATGATCCTGAGCTGCTCGGCAAGCCGCTATGCGCTGTCGTCGCCCTATCCGTACCTGACGATCCGCGGCAGGATCCCCTATCTGCCCAATTTGCTGATGCCGCATCGACCGCTGTTCAGGTTGTCGTGGGCACACGAGGCGGGCGCCGGAAGTCAGCCGCTCGAAGAAGCGCAGAGCTTCGCACGACGATTGCAGCCGTTGGATTCGATGACCTCGATCACGGGCCTGCTCTTGCTGGTGGCATTGCCCGTCCTGGTCCTGACCTTCGGCGTCGGTCTGTTCTTTCTCTACGGCCTGCTCGCGGCATATGCCTTGATCGTCGCGATGCTGGTCGTGATCCATGCGAAGCGCGGCGTGCTCGGCCTGACGACGCGCGATGTCGTGGCGCTTGCCTTCGATGCACTGGCCTGCCCGCCGTTCGCGATCAACCTCGTCCGCAAGCTGGGTTTGCGGCAGCCATCGATGATCGATCCTCTGGAGGTCGCCGCGACGAAGCTGTCGCGGACCGACGCCGGCATCCTGTGGCGTTCGGTCAAGCGCCGGCTCGACGACGAACTGCTGCAATCGCAAGACGACGTCGACGCGACCGCGAAGCTGCGGCGCCTCTACGCGGACCTCGAAGGGAAGATGTCATGAAGCTCGGCGAGATCGTCGGGCTGCTGGTCATCGCCTGGATCGGCTACATGATCGTCAGCTACTTCCTCAATCACTTCCCGGGACGCACCGACGCGTCGGCGATTGCGAATGCAGCACGGTCCTCGCCGAAACGTGCCGACGAAACGCTGCAGGAACGCACGGCACCCGAGGACATCTCCCGCACCTGGTTCAGGACCCTGGAGGTGCGCGAGTCGGCGACTCTGGACGAGGTGTCCCTGGCCTATCGCAGCAAGATCACGCAATACCACCCGGACAAGAGCACGAGTCTGGGACCCGAGCTGCAGCAACTCGCCGAGACCAAGTCGAAGCAGCTTAACGAAGCGTATGCATACGCCAAGAAGAGCCGCTAGCCGGCGAGCCGATTGACCGCCTACGTCCTGATCCTCGCGCTGGGGCTCGCCGCCGGCTGCATCGGCGGCATCATCGGCACGGGCTCGTCGATCATCCTGTTGCCGGTCCTGGTCTACACGTTCGGACCCAAGCAGGCCGTGCCGATCATGGCGGTCGCATCGGTTATGGGCAACTTCGCGCGCGTGCTCGCGTAGCGACGGGAGGTCGACTGGCGCGCGGTCGCCTGGTACGCCATCCCCGGCATGCCGGGGATGGCGCTCGGCGCCCGTACACTCCTGGCGCTGCCGCCGACCGCGATCGATCTCACGCTCGGCGTCTTCTTCCTCTGCATGATCCCGCTGCGCCACTGGCATGCGGACCGCGGCGTTCGATTGCGACCGTGGCATCTCGCCATCGCGGGTGCGTTGATCGGTTTCATCACGGGAATCGTGCTGTCGACCGAGGCGGCGAGCTCGATGACGCTGTATATCAGCAAGGTCATCACCTTCCAGCAGCTCGGCGCGATGCCGCTGGCCACATTCGCGAAGGGACTGCTGGTCGGCGCGTCGCTGATGGCCGGGACCTACTTACGGAGGCAAGGCGGTCGTGCGGCGCATGAGTGCGGATTTCTTTCGCCATGTCCTCGATGCGGTGATGCTGGTCTCGGGACTCTCGCTGATCTGGACCGCCCTCCGTTGACGGGTCGGTGCCGACGATGACGCGTGAACTGCCGTGAGGGAACGCGGGACCATAGTCAGTGGTCCCAACTTCCCGGAATATTCATGCGTACCTTCGTCAAGATCGCTCCGCTCGCCACACTCGCACTGCTCGCCGCCTGCACCGCGCCGACCGGCAAGCTGCAGACCTCGACCGGCGATACGCAGCCCCAGCCGGTGGTCGTCAAGGTGCCCATCCAGGTGTCCTCGCCGGGTCTCGAGGCAGGTTGCTGGGTCCAGTTCTATCAAGAGCGCTACTTCGCCGGCGACCCCGCGACCGTGGTCGGACCGGCCACTATCGAAAGCGCCGACGAAGCCAGCGGCAAGCAACTCAAGCGCGACATCGACAGCTTGGTCACCGGGCCCAAGGCCACGCTACGTGTCTACCAGCACGCGATGTTCAAGGATCGGTCGATCACGTTCGGACCCAACAGCCGTGAAGGTGGCCTGATCACGAAGCTCGGCTTCGGCGGCCGTATCCAGTCGCTGCAACTGGACTGCGCGAGCTGATCGCCTGAAAGGCTACGGTCTTGTCGCTCAGGGCAGCTGAACGATGAAGGCCCGTAGCCCTTTGAGGATCATCTCCACCGCGATCGCGATCAGCACCAGGCCCATCAAACGCTCGAAGGCGATCACCACGCGTTCGCCGAGCCGCCGCTGCAGCTTGTCGGCGAACACCAGTACGACCGCCACCGTGGCGAGCGCGACGCTCAGCGCACCGACCCATTCGAACAGGCGGCCCGGGTCGCGCGACACCAGCAGCAGCACGGTCGCGAGTGCCGACGGCCCGGCGATCGCGGGGATGGCGAGCGGCACGATGAAGGGCTCGCCGGCGGGGGTGGTCCCGAAGATGCCCTCGGGCACCGGGAACACCATGCGCAACGCGATCAGGAAGAGGATCACGCCGCCCCCGATCTGCAGCGACACGTCGGACAGGCCGAGCGCGTCCATGAAGCGGTTGCCGAACACCATGAACAGCAACAGGATCGCGAACGCGATCAGGCATTCGCGCAGGATCACGAAGGCCTTGCGATGCGGCGGCACGGATCGCAGCGCGCTCACGAAGATCGGGATGTTGCCGAGCGGATCGGTGACCAGCAGCAGCAGGATGGTGGCGGAGAGGAAGGTGCTTTCCATGGCTGCGCTATCCGATCGCGAAGTCGATCACGGCGTCGATGTGCTCGTCGAAGTCCGACATGCCGTGGTCGCTGCCATCGATGATGCGCTGGTGCGCATACGGATAGCGCGCCGTCATCTCGCGCCAGTCGAGCAGTTCGTCGCCGGTCGCAGCCACCAGCAGGTAGCGATCGGGACGCGTGATGGGTCCCACCCGCAGTGCCTTCAGTTCGTCGAGGAACTCGGGCTTGATGTCGACCGTCTCGTCACTGTGATAGATGGTCTGCGGCCCGAGATGCCGGACCAGGTCACGGTCGGGATGCGTGGCGGGATTGAGCAGCACGACGCGGCAGTCGACGCGTTCGGCGATCCACGTCGCGTAGTAGCCGCCGAGCGATGAGCCGACGATCGCCAGCGGCTGCGTGCCCGCCTCCGCGACGACCTGTTCGATCAGTTGTGCCGCCTCGCGCGGCGACACCGGCAGCTGCGGACAACGAAACACAGGACCGAGCCCGCGTTCTTCCAGCCGCGCTGCGAGCTGCCGCGCCTTGATCGAACGCGGCGACGACCGAAAGCCGTGCAGGTAGAGGATCACGCGCGCTCGTTCACGACGCGGCCGCCTTGCGGGCCGCGCGCAGCTGCAACGCGGCCAGCAGCTTCTCGTGGATGCCGCCGAAGCCGCCGTTGCTCATCACCACGACGTGATCGCCCGGCTGAGCGACCACCACGATCGCTGCGATCAGCTGTTCGAGGTCCTCGAACACGGCGGCCTTCGAGCCCTGCTTGCTGCGGTCCTCGCCGCTGATGCCTTCGTTCAGCGGGGCGAGCGTCTTCGCCAGGCTCCAGTCGAGCGCATCGCGGCCCTCCTTCGCGCCGTAGCCGAAGACCCGGTCGGCCTCGGCCAGGCTGACAGGCAGCGCGTCGCGCATCGTGCCGAGCTTCATCGTGTTGGAACGCGGCTCGATCACCGCGACGATGCGGGAGGCGCCGCCTTCCGCAACCAGCCGCTGCCGCAAGCCCGAGATGGTCGTCGCGATCGCGGTCGGGTGATGCGCGAAGTCGTCGTACACGGTGACGCCGTCGATCGTGCCGCGCACTTCCATGCGGCGCTTCACGCCTTCGAAACGCGACAACGCCTCGCACGACTGCTCGATGCTCACGCCCGCATAGCGCGCGGCGATCAGCGCGGCCAGCGCGTTCGCGCGGTTGTGCGCACCCTGCAGCGGCCATTCGATGCGGCCGACGACCTCGCCGTCGTGCAGGACCTCGAAGGTCGAGCCGGAGTCGTCGCCGGCGACGCGGACCATCCAGTCGACGTCGTTGCCGAAGCGCTCTACCGGGGTCCAGCAGCCTTGTGCAACGACGCGTGCCAGCGCCTCGCTCTCGCCGTTGACGACCAGCAGGCCGGTCGACGGCACGGTGCGGACGAGGTGGTGGAACTGGGTCTCGATCGCGGCCAGGTCGGGAAAGATGTCGGCGTGGTCGTACTCGAGATTGTTGAGTACGGCGACCCGCGGCCGGTAGTGGACGAACTTGGAGCGCTTGTCGAAGAAGGCCGTGTCGTACTCGTCGGCTTCGATCACGAACCACGGCGTATCGGTGAGACGCGCAGAGATGCCGAAGCCGCCCGGCACGCCACCGATCAGGAAGCCCGGCAACAGCGCGGCCTGTTCGAGGATCCACGCGAGCATCGAGGTCGTCGTCGTCTTGCCGTGCGTGCCGGCGACCGCGAGCACGGTCTTGTCGATCAGCACGTGGTCGGCGAGCCACTGCGGTCCCGAGACGTAAGGCAGTCCCGCGTCGAGGATCGCCTCCATCAACGGGTTGCCGCGCGAGACCACGTTGCCGATCACGAAAAGGTCGGGCTTCAGGTCGAGCTGCGACCGATCCCAGCCCTCGATCAGCGCGATGTCCTGGGCCTCGAGCTGCGTGCTCATCGGCGGATAGACGCCGGTGTCGCAGCCGGTCACGCGATGGCCGGCCGCACGGGCCAGGACCGCGAGGCCGCCCATGAAGGTCCCGCAGATGCCGAGGATGTGGATATGCATGGGACGCCACGCGTGGAAACGCTGCGGATTGTATCGGAGGGTGTCGCCTACAATCGCGCGCAGGTCGCCCACGCTCTTCGAGAAGATCCCCGCATGGCTCGCATCCTTCCCGACGGCTGGGAAGCCCTCGACTTCAACGGCTCCGCACTCCGCGAGATCGAGACGTTGCGGGTGCTCGCCGCCCTGCCGGACGACTGCACCGTCATCCACGGCGTCCACTGGACCCGCATCGAACACGGTTGCTCGATCTACGGCGAGATCGACTTCATCGTCGTCGCGCCCAACGGTCGCATCCTGCTGATCGAGCAGAAGTCCGGCTTCCTCGACGAGACACCCGACGGCCTCGTCAAGGTCTACGGCGCGTTGCGGAAGAAGGTCGCGTCGCAGATCCTGCGCTCGGTCGAATCGCTGATGACGCGCTACGCGCAGACGCGGCGCGGCCGCAACGCCACGCCCGAGACGCGGCTGTCGATCGACTACCTGCTCTACTGCCCCGACTATCACGTACGCGACGCGAGCCGAGCAGGCATCGCACCCGAACGCATCGTCGACGCGTCGCGGGCCACGCAACTGGTCGCGCTGATCGTCGACCTGCTGTCGCCGACGCCGGTCGCGGGCAGCGCCGATGCGGCGACGGCCCTTCGTTTCTTCTCCGACGAACTGTCGATAGTGGCCGACGTGGGTACGCTGATCGGACGCACCGACGCCTGGGTCACGCGGCTGTCGGCCGGCCTCGCGCGATCGGCCACGCAGCTCGACTTCACGCCGTTCCGCCTGCGCGTGCGCGGCACGGCCGGGTCGGGCAAGACGCAGCTCGCGTTGCGCGTGCTGACCGATGCGGCAGAGGCCGGCCGGTCCGCGCTCTACCTCTGCTACAACCGGCCGCTCGCCGATCACGTGGCGCGCATCGCGCCTCAGGGCACGATCGTGGCGACCTTCCACAACTTCGGCGACCGCCTGCTGAAGGCGAGCGGCAACGATCCGGACTTCGCGGCACCGGATCTGTATGCGCGACTCGAGGCCGCGGTGACCGACGCGCGACCCGACAACGGCCAGCGCTACGACGTGCTGATCGTCGACGAAGGCCAGGACTTCACGCCGGCCTGGCGCGACGCCGCGCTGCGCTTCGTGAAGGCGGAGGGCCAGGCCTACTGGCTCGAGGATCCGCTGCAGAACCTGTACGGCCGCGACCCGGTCGCGCTCGACGGCTGGGTGACGCTGAAGGCCGATGTCAACTATCGCAGCCCGCGCGACATCGTCGACGCGATCGTGCCGCTGCTGATGCGCGGCGCGAGTCCCTCCACCGCCGAGCTCCTGCAGTCCATCGAAGCGGCGAGCCCTCTCTCGGGCTCCGAGCTGGACATCGCGACCTGGCAGGACAGTGACCCGGAGACCGCAACCCGAGCACTGTTCGACGTGACGATGCGCGCGATCACGAAGGCGCTCGCGGCCGGCTATCGACGCAGCGACATCGTGTTGTTGACCTTCGCCGGTCGCGACCACTCGAAGCTGCTCGGTCTCGACGCGCTCGGCCCGCACGCGCTGCGGCGCTTCGACGGCACCTATGACCTCTTCGGCAACCCCGTCTACACCGACGGCGAGGTGCTGGCCGAGACCATCTACCGCTTCAAGGGCCAGTCGGCGCCCTGCGTGATCTTCACCGAGATCGACTTCGAGACCTTCGACGAGAAGGCGGTGCGCAAGCTGTTCGTCGGCGCCACGCGCGCCACCACGAAGCTGATGCTGGTGATAAGCGAACGCACGGCGCGCATTTGTCTGGCCGGTGGCGGCGCGGCACAATAGCGGTTCCACCCGCCACACCCCCCATGTCTTCGCCCTACGCCCCTTCCCTGCGCGACGAGATCGCCGCCGTCGCCGCGCGGCTGATTGCCGAGGACGGTCTCGACTACGCGGGCGCCAAGCGGCGCGCGGCGCGCGAGGTGCTGGGCGACGCGGCACGCTCGCATGGGGAATGCATGCCGGACAACGTGCAGGTGGCAGAAGCCGTCCGCGAACATCAGGCGCTATTCATGGCCGACACGCAGCCCGCCCGCCTGCTCGCCCTGCGCCTGCTGGCTCGCGACGTGATGCGCTTCCTCGACGAGGCCGGGCTCGGCCTCACGCCTTTCGTCAACGGTGCGATCGTCAACGGCACGGCCGGCGAACACAGCGACATCCACCTGCAGGTCTTCGACGACAACGCGAAAGACCTGGCGATCCACCTCCTGAACGCCGGCATCGAGTTCGAGGTGTCCGAGCACGCCGGCGGCGGCGAACTGCTGAGTTTCCTGTGGCCGCAACGCCGCGGCCCTGCCCCTGCCCCACGCATCACCAACCAGGAAGCCGTGCATCTCGCAGTGTTAGCTCCGCGCGATCAACGCGGATCGCCGTCCGCAGAGCGCGCCGACCTGCGCGCGCTCGACGGCCTGATCGACGCCACACCGGACCCGACATGAAGCGCACTCGAACCCTGATCGTCGGCGGCCTGATCGCGATCGTCGCCATCGCTGGGGGCGCCGTCGCCTTCCAGATACAGGCGCCCGCCTTGAAGGGACCGAGCCCGGCTGCGGCGCTCTTCTATCAGCAGAAGCTGTCCGATGCGGGCGGCGCCATCCACGCGATGGCCGACCACCGCGGCAAGGTCGTGGTGGTGAACTTCTGGGCGACCTGGTGCGTGCCCTGTGTTCAGGAGATTCCCGCGTTCTCCAAGGCTCACGCCGATGCCGGCGGACGCATCGCCTTCGTGGGCCTCGGAATCGACAGCCCGAGCAACATCGCCGCATTCGTCGAACGCTTCAAGCCGAGCTATCCGCTGCTGGCCGCCGGCGCCGGCGGGACGGAACTGGCGCGCGCCTTCGGCAACGAGAGCGGGGCCCTGCCCTTCACGGTCGTCATCGGCGCCGACGGCCAGGTCGTCGCCTCGCATCTTGGAAAGGTCGACGATGCGATCCTGCAGGCGTGGATCGCACCCTACGTGACGGGAGGACCCGCGAAGTCGGCCAGCGTCCCCAGCGAACCGGGGTCGTGAGATGCATGCCATTGTCTGCACGAAACGTGCGGATGGGCGATGGTTCGCCGGAAGCGCGTGTTACCCTCGCCGACGCATTGTAGGGGGGGGGTCGCGATGCGAAAGCCTAGAAACCCGACTGGTCCGCGCATGGCGAAGTCACTGCTGGTCCTGCATGGACCGAATCTCAATCTGCTGGGGCGACGCGAACCGGAAACTTACGGCTCGACCACGTTGAGCGAAATCGACGCGTCGCTGAGTGCGCTGGCGGCGGAGCGTGGCGCGACGCTGGCGACGTTCCAAAGCAACCACGAAGGCGCACTGGTCGACCGGATCCAGGCGACATTCGGTGACGGAACGGACTTCATCGTCATCAATCCGGCGGCTTTCACGCACACCAGCGTCGCGTTGCGGGACGCCTTGGCGGCGGTTGCCATC
The DNA here is from genome assembly GCA_025356395.1 of Betaproteobacteria bacterium. Classification (GTDB taxonomy): domain Bacteria; phylum Pseudomonadota; class Gammaproteobacteria; order Burkholderiales; family Burkholderiaceae_D; genus CAHJXF01. Next base: position 12,237 of record JANXTA010000023.1, read on the forward strand.
CCGTTCGTCGAAGTGCATCTGTCGAACGTCCATCGCCGTGAGCCCTTCCGCCACCATTCGTATCTGTCGTCGCTGGCGGTCGGCGTCATCTGTGGCCTGGGCGCCGCCGGTTACCGCAACGCGGTGTCATTTGCACTCGATTATTCTTGATCACTGCTGCAAGTTCGTTTAACTTGCGGCGCCCCTGATTTCTGTTCGATGGAGTATTCATGGATCTGCGCAAGCTGAAGACGTTGATCGACCTGGTCGCGGATTCGACGATCGCCGAACTCGAGGTGACCGAAGGCGACAGCAAGGTGCGCATCGTCAAGACGCCCGCCCCCGGCAGCCAGCCGATGCAGTACATGCAGATGCCGATGCAGATGCAGGCCGCTCCTCCCGCAGTCGCCGCACCCGTCGCGCCGGCCGACAACAAGCCGATCGCCATCGAAGGCAACGTGGTCAAGTCGCCGATGGTCGGCACCTTCTATCGCGCGCCCGGCCCCGAGAAGGCGTCGTACGTCGAAGTGGGGTCGGTCGTGAAATCGGCCGAGCCGATCTGCATCATCGAAGCGATGAAACTGCTCAACGAGATCGAGGCCGGTTTCGACGGCACCATCAAGGAGATCCTGGTCGAGAACGGCCAGCCGGTCGAGTTCGGGCAACCGCTGTTCATCATCGACTGAGACCCGCACCGCACGACCCCGCGCCCAAGAAAGCATCGCCCTATGTTCGGAAAGATCCTGATCGCCAATCGCGGAGAAATCGCGCTGCGCGTCCAGCGCGCGTGCCGTGAGATGGGCATCCGCACCGTCGTCGTCCATTCCGAGGTGGACCGCGACGCGAAGTACGTGCGGCTCGCGGACGAGTCGGTGTGCATCGGCCCGGCGCCTTCCGCGCTGAGCTATCTCAACATGCCGGCCATCATCAGCGCCGCCGAGGTCACCGACGCGGAAGCCATCCATCCGGGCTACGGCTTCCTGTCCGAGAACGCCGACTTCGCCGAGCGCGTCGAGCAGTCGGGCTTCGCCTTCATCGGCCCGTCGCCCGACTCCATCCGCCTGATGGGCGACAAGGTCAGCGCCAAGAACGCGATGATCGCGACCGGCGTGCCGTGCGTGCCCGGCTCCGAAGGCGCGCTGCCCGACGACCCGAAGGAATGCATCCGCATCGGTCGGCAGGTCGGCTACCCGGTGATCATCAAGGCGGCCGGCGGTGGCGGCGGACGCGGCATGCGCGTCGTGCACACCGAGGCCGCGCTGCTGAACGCGATCACGATGACACGCACCGAGGCGGGTGCCGCGTTCGGCAATCCGGTGGTGTACATGGAGAAGTTCCTCGAGAACCCGCGGCACATCGAGATCCAGATCCTCGCGGACAGCTTCAAGAATGCGGTGTGGCTGGGCGAGCGCGACTGCTCGATGCAGCGGCGCCACCAGAAGGTGATCGAGGAGGCGCCGGCTCCCGGCATTCCGCGACGGCTGGTCGACCGCATCGGCGACCGCTGTGCCGATGCCTGTCGCAAGATCGGCTACCGCGGTGTGGGCACCTTCGAGTTCCTGTTCGAGAACAACGAGTTCTACTTCATCGAGATGAATACGCGGATCCAGGTCGAGCATCCGGTGACCGAAGCCATCACCGGCATCGATCTCGTGCAGGAACAGATCCACGTCGCCGCGGGCGAGCGCCTGCGCATCCGCCAGAAGGACGTCGTGCTGAAGGGACATGCGATCGAGTGCCGCATCAACGCGGAGGACCCGTTCAAGTTCACGCCGTCGCCCGGTCGCATCACGTCGTGGCATCCACCGGGCGGCCCCGGCATCCGCGTCGACTCGCACGCCTACACCGGTTATTTCGTCCCGCCGCACTACGACTCGATGGTCGGCAAGGTCATCGCGTACGGGGCCGACCGCAACCAGGCACTGGCCCGCATGCGCGTCGCGCTCTCGGAGATGGTCGTCGAGGGCATCCAGACCAACATCCCGCTGCATCGCGAGCTGATGACCGACGCCCGCTTCATGAAGGGCGGCACCAGCATCCACTACCTCGAGCAACGCCTCGCTGAGCGACCGGCCTGAGCGGCCGCGGCTCGACGGTTCACCGCAGGTCACGCCGATGTTCGTCGAAGTCGTACTGATCGAGGAGCGCCATCGCGCCGAGGCGTTGTCGGATGCGTTGCTCGAAGCCGGCGCCTTGTCCGCGTCACTCGAGGATGCGGACGCGGGCAGCCTGGACGAGCAGCCCCTTTACGGCGAGCCGGGCCTCGACGTGCCGACCAGCGGATGGAACCGCAGTCGCATCGTCGCGCTGTTCGATCGGTCGACGGCCGTCGAGATCGTGTTGCGCCAAGCGCTGGATGCGCTGGGCATCGTCGACCTGCCCGTCTACGAAAGACGCGAGGTCGCCGACGCCAACTGGGTCGAGCTCACGCAGTCGCAGTTCGATCCGATCGCGATCGGGCAGCACCTGTGGATCGTCCCCTCCTGGCATGAACTACCACCCGGCGCGATCGATGCGGCGGCCATCGTCCTGCGACTCGATCCGGGCATGGCCTTCGGCACCGGCGACCATCCGACCACGCGACTCTGCCTCGCGTGGCTCGAGCAGAACATCGCAGCCGGTGATCGCGTGATCGACTACGGCTGCGGCTCGGGCATCCTCGCGATCGCCGCGAAGAAACTGGGCGCTGGCTTCGTGAGCGGCACCGACATCGACGATCAGGCCGTCGCCGCGGCGCGCGCCAACGCGCTCATTAACGAGGTCGACATCGCGTTCTCGTCGTCTTCCGCCTTCACGAGTGCGCCGGCACGCGTGGTGGTCGCCAACATCCTTTCCAATCCGCTGAAGGTGCTCGCCCCGCTGCTGTGCTCGCTGGTCGCGCCCGGTGGACGACTGGTCCTGTCGGGCATTCTCGAACGTCAGTGGACCGAGGTCGCCGCGGTGTATGCGCCGTTCCTGGCCCTCGATCTGTGGCGTGTCGACGAAGGCTGGGTCTGCCTGGCGGGGCAACGCTCCGACCGCCATCGTCAGGCGCGCTGACGATGGCCCTCGCAACCCGCTGCCCAGCCTGCAGCACCGTCTTTCGAATCAGCACCGTGCAGGCCGCGGCCAAGGGCGGCATGGTCCGCTGCGGCCAGTGTCGCAACGTCTTTAACTCGCTCGATGCGCTGGTGCGGGTCGAAGACCTCGAAGTAATCGACGAGGTCGTCGCCAATGTCCCGGAGTCTGCCGAAGAGGCTCTTCCGGAGCCGATCTTCTTCGCGCCATCACCCGATCCGATCGTCGAGCACCACGACGACGAACCCGTCCTGCCCCCGGTCGAGATCGAGCAGCAGCCAGTCATCAGCGAATGGTGGTTGCCCGACCCGGCCGCATCGCGCATCGAGGCACCCGAGCCTGCGGCCGAAACGACCAGCGAATCGCGCGCCGATGCGGGACGGCTGATCTCGGGCAAACGCACGGACCTGCAATGGCCCGGCACGAGCCTCGATGGCACCAACCCGAGCTTCATGCGCCCCGACGAGCATGCACCTCCCGCGCGCAGAGCGGTGCGCTGGGTGCTCGGGCTTCTGACACTGCTCGCCCTCACGGGATTGCTCGGGCAGACGGCCTACCTGCTGCGCGATGAACTGGCGGCCCGCTGGTCGCCGGCGCGCCCGTGGCTGCTGGCCGCCTGCGGCGTCCTGCGATGCAAGGTCGACTACCCGATGCATCTCGATTCGATCACGATTGAGTCGGCGAGCATCCGGCCCACCGGATCGAACGTCAACGTCTACGAACTCGCGGCGCTGCTGCGAAACCGCGACACCATCGACGTCCGCTATCCGCAACTGGAACTCGTCTTGACCGACGTACAGGATCGGCCTATCTTGCGGCGCGCCCTGCGACCCGAGGACTATCTGCCGCCGGGTCGCGACGTCGGTCGATCGCCGCAGGCTGGTTTTGCCGCGCAGAGCGAATTGCCGATCCGCATCATGTTCGAACTCAGCGACCTTCGATTCGCGGGCTTCCGCCTCGAACGGTTCTATCCATGAACTTCCTTCTTCACCTTCATCCTCGATGCGCACTCTGATCTGCGGTTCCCTGGCCTACGACACGATCATGGTGTTCGAGGGCCGGTTCAAGGATCAAATCCTGCCGACCCAGGTCCACATCCTCAACGTGTCGTTCCTCGTCCCGGCCATGCGCCGCGATTTCGGCGGGACGGCCGGCAACATCGCCTACAACCTCAACTTGCTGGGCGGCACACCGGTGATCATGGCGGCGGTGGGCGGCGACGCCGCACCCTACCTCGCGCGCATCGACGCACTGGGCATCGACGCGCGGCACGTCATCACCGTGCCCGATGCGTTCACGGCGCAGTGCTTCATCACGACGGATCTCGACGACAACCAGATCACCGCGTTCCATCCCGGCGCAATGAGCCACTCGCCGACCAATCACGTCGCGGACGTGCCCGACGTGAACCTCGCGATCATCGCGCCCGACAGTCGCGACGGCATGATCCAGCACGCGCGCGAACTCGCCTCGGCCCACATCCCGTTCATCTTCGATCCGGGCCAGGGGCTGCCGATGTTCTCGGGTTCCGAGCTGATGGAGTTCATCGACATGGCCGACTACGTCACGGTCAACGAGTACGAAGCACGGATGCTGGCCGATCGCACGCAGCGCACTTTCGAGCAGCTCGCCGAATCGGTGAAGGCGCTGATCGTCACGCAGGGCGGGCTGGGCTCGACGATCTACGCGCGGGACGGCACGCACATCATTCCGAGCGTGAAGCCCGAACGGATCGCCGACCCGACCGGCTGCGGCGACGCGTATCGCGGAGGGCTGCTCCACGGCCTGTCGCAGGACATGGACTGGGAAACCACGGGCCGTCTCGCCAGCACGATGGGCGCGTTGAAGATCGCGCACGCCGGACCGCAGAACCATGAACCTTCCCGCGACCGCATTGCCGGAGTCTTCGCCAAGACATTCGGATACAATCCTTGGTAACTAATCTATATGTAACAGACAGTTACGAGAGGATCACCATGAACACCACGACATTCAGCAAGGCTGCCTTGGCCGGTATGATCGGCGTTGCCTTCACCGGCTGCGCGACGCAAAGCAATTCGAGTGCGGTCTATGGCGCGGGTTTGGTACAGCGCGAGCAGATCGTGCGCCTCGGCACGCTCGAGAGCGTGCGTCAGGTCGCGATCCAGCGGCCCGACAGCGGGGTCGGCACGCTGGCCGGCGTCGGTTTGGGCGGTGTCGCGGGGAGCGCGGTGGGCGGCGGTCGCGGCAGCATCATCGGCGCCATCGTCGGTGCGGTGGCGGGCGGCGTGGCCGGCAACGCGATCGAGAATTCGGCCGATCGTCGGCCTGGCTACGAACTCACGGTGCGCCTCGACGACGGCGAGCTTCGCGCCATCGTGCAGGAAGCCGACGAGCCCTTCCAGCCAGGCGATCGCGTGCGCATCCTGTCGCGCGGTGGCGTGAGTCGCGTGACGCACTGACCTGGCTGTCGCGATCGAACTGGAGTTGATTCCGGTTCATCGAGAGGCCGTCGTTCCGTTCAGGACGACGGCCTTTTGCTTGGGTCGATTAGCCCGCGCCGAGCTGGTACGCAAGACGATTGACGACGATCAGGGCGATCTGGATCAGCAACAACGCGACTAGCGGCGAGAAGTCCATGCGCCCGGCTCGCGGAAGGATGCGGCGCAGCGGCGCGAGGAGCGGACTGGTCAACGCATCGAAAACAGGCAGGAACGGCGAGAACGGGTTGACCCAGCTCAGCACCGCGGCGATCAGGATCATCAGCTGCGCGAGATAGAGGATCCACTTGATTAGCCACACCAGCGTCATGCCGAGCAGCAGGTCCGGAGGTGGCAGTCCGCCGACGCGCAGTCCGAGATCGATGGCCACGGCCACGAGCGTCAGGATGAAGGCGGCCACCAGGCTCGCCCAGTCGATGCCGGCGTAACCCGGCACGATGCGACGCAGTGGTCGTACGATCCAGTCGGTGAGGCTCATCACGAAGCTGCCGACGGGGTTCGCTCCGGCGATTCGTCGCGCCTGCATCCAGGCTCGAAGCACACAGGCCCCGACCACCAGGCCGCCGACGACGTCGACGATCAGGTGAATGATTTCGTAGAGCATGAAGAAGTGGCGAAGGCCGGTGATTAAACGAGCCCGCATTGTAGTGCGGTGCCCGGCGGCCCTCCGCGGTCGCGCGATCGACCTGCGCGTACCGAAACGACCGACATAAAAAAATCCCGCGAGCGTTGACTCGCGGGATTCCGGGATGCGCTAGACAGCGAATCCCGCTGGGGGCATCGACCGCTTACGGACGACCAGCCGTCGGGAACGGCCAGGCCGCCGCGGGGTTGAGTGCCGTCTTGACCGCTGGAGCGGTGGTCGACATACCCGGCATTGCAGGCTTCTTGGCCGCTGCCTTCTTGGCAGGCGCCTTCTTGACGACGGCCTTCTTGGCGGGCGCCTTCTTGGCAGGTGCCTTTGCAGGAACCTTCTTGGCAGGAGCCTTCTTGGCAGGAGCCTTCTTCGCAGGTACCTTCTTGGCAGGTGCCTTCTTGGCAACCTTCTTCGCTACCTTCTTGGCAGGTGCCTTCTTGGCTACCTTCTTCGCTACCTTCTTGGCAGGTGCCTTCTTGGCTACCTTCTTGGCTACCTTCTTCGCTGGTGCCTTCTTGACCACGATTTTCTTCGTGACCTTCTTTGCTGTTGCCATTTGAAACTCCTTTACATGAGAGCAAGTACCCGGGTTGAAGAAACCCGTCCCTCAAGTCACGTCGTTCGACGCAGTCGAAGGTACGGATTATTCATCGGCGCAAACAGCGGCGCATCGCTAGCCGTCTTTCTGTTTACGCTAATGAATTCGGCACTTGGCCCGCTGAATCCACGGCTCGGCAACCAGCCAAACCGACGATTCAATCGGCCAAAAAAAACGCCGGCAACGAGGCCGGCATCAATCGGTAATACGGAGCACTTCAACGCGAACTGCCGGCTGACAACCGACGGCCCGAAGAATTCTGAAAAGGAATTTTTTAGAGGAAGCGCGGCCGTCACGCGCGAATCGCGAAGCGAATGGAACTGACTTTCGTGATGTTTGTGCATGCGTGTTAACGCTTCCACTCCTCGGTTCGCGACACGATCCACAACGATGGATTGGTCGCTGACGTGTTTCAAACTCGGCCGCTTCGGGAACCCATCGGAAGCCTTGGCTTCTACTCCCAATTCAACGCACCACCGGTTTGATATTCGATGACTCTGGTCTCGAAGAAATTTCTTTCCTTCTTCAAGTCGATCATCTCCGCCATCCACGGAAATGGATTGTCCTCTTGAGCGAATAAGGGGTCAATACCAATCTGTTGACAACGACGGTTTGCGATGAATCGCAAATAGCCCTTGAACATCGGCGCGTTCATTCCGAGCACACCGCGCGGCATCGTGTCCTCCGCATACGCGTACTCGAGATCGACACCCTGCTTGAACAACACACGGATCTCGTCCTTGAATTCAGCCGTCCACAACTGCGGGTTCTCGAGCTTGATCGTGTTGACCAGATCGATGCCGAAACTGCAGTGCATCGACTCGTCGCGCAGGATGTACTGGTACTGCTCGGCCGCACCGGTCATCTTGTTCTGACGACCCAGCGCGAGGATCTGCGTGAAGCCCACATAGAAGAAGAGACCCTCCATCAGGCACGAGAAGACGATCAGCGACTTCAACAGCTTCTGATCGTTTTCGATGGTGCCGGTCTGGAAGCCGGGGTCAGTCAGCACGTTGATGAACGGGATCAGGAACTCATCCTTCGCACGGATCGAAGGGACCTCGTGATACGCATTGAAGATCTCGCCTTCCTCGAGTCCGAGCGACTCGACGATGTACTGATAGGCATGCGTGTGGATCGCTTCTTCGAAGGCCTGACGCAACAAGTACTGACGGCACTCGGGTGCCGTGATGTGTCGATAGGTCCCCAGCACGATGTTGTTGGCAGCCAACGAATCGGCCGTCACGAAGAAGCCGAGGTTGCGCTTGACCACGCGACGTTCGTCTTCGGTCAGCCCGTTCGGGTTCTTCCACAACGCGATGTCGCGCGACATGTTGATCTCTTGGGGCATCCAGTGATTGGCGCATCCCGCGAGGTACTTCTCCCACGCCCATTTGTACTTGAACGGCACGAGCTGGTTAACGTCGGTCGAGCCATTGATGATCCGCTTGTCGGACGCGCGGACGCGTCCTACGGATACGCCGGCCACATCGTTGGCCGGCACGGCGGGCTCATGCACCGGACGAGCGGCCTCGCGTGCCACTGGTGCGTCCTCGACGAGATTCACGGGCGCACGCGCCATGGTCCTCGGTTCTTCATCCCACGAAAGCATAGCCATGCTGATCATTCCCCTAGTGTTCTTCGACGACTCGTCGTCGATCTGTACTTGACCGGTATCGCGTGACCTACTGGCAGGCTTCGCATTCGTCAAAGCCCGCGTCTCCACGCTTCATTATGCAGACCACGCCCATGACCTCGGGTTCCGGCAACGTCGGCGATGCGGCGTAGGCACTCGCCGCATTCGATCCCCGGTTCGTGCTGCTGCCGTCGACCGCCACCGCATTGAGCTCGCCGCCACGGCCCGTCGACTTCTCGACGCTGGAAGCCGACATGGTGCGCAGGTAGTACGTGGTCTTGAGACCGCGCAGCCAGGCGAGCCGATAGGTGTCGTCGAGCTTCTTGCCCGACGCGCCGGCCATGTAGATGTTGAGCGACTGCGCCTGGTCGATCCACTTCTGGCGACGCGATGCAGCCTCGACCAGCCACTGCGGCTCGACCTCGAACGCGGTCGCGTAGATCGCGCGCAGCGGTGCCGGGATGCGATCGATCTTGGCGACGCCACCGTCGAAGAACTTGAGGTCGGCGACCATCACCTCGTCCCACAGGTTGAGCTTCTTGAGGTCGCGGACCAAATAGTCATTGACGATCGTGAACTCGCCGGACAGGTTGGACTTGACGTAGACGTTCTGGAAGGTCGGCTCGATACACGCCGACACGCCGATGATGTTGGAGATCGTCGCGGTCGGTGCGATCGCCACGCAGTTGGAGTTGCGCATGCCGAACTGAGCGATGCGGGCACGCAGCGCATCCCAATCCATCGAGACGCTGCTGTCGACCTCGACGTAGCCGCCGCGCTCCTGGCGCAGCAGGTCGACCGAGTCCTGCGGGAGGATGCCGCGGTCCCACAGCGAACCGCGATAGCTTGAGTAACGACCCCGCTCCTCGGCCAATTCGGTCGAGGCCCAGTAGGCGTAGTAGCAGACCGCTTCCATCGATCGGTCGGCGAACTCGACGGCTTCGTTCGAGGCGTACGACGTGCGCTGCATGTGCAGGCAATCCTGGAAACCCATGATGCCGAGGCCGACCGGGCGATGACGCAGGTTGGAGTCGCGCGCCTTCTTGACCGCGTAGTAATTGATGTCGATCACGTTGTCGAGCATGCGCATCGCGATGTGTGTGGTGCGACGCAGCTTCTCGTGGTCGAGCGTCCACTGGCCCGCGGCATCCTGGGTCATGTGCGCGACCAGGTTCACCGAACCCAGATTGCAGACCGCGATCTCGCTCGCATTGGTGTTCAGCGTGATCTCGGTGCACAGGTTCGACGAGTGGACGACGCCGACGTGCGACTGCGGCGAGCGGATGTTGCACGGGTCCTTGAACGTGATCCACGGATGACCGGTCTCGAACAGCATCGACAGCATCTTTCGCCACAGCGCCAGCGCCGGCATGGTCTTGTGCAGCTTGATGTCGCCGCGCTTCGCGCGCTCTTCGTAGCGGACGTACGCTTCCTCGAACGCGCGGCCGACCTTGTCGTGCAGGTCGGGGACGTCCGACGGCGAGAACAGGGTCCACTCGCCCGCTTCGGTCACGCGCTTCATGAACAGGTCGGGAATCCAGTTCGCCGTGTTCATGTCGTGCGTGCGGCGGCGGTCGTCGCCAGTGTTCTTGCGCAGGTCGAGGAACTCCTCGATGTCGAGGTGCCAGGTCTCGAGATACGTGCAGACCGCGCCTTTGCGCTTGCCGCCCTGGTTGACCGCGACGGCCGTGTCGTTGACGACCTTGAGGAAAGGCACGACGCCTTGCGACTCGCCGTTGGTGCCCTTGATGTGCGAGCCCATCGCGCGCACCGGCGTCCAGTCGTTGCCAAGACCGCCCGCGTACTTCGCGAGCAAGGCGTTTTCCTTGATGGCTTCGTAGATGCCGTCGAGGTCGTCGTTGACGGTCGACAAGTAGCACGACGACAGCTGCGAATGCCGGGTGCCGGCGTTGAACAGCGTCGGCGTCGAGCTCATGAAGTCGAAGCTCGAGAGCAACTCGTAGAACTCGATGGTGCGGGCTTCGCGGTCAATCTCGTTGAGCGACAGGCCCATCGCGACGCGCATGAAGAAGGCCTGCGGCAGCTCGATGCGGCGCCCTTCTGGCGAATAGGTGTCGGCACGGTCGATCAGGAAGTAGCGGTCGTACAGCGTCTGCAAGCCGAGGTAGCCGAACTGCAGGTCGCGCTTCGCGTGGATCGCCGCGGCCAGGCGCTTCAGGTCGTACTGACCGAGCTTCTCATCGAGCAGCTCGATGTCGATGCCGCGCTTGATGTACTGCGGGAAATAGTCGACGTACTTCTCGGCCATCGCGAACTGGTCGACCTCGACGCCCAGCGTCTCCTTCCGCAACGTGTGCAGCAGGAGGCGCGCGGTGACGATGCTGTAGGCCGGGTCCTTCTCGAACTGCGATCGCGCCGCGAGGATCGCGGACTTGTGGACTTCCTCGATCGGCACGCCGTCGTACAGGTTCTTGATGGTCTCGGCGACGATGACGTCGGCGTTGACCGCCTGATAGGTGGGGGTGTTCAGCTCGTCGCAGGCGGCGTCGACCAGCGCGCGGATGCGACCCGCGTCGAACAGGACGCGAACGCCGTTCTCGGTAACGTGCAACTGCGCTTCGGGCGTCGCCTTGTTCTTGCGCGCTTCGGCGCGATCGGACGCGCGCTTCTCGCGATACAGCACATAGGCGCGTGCGACCTCGTGCTCGCCCGAGCGCATCAGCGCGAGCTCGACCTGGTCCTGGATGTCCTCGATGTGAAACATGCCACCGGACGGCATGCGACGCATCAGCGAGGTGACCACCGATCCGGTCAGCGTCTCGACCACTTCGCGGACGCGCGCCGAGTTGGCGCTCTGACCGCCGTTGACGGCGAGGAACGCCTTGGTCATCGCGATCGACACCTTGGCGGGCTCGAAGCCGACCACCGTACCATTGCGGCGGATCACTTTGTAGTCGGTGAATTCGGGACGTGCGGACAGTCCGCCTGCGAGGGCACTCGACGGTGCTCGTTGCGCTTGTTGCGGCGGCGGCTGCTGGCCTGTGGCCGTGGACTCAACCCGTTGCATACTTGTTTCTCCAATACGAAAGACTGCAGACATGGCGGCCTGCCAGCGTCACTGAGGCATTGCGGCGGTCAGGCCGCGAAGAACGGATTCCAGCGCCGATCGAACGGGCGGAAAGTTCGTCGAGACGAAGCCTCGACGGGACGTGCGGATGCGGCGACTGTTGGATGACGATGCGGACGATGCGAGCCTTGAAGGCTGCGTTGATGCGTCCTCGAAGATCGAACTTCGACTCTCTCGAATGCACGGTGCATCGTGGCTCCCCGGTAGGACCTGACTCGTTACTGCCAAGGCCTCGACGAGGACGGTCGGAAGGGCCGGAGGCGGTACGAGCGACCGACTCGCATTATAGGTCGATCGGCCCGGTCATGGTTTCAGCGACGATCGGGCAAACCACTACAGGTAGTGGTTGGGACCTCTCGCGGCCACTAAGGATAGTGTTGACGGTCGGCACGCGCAAGCTCGCGTCGCGATGAAATTTAGCGATCGTTGCGTCGCCGCCATTCGACTCAGACACTTGTCCTCGGGCGACGCACAAGCTTTGCACAAGCTGTCCACAGGCTGATGCACAGCCCCCCGCTTCAGGGCACGGGCGAGTCAGATCGGCGCTGTCCCGGGCGCGGATCGGCCACCACCAGCGACCAGTCGAAGAAGGGACCGGGGTCGGTCTTGCGGCCCGGCGCGATGTCGCTGTGACCCGCGATGGCGGCGATCGGATAGCGCCGCGTCAGCGCGCCGATCAACGCGTTCAACCGGTCGTATTGCGCGGGCTCGAACGCACGGGTGTCGTCGCCCTCGAGCTCGATACCGATGGAAAAATCGTTGCAGCGTTCGCGTCCGCCGAACGACGAAACCCCCGCGTGCCAAGCGCGCAGTCCGCACCCGACGAACTGGACCAGACCGCCGTCGCGACGGATCAGGAAGTGCGAGGAGACGCGCAGGTCGCGCAGCGCTTCGTAGTAGGGATGCGCGCCGGGGTCGAGGGTGTTGGTGAACAGCGCATCGATCGCACGACCGCCGAAGACGCCGGGTGGCAGGCTGATGTTGTGGATCACGATCAGCGAGGGATCGCTCCCGTCGGGACGATCGTCGTGATTCGGTGACGGGATGCGCTCCGCGGACCGGGCCCATCCCTCGTCGTCGATGGCGACGACTGCGACGCGCGACATTACTGGATGTTCAGGCGCTGCATCCGGTAACGCAGTTGGCGAAACGTGATGCCGAGCAGGTCGGCCGCGGCGGTCCGGTTGTAGCGGGTCTGCGCGAGCGCCTTCTCGATCAGGTCGCGTTCGATGTTGTCGAGGAAGTCGCCGAGCGTCCCGACCAGGCCGATCGCGTTGGCGCCGATCGCCGGAGCCAACGGCACCGGTGCGACTTCACGCTCTTCGGCGCGTGCCGCGGGAGCCGCCTGCGAAGCCGGCGAGGCCGCGCCCATCATGATGTTGAGATCGCTCGGGCCGATCTCGTCGGCTTCGGCCAGCGCGGCGGATCGCTCGAGGATGTTGCCCAGCTCGCGCACGTTGCCGGGGAAGTCGTAGGCCATCAGCTTTTCGACGGCGGCCTGCGAAAGACTCAGGTCCGGTGCGAGCGGCGCAAGCAGGTGACGCGCGAGTTGCGGAATGTCTTCGCGACGTTCGCGCAGCGGCGGGATGCGGATGTCGATCACGTTCAGGCGATAGAACAGGTCCTGCCGGAAGCGACCCTGCATCACGCATTGTGCGAGGTTCTGATGCGTCGCGCTGATGAGCCGCACGTCGACCGACTCCTCGTTCATGCCACCGACGCGGCGCACCGATCGTTCCTGGATCGCGCGCAGCAGCTTGACCTGCATCGCCAGTGGCAGGTCGGCCACTTCGTCGAGGAACAGCGTGCCGCCCTTGGCGGTCTGGAAGAAACCGTCGCGGTCGTTGTCCGCGCCGGTGAACGCGCCCTTGCGATAGCCGAAGAACTCGGCCTCGACCAGCTGCTCGGGAATCGCGCCGCAATTGACCGCGACGAAAGGTCCGTCGCGACGACCGCTGCAATCGTGGACCGCGCGGGCCGCGAGTTCCTTGCCGCTGCCGGACTCGCCGGTGATCGCGACCGGAGCCTGCGATCGCGCGACGCGGCGAATCAGGGCACGCACTTCGGACATCGTGGTGGACGCGCCCAGCAGTCGCGCCAGAAAGGGCGCATCACCCTCGACGCTCAGGGCCTTGCCGCTGCCGCCCGACTTGCCGTTGCCGCGGGCGCGTTCCGCATCACGTTCGCGCACGTCCTTGCCATACGCGCGGACCGCCGACTGCACGAGGCTGCGCAGGTGATCGAGGGCGACCGGCTTGCTCAGGTAGTCGAAGGCGCCGGCCTTGAGAGCGGCGACCGCATTCTCGGTGCTGCCGAACGCGGTGATGACCGCGACCGGCGTGGCCGGGTAGTCGCGCGAGATCAGGCCGACCAGATCCATGCCGCTCGCATCAGGCAGGCGCATGTCGGTCAGGCAGAGCGCGTAGGTCCGTTGCGCGAGCCGGTCGCGCGCCTCGCCGACCGTCAGCGCGCGATCGACGTCGAGGCCCATGCGGACGAGCGTGAGTTCGAGCAGCTCGAGCAGGTCGGGCTCGTCGTCCACGACGAGCACCCGCGCGATGTTGGCGCTGCTGGCCATGCTGTGCACCGCGGGTCGCACGCTGCCGTGGGTTGCGGTGGGTTCGTCGCTAATAGTTTGCATGATTGAGCCTTTTCGGTTCTATCGGCCGCTCGGGAAAAATCTGAATCGTCCGCGCTCGCGACGACCGCTCACGCCGCCGTGCCTGCCGCACGAATCACGAAACCGCCGCGCCGCGTGCCGCCGGCATTGATCGAATAGTCCAGCGTCGCGTCGTTGGCCAGGCAGAGTTCGCGCGCAAGGTACAGGCCCAGTCCGGTACCGCGATGATGTGTGGTGAAGAAGGGCTCGAAGAGGTTGGCCCGCGTGGCCTTGTCGATACCGGGGCCGTCGTCGAGGACGACCAATTCTATCCGCTCGATGAGGGCATGCGCGTCGTCGCTGCCGCGCTCCGCGGACAGCGCGTCGAGCGCCAGCGCCGTCGCGTTGAGGTTGCGCGCGTTGGCGAGCAGGTTGACGTGGATCGCGACGCTGCTCTCGCGACCGCTCGCGTAGCGCACCGCGTTGGACAAGAGATTGACCAGCACCTGGCGCAGGTGCTCGCCGTTGAAGTGGATCACCGGCGCGATCTTCATCGCGAGCTGGATCGTGCTGCGTTCGCAGCCCTGTGTTCGGCAGAACTCCTCGACCATCAGGGCGAGCCAGGGGTCGAGCGCGATCGGCTCCACGTTCACCGGCGCGCGTCGCGACAGCTGCAGGATCTCCTCGACGATGCGGTTCAGGCGCTGCGCGTTCTCGCGGACGATGGTCACCATGCGCCGCGCCCCGACCATGTCGCGCGCCCCGAACGGCAGCCCGAGCTGGTCGCTGGTCTCTTCTTCCAGCAACGCCCCGGCGTGCGCGATGGCCGCGAGCGGGTTGCGGATCTCGTGGGCGATGCTCGCCGTCAGCCGGCCCATCGCGGCCAGCTTCAAATGCTGCGCGCGCTGCTCGACCCGCAACAGGTCCTCGAGGAACACGACGTAGCGTCCCGACGCGAGGGCGTCACCTTCGGGTGCGACGAAGCGCACCCGCAACCGGCGTCCCGTGCCGTCCTCGCTGACCGAGTCGGACTCGCCTGTCGTCGCCGCGGTGGAGGTCAGGTCGAAGCTGCCGCCAATGGTGCCGGACGACGAGCGCCACGCGACGAACTGCCGGCTGATCGCCGTGCCGCCGACATGGCCACGCCAGCCGTCGAGGACCAGGGCCCGCGCATCGTCGAGGCCGAGCATGCGCAACGCGGCCGGGTTGGCGGCCCGCGGCGTCCCGTCGGCCGCGAGGATCAGGACACCGTCCTGCATGTCGGCCACGACGAGCCGGTTGATCTCGATCTGCGCGCGCAGGTCGTAGCCGCGCTGGCGCGCGATGCGCTCCTGCACGATCAAGCGGGCGGCAAGCCGGTTCATCACAATCGCGATCGCGAAGCTCGCGACGCCGAACAGGCCGGCCAGCACGAGGTTCGACGACGGCTCGTCGTAGCGGATCTCGCGCCAGATGGTCTCGCCCAGAGTGGCGAGCGAGCAGAGCGCCGCGAACGCGATGGCCAGGGACGCGGGACTCAGGATCGCCGAGCCGGCGATCGGCAGCAGCATCAGCAGCGCGAGGCCGCTGCGCGTGCCGCCCGACGCGCTCATCAGCAACGTCAGGCCCACGACATCCATCAACAGCTGTGCCCCGAGCTGGATGTAGAAATATCGTTGGCGGGTCGCGGCGAGATAACCGAAGGTCGCCGCGAGGACCGCGTAGGTCACTGCGGTGCGGGCGAACAGCGCCGGGTCCTGCGTGCCGACCGAGATGCGCTCGTCGCCGTATAGCGACGCGCCGAGCATTACGGCCGCGATGACGAGCCGGGTGACGCAGAAGTAGCGCAGCGACGTCCAGAACGACGCCCCGGGGTCCGCGAAGGTCCGCCGCGCGATCAGCATGTCGCTGCGGTCTCGTCGGTGGCGAGAGGGTGCTTCACGAACGACTGCGATCGTCGGGACCGGCGACCTGCAGTGCCGCGTCGCGATGCGGGACACCGCAGTAGATGCGGCCGTCGGGCAGCGACACCGTCTCGGCCGCGGGCACGTGCACGCCGCACCAGGCGCATTGCTGGATGGTCTCGATGGTCCGCTCGGCCGGAACGACCGGCTCGTCCCGGCGCTTCCGCGAACTCCCCAGCGTGCGGACCGCGAGCCAGACCAGGAAGGCGAGGAAGACGAAGAAGAGGATGCGAATCATGGATCGATCAAACGCGGCGAAGGATGACTTCGAGCACGAAGCGACTCCCCGCATAGGCCAGGAACAACATCGCGAAGCCGCCCAGCGTCCACGACAGCGCGAGCCGGCCGCGCCAGCCGCGCACGGCACGCCCGATCAGCAGGCAAGCGAACGTGACCCACGCGATCAGCGTGAAGATGGTCTTGTGATCGAAACGGATCGGCTTGCCGAACAACGCTTCCGAGAACACCACGCCGCTCAACACCGTCAGGGTCAGCAGCGCGAAGCCGACGGCGATCAGGCGGAACAGGATACGTTCCATCGTCAGCAGCGGCGGCAACGGACCCAGCATGGTCCGTTCGATGCGGCCGCTGCGTCCGTCGTCTTCGTCGGCACCGCCGGGCCACGCGTTGCCGCGTGTGCGATGCAGCCAGCGGTCGAGCGCGGCCATGAACACCGCGTGCACGGCTGCGATCGTGAGCAAGCCGTAGGCAGACAGCGCCACGGCGAGATGCACCGGCAGCCAGGCGCTGTAGCCGCCGCCGTCGGCACCGCTCAGGCGGCCGAGCGCGACACTGCCAGGGAAGAACAGCGGCAGCAACGCGCACACCGCGGCCAGCGGCAGGATCACCAGCCACACGCTGACCAGCGGGACCACGAAGCTCTCGGCCCAGAACAGCGCAACGGCGAGCCACATGGTCGCGGACAGCGCGAGCGCGAAGCCGAAGCGCCAGGTGTCGTCGACCAGTGCCGCGTCACGAAGCAGCCATGCATGAACGACCCAGGCGAGGACGATCGCGACCCGCAGCGTGGTGCTCACTCGATAGGGCGCATCCCCAGTGATGTCGGTGCGACCCGGGGCGCGCAAGGCGGCGCGCCAGATCGCGACGGCGATCGCCAGATAGCCTGCGGCGACGAGGGCGTGGAGTAAAATCGACATCAATTCAGTTTATCCGAACGCCTCTTCGCGACCGGTCGTTCCGGTCTCCGATCAAAGCCTTTCGCGCGGTGCCGTCGCATCGTCGCATCACGGTGCCGAGTTTTTGCACGCGACCGCACCCGTCTCCCTCATCGATCCCCCGACCATGCTCGAAAACCTATCCCAGCGACTTGCCCGCGTCGTCAAGACGATGCGCGGCGAGGCGCGTCTCACCGAAGCCAACACGCAGGAGATGCTGCGCGAAGTCCGTGTCGCGCTGCTCGAGGCCGACGTCGCGTTGCCGGTCGTCCGCGAGTTCATCGCGCGGGTCAAGGAACGGGCACTCGGCGCCGACGTGGTCGGCAGCCTGTCGCCCGGCCAAGCGCTGGTCGGCGTCGTGCAGAAGGAGCTGACGTCGATCATCGGCGGCGATCTCGGGCCCGAAGCGTCGGCGCTCAAGCTGGCGGTCACGCCGCCCGCGATCATCTTGATGGCAGGCCTGCAAGGAGCCGGCAAGACGACGACCGTCGCGAAGCTCGGCCGCTATCTCAAGGAACAGCAGAAGAAGAAAGTGCTGGTGGTCTCGGCCGACGTCTATCGACCCGCCGCCATCGAACAGTTGAAGGCCGTGGCCGCGCAGGTCGGCATCGACTTCTTCCCATCGACCTTGCAGGACGAGCCGATCGCGATCGTGACCGCGGCAGTCGACTGGGCCCGCAAGCACTATCACGACGTGCTGATCGTCGACACCGCGGGCCGCCTCGCGATCGACGAGGCGATGATGACGGAGATCAAGGCGCTGCACGCCCGCCTGTCCCCGGCCGAGACGCTGTTCGTGGTCGACGCGATGGCAGGTCAGGACGCGATCAACACCGCACGTGCCTTCGGCGAGGCGTTGCCGTTGACCGGTGTGGTGCTGACCAAGCTCGACGGCGACTCGCGCGGTGGCGCGGCGCTGTCGGTGCGGCACGTGACCGGCAAACCGATCAAGTTCGTCGGCGTCGGCGAGAAGCTGCATGCCCTCGAGGTGTTCCATCCGGACCGCATGGCTAGTCGCATCCTCGGCATGGGGGACATCGTCGCGCTGGTCGAGGAGGCGCAGCGCGGCGTCGACATGGTCGAGGCCGAGAAGCTCGCGAAGAAGGTCAAGTCGGGCGCCCGCTTCGATCTCGAGGACTTCAAGTCGCAGCTCCAGCAGATGAACAAGATGGGCGGCCTCGGGGGCCTGCTCGACAAGCTGCCCGCGCAGTTCCAGGCCGCGGCCGGCAAGACCGACATGGGCAAGGCCGAGCGCGACGTGAAACGCATGGAAGGCATCATCAACTCGATGACGCCGGGCGAACGTGCCAAGCCCGAACTGATCAAGGCCAGCCGCAAGCGGCGCATCGCGGTCGGCGCCGGCGTGCAGGTGCAGGAGGTCAACCGCCTGCTCAAGCAGTTCGATCAGATGCAGGGCGTGATGAAGACCATGCAGAAGGGCGGCATGGCCAAGATGATGCGCGGCATGAAGGGCATGATGCCGGGCATGTAGGCCCGCCTGTCTTCCGAACCGGCGGCTGGCGCGTTAGCCCTATCCCAGGACGTCGTCCATCGGGGACCGTCGCTGCGCGATGGTTCCATTCAAGGAGAAACGCATGCATCGCATCCGCACGTACGCCCGCAAGACCACCCTGTCGATCGCGCTCGCCGCGCTCGCCGTCTCGTCGATGGGACTGCAGGGTTGCGCCGAAGTCCCCAACTACACGACCGGCAGCAGGGGCGGTGACACGGCCGTCGGCGCGGGCGCCGGTGCCGCCGCAGGTGCGGCGATCGGCCGCATCACGTCGGGCGGCAGTCCGGGCCGCAGCACCGCGACCGGCGCGCTCGCCGGCGCCGCGCTCGGCGCGCTCGGCGGCTACCTCTGGTCCAACCGCATGGAGCAGCAGAAGCAGCGCATGGAGCAGGCCACGCAGGGTACCGGCGTCGAGGTCACGCAGACCGCCGACAACCAGTTGAAACTCAACATCCCGAGCGACATCTCCTTCGACACCGGCCGCGCCGACATCAAGCCCAATTTCCGCACGGTGCTCGACCAGTTCGCGCAGGGCCTGCGCGACAACGGCGGCAGCACGGTCCGCATCATCGGCCACACCGACTCGACCGGCAGCGACGCGATCAACAACCCGCTGTCGCTGGCCCGCGCAGGAAGCACGCGCGACTACCTGATCGATCGCGGCGTGGCGGGAAATCGCATCGCGGTGGATGGTCGTGGCGAGCGCGAGCCGATCGCCGACAACGGCACCGACGCGGGACGTGCGCGCAATCGCCGCGTCGAGATCTTCGTGGGCGAGCAGCAGGCTGCCGCTCAACCACGCTGATCAGGCGAACAGTTCGGAGAGCGCGCAACCCGGGTCGGGTGCGCGCATGAAGGTCTCGCCGATCAGGAAGCCGTGGACGTCGTGGCGCCGCATGCGGGCCACGTCGTCGCGGGTCGCGATGCCCGACTCCGTCACCAGCGTGCGACCTGCGGGAATGCGGGCAAACAGGTCGAGCGTCGTCTCGAGCCGGGTCTGGAAGGTCCGCAGGTTGCGGTTGTTGATGCCGATGACGGTGCGCGCCGGATCACCGCGAACCTGCAACGCTGCGTCCACCTCGCGAGCGTCGTGCGCCTCGACGAGGACGTCCATCCCGAGCTCATGCGCCGTCGAGGCCAGCGCATCGAGCATCGACCTGTCCAGTGCCGCCACGATCAGCAGGATGCAGTCGGCGCCCATCGCGCGGGCCTCGACGACCTGGTAAGGATCGATCATGAAGTCCTTGCGCAGCACCGGCAGGCAACACGCTTCACGAGCCGCGACCAGAGCCTGCGTCGAACCCTGGAAGTAGGAAACGTCTGTGAGCACGGACAGGCATGCGGCGCCACCTGCCTCGTAGGATAGGGCAATCGAAGCCGGATCGAAGTCGGCGCGCAGCAAGCCCTTCGACGGCGACGCCTTCTTGATCTCGGCAATGACAGCCGCATTGCCGGCTGCGATACGCGTGGTCAACGCCTGCGCGAAGCCGCGGACCGGATCGGCGTCTTTCGCGACAGCCAGCAGCTCCGACAGCGGAAGCTTCTCCTTCGCGTCGGCGACTTCAACGCCCTTGGTTGCGAGGATGCACTCGAGAATATCTCCGGAGCGGTCCGTCATTGGCGTCCACCTGTCTCGTATAAAGACCTGGCCCGCTGCGACGACGAGGCCGCGCGTCGAATACACGCAACCATCGGATGCATCCCGCGGCAACGACGAACAGGAGAGCGATGGCTGCGATGAAGCCCAAGAAATAATTCACGAACGTCCCCTCGATGGGATCCGGATTGGACCGCTTCATCGTAGCCAGGGCACTTTGCCTCGCGGAGCACGAATGCGGAAGGTCTCCGTCGGATTGCTTCCGAAGTCATCGTCAGCCGAACTGGCGGGTGAACGCGCCGAACGCGTCCAGCTTCGCGCGTGCCGCGCCGCTGGCGATCACCTGGCGTGCGCGATCGATGCCGACCTGGATCGAATCGCAGACGTCGGCCGCGTACAGCGCGAGTCCTGCGTTGAGCGCCACGATCTCGCGCGGCGTGCCTTCGACGTTGGAGAGCGCCTCCTCGATCATGGTCCGGGACTCGGCCGCATCCGTGACCTTGAGCCCGCGGTTCGACTTCATCGCGAGGCCGTAGTCCTCGGGATGGATTTCGTACTCGCGCACCTCGCCGTCCTTGAGTTCGCCGACCAGCGTCGCCGCGCCGAGCGAAGCCTCGTCCATGCCGTCCTTGCCGTAAACCACGATCGCATGCGTCGCGCCGAGCCGCTGCAGCACCCGCACCTGGATGCCGACCAGGTCGGGGTGGAACACGCCCATCAGCTGATGGAGCGCACCGGCGGGATTGGTCAGCGGACCGAGGATGTTGAAGATGGTCCGCACGCCGAGCTCCTTGCGGATCGACGCGACGTTCTTCATCGCGCTGTGATGCGTCGGCGCGAACATGAAGCCGATGCCGGTCTCGGCGATGCAGGCCGCGACCTGTTCGGGCGTCAGCATGACGTTGACGCCGAGCGCTTCGAGCACGTCGGCACTGCCCGACTTCGACGAGACGCCGCGATTGCCGTGCTTCGCGATGCGCGCGCCGCCGGCCGCGGCGACGAACATCGCGGCCGTCGAGATGTTGAAGGTGTGCGCGCCGTCGCCGCCGGTGCCGCAGAGATCGATCAGGTGGGTGCGGTCGGCGACCTCGACCGGCGTCGCAAATTCGCGCATCACCTGCGCGGCTGCGGCGATCTCGCCGATGGTCTCCTTCTTGACGCGCAGGCCGAGCAGCAGGGCCGACGCGATCGACGGCGACAGTTCGCCGCGCATCAGCATGCGCATCAGCGACAGCATCTCGTCGTGGAAGATCTCGCGATGCTCGATGCAGCGGGTCAGGGCTTCGTTGGGGGTGATGGCCATGGGCTCAGTGCGTCAGGAAGTTCTTCAGCAGACGATGGCCGTGTTCGGTCAGGATCGATTCGGGGTGGAACTGAACCCCCTCGATGTCGAAGTGCTTGTGCCGCACGCCCATGATCTCGCCGTCCTCCGTCCACGCCGTGACCTCGAGACATTTGGGCAGCGTGCTGCGCTCGATCGCCAGCGAGTGGTAGCGGGTGACGGTGAACGGCGACGGCAGCGAGCTGAACACGCCCGCGTCGGTGTGCGTGACTGCATCGGTCTTGCCGTGCATCACGCGTGCAGCGCGCACAACTTTGCCGCCGAAGGCCGCGCCGATGGCCTGGTGTCCGAGGCACACGCCGAGGATCGGCAGCCTGCCGGCGAAGTGCCGCAACAGCGGGACGCAGATGCCGGCCTCGGCCGGCGAGGAGGGTCCGGGCGAGAGGCAGATGCGATCGGCGCCCAGCGCTTCGATCTCGTCGAGCGTGATGGTGTCGTTGCGGACCACCTTGACCTCTTCGCCCAACTCGCCGAAGTACTGCACGAGGTTGTAGGTAAAGCTGTCGTAGTTGTCGATCATCAGCAGCATCGAGCGGATTCCGTTGGATGGGAGATCGCTCGAAGACGACGGTCATTGCGAGCGAAGCGGATTATCGCCCGAACGGCGTCGCCGCATTGACCGCGCCGAGGCGAGTCGCTACGTCGCGTCCGTCCCGCCAGCAAGATCCCGCCACGAGGAACCCCATGACCCTGTCTCCTCCCGTCCTCGCCTCGTTGATGCTCGCGTGGGCGGCTTCGTTCGCGATGGCTACCGAGCCACCGGCGAAGGCGGCCGCCGGCCGCTCGGTGCAGTACATGCAGGGCCTGACCGCCAACGATCCGCAGGGCATGGCCTTCGGCAAGATGCAGGTCTTCGAGAGACGCCTCGCCGGTGTGCCGATCGCAAGCTGCTCGGCTGGCAAGCGGGCTACGGCGCGGAGGTGGGCGAGAAGGACTGGGTCTTCGCCGATCCGTCGAACGCCGCGCCCTACACCTTTTTCGGCCTGCAGGTCGGCGTCAGCGCGAACCTGCGATTGAGCGCGGTTCGCACCAGCGAGCTGTCGCGCGACGCGGCCAAGGCCCGCTGGTTCACCGTGTTCGGCGAAGACGCCGGAGTACGCGGATCGCGTGGCCTTCCTGCTGTGGAACATGCGCGACCCGGCGTTCCAGCCGCGGCCGTGAGGGACACTCAGCGATACGCGTAGCACGTGCGCAGCAGTGCGAAGTCGTAGAAGTGGGCCGTGCCGGCGAGCCGGCACCGTCGCATGCCGCCTTGAAGTCGACCTCCTTCCGGGAACGTCGCGCACCCGCGCACCCGGTCCATGCAAAATCTATCGTCTGAAACTGTTTTCGCGTGCGGCTGGAGAGCTGCCGAGTTCGCGGACACTACCGCCCATGCTGAAAGGACTTCTGCGGAGCAAGCTGTTCGTGCCGGGGGCTCGCCCGGAACTGTTCGCCAAGGCGCTGGCCGGCGATGCAGACGCGATCTCGTTCGATCTCGAGGATTCGGTACCCGAATCGGGCAAGGCCGATGGGCGTGAGGTGGTCGCCGCGTTCCTCCGATCGAGCGCTGCGCGCGATGCGCGTCCGCTGCTGATGGTCCGCGTCAACGCACGCGATACGCTGCACTTCGAGGCCGACCTGCGCGCGATCGCGTTACCCGGCGTGGCGGTGATCAACCTGCCCAAATGCGCATCGGCCGACGACGTCATCGCCGCGGCCACGATCCTCGAAGCTGCCG
The DNA here is from genome assembly GCA_025356395.1 of Betaproteobacteria bacterium. Lineage (GTDB taxonomy): Bacteria > Pseudomonadota > Gammaproteobacteria > Burkholderiales > Burkholderiaceae_D > CAHJXF01. The sequence continues at coordinate 35,601 of JANXTA010000023.1, forward strand.
AAGCCGAAAGCGGCCTCAGGACGCCGATCAAACTACTGGCGAACATCGAGACGCCCGCCGGCCTCCGTCACGCCGCGGCCATCGCGACGGCGCATCCCCGCGTGATCGGGCTGCAGCTCGGCCTCGCCGACCTGTTCGAGCCGTTCGCGATCGAACGACGCGACGAGGCCAACGTCCACGCCGTGATGTTCGCGGTGCGCCTCGCCGCGGCCGAAGCCGGTGTGCTGGCGCTCGATGCCGCCTTCGCCGACGTGCGCGATGTCGAAGGCTATCGGCGCGAGGCCGCGATGGCGCGGCGTCTCGGCTATGTCGGCAAGAGCTGTATCCATCCGTCGCAGGTCGGCATCGCCAACGACGTCTTCGGCGCGAGCGCGGACGAACTCGCGTTCGCGTCGCGCGTGGTCGAGGCCGCCAAAGAAGCGCGAGTCCGGGGCCACGGCGCCTTCCGGGTCGATGGACGGATGATCGACGCCCCGTTCCTCGCGCGGGCTGAAGCCCTGCTGAACGCAGGACGCGCCGCATGACGAGTCGCCTGCTCGAGGCCCTCGCCCGGATCGGACTGTCCTGTGCGCTGCTGACCGTCCCGGCCGCGGCCGAAAGCCTGGCGTCGACGCGGATGCAGGCACTCCCTTCGATCACGAGCGACGAGGCGCTCGCCGGCCTCCTGGCCATCGACGGCCGGCTCGTCGCGATCGGTCCCTCGACGACCTGGCTGCTGGATGCCGACGGGCAACGCTGGAGCCGGTCGCCATGGCATGCGGACGCGCCGGTGCATGGCGTCGCCGGCAACGGACACGATGCGTTCGTGCTGCTCGGATCCGACGCGGCGGTCACCCGCATCGATCGCGTCGCGCTGGTCGACGACCGTCTGTCGGGCGACGTGACGACGCCGTTGCCGACGGCGCTCTCCGCCGCGCGCGGCACGATCCTCAAGGACCTGCTGGTCGTGGTCGGCATGGATGGCAACGGCAACGCGCAGATGCTGCAGCGGCCGCTCGCATCGTCGCCGTCTTCGTGGACCGCGATCCCGACGTGGCCGGGCGCCGGCACGCCCACCTCGATCGTCGCGCAGACCGGCGCGGTCTTCATCACGGTCTCGGTGGGTGGCCAGGCCGACCGGATCCTGCGCTGGTCCGCGGACCAGGGCTGGACCGCTCGCGGCACCGTGCCCGGCACCATCGTCGCGGGCTCGGGCCGCGCTCTCGGTCAGGCCAGCATCCTCTACCTCGTGCGAGGCACGCAGCCGGCCGCCACGTCGATGACCTTCCACACCATCACGGGATCGTGGGCGACGCTGCCGGGCGACGCCGTCGACGGCGCAACCGCCACCGCGCCTTGGACCAACGGGCTCGCATGGGCCCGCGGCGACGTGAAGGCCGGTCACATCGCTCTCGGCACGGTCGAGGTCCAGGCCGGCCGCCAGCTGCTGCGCTGGCTCGACTGGGTCGTTATCGTCGCGTATCTGGCCGCGATGCTCGGTATCGGCCTGTATTTTTATCTGCGCGAGAAGCGCAGCTCGACGTCGGACTTCTTCGTCGGCGGCCGCAGCATCCCGTTCTGGGCGGCCGGGGTCAGCCTCTACGTGGCCAACACCAGCTCGATCAGTTATATCGCGATCCCGGCCAAGGCGTTCGAGACCAACTGGCAGTACATGACCAACAACCTGATCGCGGTCGTCGGCCTGATGTTCGTCGCCGTTTGGATCGTGCCCTTGTTACGCCGTCTCGACCTGATGTCGGTGTTCCAATATCTCGAGATCCGCTTCCATCCGGCGATTCGCATGCTCGCGAGCGGACTCTTCATCGCGGTGCAGATCGGCAGTCGCATGAGCGTCATCCTGTTCCTGCCGGCATTGGCGATCGCGACCATCACCGGCATCGACGTGGTGTGGAGCGTGCTGATCATGGGCGGCTTCACCATCGTCTACACGGCGATGGGCGGCATGAAGGCCGTGATCTGGACCGACTTCGTACAGCTCTTCGTCAAGATGGGCGGCGCCCTCTTCGCGATCGGCTTCATCGTCTGGAAACTCGATGGCGGCGTGCTCGAATTCCTCGCCACCGCCCGGGCCGAGGACAAGACGCGGCTGTTCGACTTCAGCTTCGACCTCACCAAGGCGACGGTATGGGGCTTCGTGTTCCTGGTCATCTTCGACGTCGTGCTGACCTTCCCGAAGGACCAGGTGCTGATGCAGCGAACGCTGTCGACCAGCTCCGACAAAGAGGCAGGCCGTTCGATCTGGGCCATGGCGGCGCTGATGATTCCGGGCGGCTTCATCTTCTACACGATCGGTACCGCGCTGTTCGTGTTCTACAAGACCCATCCGGAACGCATCAACCCGCTGCTGACGATCGATGCGACCTTCCCGTTGTTCATCGCCGCCGAACTGCCGATGGGCGTCACCGGGCTGATCATCGCGGGCATCCTGGCCGCGGCAATGGCGACGCTGTCGAGCATCATGAACAGCGTGGCCACGCTGGCTTCGGTTGATTTCTACGAGAAGCTGATCAAGAAACCCGATCCGAAAAAGAGCGTGCGCTTCGCCGAAGCGATGACCATCGTCGCCGGTCTGTTCGGCATCGGCGCCGCGCTGCTGCTGTCGCGCTTCGACATCCATTCGCTGTTCGACGTGTCGATCGAACTGGCGGGCCTGCTCGGCGGTGGCTTCGCGGGCGCCTACACGCTCGGCATGTTCACGCGGCGCGCGAACTCACCGGGTGTCGCCATCGGTGTCGCGTCCAGCATCGTGCTGACCACGATCGCGTGGTCGATGCACCTGGTGCATCCTTACTTCTACCTCGCGATCTCCATTCTGCTGTGCATCGTCATCGGCTACGCGGCGAGCCTGCTGTTCCCGCCCCCGAAGCGCTCGCTGAACGGGCTCACGATCCATGCGGATCGGTCCGCCGCTCTCGCCAGCGAAGGGGCGTCGACCGCCGCACGCTGAGGACGCGGGCCACCTTGCACATCGAAGGACACGTCCTGTAGCCTCGCGCCCCTCTGGAGGGACCGGCTGTGGACACGCATTTCCTGAACACATTCGTCGCGGTCGTCGAGCGCGGCTCGATGGCGGCCGCCGCGAGACTGCTGAACATCACGCCGGCCGCGGTCGCGCAACAACTTCGTGCGCTCGAGCGCGAGATCGGCGCGCCGCTGATCGCGCGCGCCGGCCGCACCGTCGGCGTCACCGAGGCCGGCTCGCGCATCCTGCAGCGCTCACGCGACCTGCTGCGCGATGTCGCTGACCTGAGCACGGTCGCCAACGACTCGGAGACCGCGGGCGAACTGCGCCTCGGCGCCGGGACCAACGCGCTGACCGGCATGCTCCCCGACATCCTGGCGCGCATGGTGGTCAAGTTCCCGCTGATCCAGGTGTTCATCAAGCCGGGCTACTCGCCCGACCTGTATCGCTCGGTCGAAAGCGGCGAACTCGACGCGGCCATCGTGCTGCAGGCGCCCTTCGCGTTGCCGAAGACCTGCAACTGGGAAGTGCTGCGCGAAGAGCCTCTCGTGGTTCTGGCGCCACAACGGATGGCCGGTCGCGACCCGCACGACCTGCTCGCGACCGAGCCGTTGATCCGCTACGACCGCCAGCAATGGGGAGGGCGTCAGGCCGATCAGTACCTGCGCATGGCCGGCATCGTGCCGCGCGAACGCTTCGAGCTCAACGCGCTCAACGCCATCGCCGTGATGGTCGATCGCGGGCTGGGCGTTTCGCTCGTCCCCGACTGGGCGCGCCCCTGGCCGGAGGGTTTGAAACTCGTGCGCATTCCGTTGCCGCGCGCGTGCGAACCGCGGCGCATCGGCGTCGTGTGGTCGCGCTCGACGATTCGCATCCGGCTCGTCACGGCGTTCCTGCACGAAGCACGGCGACAGATGCAGAAGGCAACTCTGGACGCGCAACAAACAAAACCTAGGGCCTGAACATAGATTCGAATAGTTCTACTTTCGTCCGCCATCGCACAGACTCGCCGCAATCGCCAGGAGGAGACGCCAGGGCGTAGGGTTTTTCAAGGACGAAAAGGAACACATGAAAAAAGTCCCGGCTACGATTTCGTCGTTGCTGTTTGCGGCCGCATCGACCGCAGCGCTCGCGCAGCAACCCGCCGCACCACCGCCCGAAGACCCGTCGACGCAGTCGCCGAAGCCGGCGCCGAAAGGCAATCCGCCAGCGACTTCGCCCGCGCGGACCGGCGACCCGGAGCAGCTCGAGCGAATCACCATCACGACCGGGCAGCGCAACGCGAAGGCCGTCGACAAGATTCCCGGCGCCATCACCGTGATCGGCCAGGAAGAGATCCAGCACACGCTGCTCGAGACCGAGGATGCGACCGCGGTCCTGGCCCGCACGGTGCCGGGCTATTCGGAATCGTCCCAGGCGCTGAGCAACACCGGCGAGAACCTGCGCGGCCGCGTCGCACTGCGGCTGTTCGACGGCATCCCGCAAGGTTCACCGCTGCGCGAAGGCACGCGCAACGCGACGTTCACCGACATGGGCGTGATCGGACGCATCGAGGTCATCAACGGGCCCTCGGCATCCGAAGGCATCGGCGCGGCGGGCGGCATCATCAACTACATCTCGAAGGTGCCCACGAAGATGGGCGACGAGTACTCGTTCACCACCCGCTACGGCAGCCAGTTCCACGGCGACAGCGCGGTGTGGAAGATCGGCGCGACCTTCACGCGGAAGACCGAGCAGTTCGACGCGCTGATCTCGGTTTCGCACGTGGACCGCGGCATGACCTACGACGGCAACGGCCGACGTATCGGCCTCAACACCAGCGGCTCGGTGGCCGACTCGAAGGCCGACAACGTCTTCGCCAAATTCGGTGTCGACTTCGGGGCCGAGCTCGGACAACGCGTGCAGTTGTCTCTGTCGGACTTCGACATCAAGGGCAAGGGCAACTACGTCCTGGTCGACGGCGACCGCAGCATCGGCCTGACCAGCACGTCCGAGCGCGGGCAGCCCCTCGGCGCGAAGACCGAGCTGAACCACTTCAAGCAGGTTGCCGTCTCGTACCGCAACGACAACTTCCTGACCGGCAATGTGGCGGCCGACATCTACTACGCCGAGCAGGCGATGCGCTATCCGGCCGAGGACGGCGCCGACCGCCAGGATCCGCTGATCGCGCCGATCGGGACACTGGTCGACCAATCCGAGATCCGCGCGCGCAAGAAGGGCTTCCGCACGTCGTGGGACAAGGAGAACCTGCTGATCAAGGGGCTCGAGTTGAAGCTTGGCCTCGACCTGACCGCGGACCGCGTCGACCAGCGGCTCGCACTGACCGATCGGCTGTGGGTGCCACCGCTCGACTACAAAAGCGTCGCGCCGTTCACGCAACTCTCCTACGACATCGGTCCGCTGACAGTGACGGGAGGCTTCCGGCACGAGAGCGGGCGCCTGAGCGTCGACAGCTACCGGACCACCTTCTTCCGCAATCGCGTGCTCGTGCAGGGCGGCACGCTCGACTACAAATCGAGTCTGCCGAACATCGGTGCGGTACTGCGCTTGCCGGAAGGGTTCTCGATCTTCGCGTCGGATAGCAAGGGCTTCACGCTGCCGAACGTCGGCATCCCGTTGCGCAACATCAACGTGCCGGGGCGCAGGGTCGAGGACGTGTCCGACCTGCAGGCGGTCGTGGTGAAGAACAAGGAGGTCGGCATCAACTGGCGCAACCGCATCGCGAGCTTCAGCGGTTCGGTGTACGAGTCGAAGACCGCTCTCGGCACGTCGCTGTCGATCGATCCCATCAGCAACGATTTCGTGCTCTCGCGCGTACCGACCCGGATTCGCGGCCTCGAGCTCTCGGGCGACCTGCTCGCGACGAAGGAGCTGAAGCTGAGCGCGCTGTACTCGCGCATCCGCGGCAAGACCAACTTCGTCACCAACGGTCCGCTCGACAAGGATCTCGGCGTGCTCGATGTCAACCCGGACAAGATCGGCGGCGCGATCGCGTGGAACTTCCTGCCGGGCGCCAACGCGACGTTCGGCGCGACGAAGCTGTTGTCGCGGCACCTCAACCAGGGGACGAGGTCGGAAGAGCAGACCTACGGCTATACCTTGTACGACCTGAGCGCGAGCTACGACACGCGCTTCGGTAAGTTCGGCGTCGGCATCGAGAACCTGACCGACAAGTTCTACGTCCTCAGCTGGTCGCAGGTACCCGGCTTCCGCAACTACTGGGCGGGACGCGGGCGGGTCGCGACGACAACCTACAACGTGACCTTCTGACCGGGACCGACCATGGGCGAGGGGCGGCGCTCCTCGCCGGCACGGTGGGGCATGAAAGACCTGGCGGGCGCGGGCATGACACTCGTGCTGATGGCCGGCCCAGCACCGGCGGCCGACGGTCTCGACCGCCTGTCGACGTTCATGCAGTCGGCGACCGATGCGAACGGTTACCTCGGTGCGGTGACCTTGATCGCGCGCGACGGCGAAGTCGTCGACTGGCGCGCCTACGGCCATCGCGATCTGGCCCGCACGCAGCCGATGCCCAGGGACGCGATCTTTCGCATCTACTCGATGACCAAGACCGTCGCGACGGTGGCCGCGTTGATGCTGGTCGATGACGGGCGCCTCGCGCTCGACGAACCGATCGCACGATACCTGCCCGAGTTCACGACGATGCAGGTGTTCGACGGCGGCAGTGCCGATGCGCCGCGACTGCGCCCCGCTGCGTCGGCGATCACCTTGCGCCATCTGCTCACGCACTCGGCCGGTTTCGCGACCGGCGGCGAAGGCTACGAAGAAACGACGAAGATCCTCGAACGCGCCGACCTGCACGGCTCGACCGACCTCGCGGACTTCGCGCGACGCACGAGCGGCCTGCCGCTCGCGACCGATCCCGGCCGCCGTTTCCACTACGACGGCACGGGCATCGAAGTCATGGGTCGTCTCGTCGAGGTCGTGGCCGGCATGCCATTCGAGACCTTCGTCCAGCGACGCGTCCTCGACCCGCTCGGCATGAACGACACGGGCTTCAGCGTGCCGCCGGGCAAGCGCACGCGCATCGCGGACATCAGCTCGATGGGACCGAACGGCAGGCTCGTGCTGGACAGCGGCAGCACGGCGGCAAGGCCCGGAGAAAGAATGCAACGTTACGCGAGCGGTGCAGGCGGTCTGTATTCGACGGCGCCCGACTACCTCCGCTTCTGTCGTATGTTGCTCGATGGCGGGCGACTCGAAGGGCGAACGCTGCTTCGTCGCGAGACCGTGCGGTCGATGATGCGCGACGAACTGCCCATCGGCATGAAGACCGGCCGCGAGTTGACCGGTGGCGAGCGCTTCGGCTTCGGCGGTTCGGTCGTCGTCGATCCGACGCTGCGCGACCGCCGCGGCTCGATCGGGTCGTTCGGCTGGTCCGGTGCCGCCTCCACGTATTACACGATCGATCCTCAACGCCACCTCATCGCGCTGCTGCTGATGCAACACCTGCCGAGCGAAGACATGAAGAACCTGCCGAAGATCAGCGCCCGTTTCTACGACCTCGTTCACGAGGCGCTCGACCGATGAAGAGCCCGCGCACGGCCGCGGTGCTGGTCGCAGGCTCGGCCAACCTCGACTTCGTCGTCCGCGCGTCGCATGTGCCCACGGCCGGCGAGACCGTGCTCGGCCGTGACTTCGCGACCTACCCGGGCGGCAAGGGTGCCAACCAGGCCGTCGCCTGCGCGCGTGCCGGGGGCGTGGCCACCACCATGCTGCTCGCGCTCGGCGCGGACGAACCGGCGGCCGTGCTCGAACGCTCTCTGCACGACTCGAACGTGACCGCGATCGTGCGACGCGTCGCGGACCGCGCGACCGGCGTCGCCTTCATCTGCCTCGGCGACGACGCCGACAACGCGATCACCGTGGCACCGGGCGCGAACGAGGCGCTCGCAGCGTCCGACCTGCCGCCACTCGACAGCTTCGGTACGCTGCTGTTGCAGCTCGAGACGCCGGTCGAGACGGTCGCGGCATACGCGACAGCGGCCAGCGGCGCCGGCCTCTCGGTCGTGCTGAACGCGGCGCCAGCACAAGATTTGCCGGCTGCGCTGCTCGCCGCCCTCGACGTGCTGATCGTCAACGAAGGGGAACTCGCGACGCTGGCCGGCGATCAGGGCTCCCTCTCGCGGACGCTCGACGGCCTCCGCATCCCGTGTGTCGTCGTCACGCTCGGTGCGCGCGGGTGCTGCGCACGCGAAGACGGCCGCTTCACGTTGCAACCCGCTTTCGTGATCGACGCGCTCGACACGACTGCCGCGGGCGACACGTTCTGCGGGGCGTTCGTGGCCGCCCGCGGCAAACGCGCTGGCCTGGCCGAAGCGCTCCGCCGCGCCAGCGCGGCCGCGGCTCTGGCTTGCACGCGGCTCGGCGCACAGTCGAGCATCCCGACTCGCGAAGAAGTCGATGTGTTTCTCGAATCCGATCCGCGTGAAGCGGCTTCGCACGCCGAACTCGCAGACTATTGCGGCCTCCCTCCCGATCCCTCTTCACTCCCGACCGCGCCATGAGTTCGAGCCCTCGTCCCGTTGCTGCCGAAGCGCACGATCCCGAGATCAACGACCACGAGATCCCGCACACCATCGGGCCGCACCTGCCGCTGCCCGGCAAGGCGCCGGGCTGGCCTTTCGCCACCATCGGCAAGTGGAAGATGGACGTCAACGCGGCGGCCGAGGGCTGGCTCGCGGCGCTGACGGTATGGCGACGCGAGCACCTGATCCGCATCGGTTACGACGACGCGCAATACCGCAGGCCCGAGCTGCTGTGGTCGCAACGCAATTTCGTGCACACGCAGATGATGGTCGAGGACCGCTTCTTCCATGACCCGGTCACGGGCCGCTATACGATCGATCGCTATCTCGACGACCTCGAAACCCGCTACGGCGGCATCGACAGCGTGCTGATCTGGTACGTCTATCCCAACATCGGCATCGACGACCGCAACCAGATCGAACTCGCGGCCGACCTGCCCGGCGGTATCGACGGATTGCGTGGCGCGATCGCCGATTTCCATCGACGCGGCGTCAAGGTGTTCCTGCCGACCATGCCGTGGGACAACGGCACGCGCGAGGTCGGCAAGAGCGACTGGCAAGCCATCGCCGAACTCGCGAAAGCCGTCAACGCCGACGGCGTCAACGGCGACACCTACAACGGCGTGCCGCGCGCGTTCCGCGACGCTTGCGACGCGATCGGCCATCCGCTGGTGTTCCAGCCCGAGTCCACCGCCAGCGCCGAGGAGGCGCTGCTGTGGAATCACCAGAGCTGGGGCAAGGCCTCGATCGAGATGATTCCCGCGGTCTCGAAGTTCAAGTGGCTCGAACCCCGTCATCTGGTCAACGTGGAGAACCGCTGGGGCCGCGATCGCAGCGACGACCTGCACTACATCTTCTTCAACGGCATCGGCTACACGAGCTGGGAGAACGTGTGGGGCATCTGGAATCAGTTGACCGAGCGCGACGGCGAGGCCCTGCGACGGATCGCGACGATCGAACGACGATTCGCGCCGCAGATGGTCAGTGCCGACTGGCGACCCTATGCGCCGACGTTGCAGGCCGGTGTCTTCGCGAGCCGTTTTCCGAAGGGCGGCATCACGCTGTGGACCTTGGTCAACCGCAACGAGTACGCGGTCGGCGGCGAACAGATGGCGGTCCCGCATCGGCCGGGGACGCGTTACGTCGATGCCTGGAACGGCGGCGAGGCGCGCATGCGCATCACAGGCGGCCATGCGGTCTTCGATGCGGATCTCGAAGTCCGCGGCTTCGGTGCGCTGGTGGCGATCGATCCGGACACGACGCTCGATAGCCTCGACGCCTTCATCGCGCGCATGCACGCCATGTCCGCGAAGCCGCTACACATGTATTCGAAGCAGTGGCGCTTCCTGCCGCAACGCATCGTCGCGATCGAAGCCACGAAACGGGTCGCGCAGGCGCCCTCCGGCATGACCGCGATCCCGGCCGGCACCTTCGACTTCGTGGTCGGCGGCATCGAGATCGAGGGACAGACCTGGGCCGGGCTCGACGTCCAGTGCCCCTGGGAAGACAGCCCGCGACGCCACCACCGCAAGCTGATGCAGATGCGGCCGTTCCACATCGACACGCGATGCGTGACCAACGCGGCGTTCAAGAGGTTCGTCGACGACGTGCACTACTCGCCACGCGATAGTCACCACTTCCTCACCCACTGGAAGAGCGGCCGGCCGCAGGCGGGCTGGGAGGACCGGCCGGTGACCTGGGTCTCGATCGAGGATGCTCGTGCGTACGCGGCATGGGCAGGCAAGCGCCTGCCGCACGAGTGGGAGTGGCAGTACGCCGCGCAGGGCAGCGACGGCCGGCGCTATCCGTGGGGCGACACCTGGAACGCGACCGCGGTGCCGCCCCTCAACCGCGAGCGCCTGGTGCTGCCGCCCGAGATCGGCGATGCCCATCCCGACGGCGCGAGTCCCTTCGGCGTGCTCGATCTGGTCGGCAACGTCTGGCAGTGGACGGACGAATACCAGGACGACCACACGCGTTCGGCGATCCTGCGCGGCGGTAGCCCGTATCGACCGCGTAGCTCGCACTGGTACTTCCCGCAGACCTACCGGCTCGACCAGCACGGCAAGTACCTGCTGATGGCGCCGTGCAAGGACCGCTCGGCGTGCATCGGTTTTCGTTGCGTCGTCGACGCGGGCTGATCCGATGAAAGACGGGACGTTGATGCAGGGGCTGCTCGGCCACGCGATGGCCGCGAACCATCGGGGACGGCTGTCGCATTTCATCGTCGACGAGCGCAGCCCGGCCATCGCGATGTTCGGTGCCGCACCCAAGCAGCGCAACGAGGAAGGTGACTGGTACGGCGAGCACGCGGGCAAGTGGCTGGTCGCGGCATCGAAGGCCGCGGCACGCAGCGGGGACCGCGTGTTGACCGAGCGCATCCGGCGTGTCGCCGACTTTCTCGTCGCGCAGCAGGAGCCCGACGGCTACCTCGGCACCTACGCGCCGCGGCGACGCTTCACGCTTCGTCAGCCGCCGAAGCCGCTGACCTGGGACGGCGCTCCGGCGCTACGCACGTGGGACCTCTGGATCCACGCGTATCTGGTCCTCGGCCTTCTGGAGGTCCATCGCCTTCTCGGATCGTCGACCTACCTCGTGGCCGCACGGGCGATCGGCGATCTCTGCTGGCGCACGCTGCACGACGACGGCATCGACATCACGACGCTCGGCAATCATCACGGCCTGTCGGCAACGGTCCTGATGGATCCGGCCGTGGAACTGTTCTTCGCGACCGGCGAGCGTCGTTACCTCGATCTCGCGCTGCTGATCCTCGAACAGGCCGATCGTCATCCCCCACTCGCGCTGCTCACGCGCGCGCTGCAGGGCGTCGACGCGTCCGAGATCGCGACCGGCAAGTCCTACCAGCTGCTGTGGACCCTGGTCGGCCTCGCGAAGCTGCATCGCGCGACCGGTGTCGCCGACTACCTGACGGCCGTCGAGAACATGTGGCGGAACGTGCGCGATCACCACCTCACGCTCGGCGGTGGCCCGTGGGGCGGGGTCGCGCATCGCTCGCGCGAAGTCTTCAACCCGGGCGGCTTCTTCAGCCCGCACGGCTACGTCGAGACCTGTTCGGTACTGGCGTGGATCCAGTTGAATCGCGAACTGCTGTCGATCGGCGGCGACGCACGCTACGCCGACGAGATCGAACGCACCGCGTTCAACGACCTGGTCGGCGCAATGGCACCCGACGGCGAGGACTGGTGCTACTACTCGTATCCCAACGGACGTCGCGTCCACACGACCTACTGGCGATGCTGCAAGTCGAGCGGCGCGATGGCGCTCGAGGAACTACCCGCGCTGACCTGCCGGGTCTCGGCCGAAGGTGCGATCACGATCGACCTCTACGGTGCCGGCACGTCGACGCTGACGCATCCCGGTGCGGGCCACGCGACGTTTCTGCAGACCACGGCCTATCCGTTCGAGCCGACGATCCGCATCCGCGTCGAGGTCGCGCACGCCGCGCGCTTCACGCTGCGGTTGCGCATCCCTGGCTGGACCAGCGCGAGCGAACTGTCGATCGCTGACGCTTTTACCGTGGAGTCGGCGCCTGCGGGGACCTATGCAGCGATCGACCGGACGTGGCGTAACGGCGACGAGGTCATCCTTCGACTGCCGATGTCTCCGGAAGTCCATCGCCGCACCAGTCGCAACGTGCAGGAGTCACGCGCGCCCGACGGCGCGCCGGTGCTGCAGGAAGTGATGCGCTACGACCATCTCGCCGTGACGCACGGGCCGCTGGTCTACGCGACCGGTCTGATCGACGGTTTCAAGACCGGGGAGACGATCCGTGCGCCCGATTCCGCGGACGGGTCATGGCTGGAGGTCCTGCCGGCCAGCAGCGACGACGCCGGAGCGACGATCCGCCTGCATCCGTCCGGACGCCCGCCGATCGACTTCGTGCCGTACTACCGCGCCGGCGGTCGAGTGGGCGGCGCCTGGCGACTGACCTGGCTATCCCTGGCGCCGGAAACCTGATGGCGACGCCCTCCTTCCCACCGAGCACGACCGCCTCCATTGACGGGCCGCTGAGCGGCTTGCGCGTGCTCGACCTCAGCACCTACATCGCGGGACCCTACGGCTGCACGCTGCTCGCCGATCAGGGTGCCGAGGTCGTCAAGATCGAACCTCCGGGCGGCGACAACCTGCGCAACTATCCATCGACGCTGCGCGACGAGAGCCGGGCGTTCATCGGCGTCAATCGCAGCAAGCGCGGCCTCGCCATCGACCTCAAGAAGCCGCAAGGGCTTGCGCTTCTGATGCGCATGGTCCGTGACGCCGACGTCGTGGTGCACAACTTCAGGCCCGGCGTCCCTGAGCGCCTCGGCATGGCGCACGAAGCGCTCAACGCGATCAATCCGCGGCTGATCTATTGCGCCGTGACCGGCTACGGCGAGACCGGGCCGCTGAAGGACAAGGCCGGCTACGACCAGGTATTGCAGACCATGACCGGCATGTGCGCGCTGCAAGGCAAGCGCGGCGGCGCACCGGAGATCATCTACGGTTCGGTGGTCGACTACTACGCTGCGGCCTTGCTGGCCGCGGGCGTCGCGTCGGCCCTGTTCGAACGCGAACGCAGCGGGCTCGGACAATACGTCGGCGTGTCGCTGCTGCGCAGTGCGCTGACCATGCAGTCGGCCCGGATGATCTGGGCGGGCAGCGAGCCCCTCGACATCGGCCGCGACATGCGGTCGGGCGGCGTGACCGGCATTCATCCCACGCGCGAGGGCTACATCTACTTGTCGGCGAACACGCCTCGCTTCTGGAAGGCCCTGTGCGAACGGACGGGTCTCGAAGGACTCGAGGCCGATCCGCGGTACGACTCGGTCCGCAAGCGCGCCGATCGCGCGGCCGAGATCGTGCCGCATCTGCACGCGGCCCTCGCGTCGCGCAGCGCGCTCGAGTGGGAAGACGTGTTCGGACACGAGGTGCCGTGCGCGGCGTCGCGTCGCATCGAGGACATGTTCGAACACCCGCAGGTGCTGGCCGAAGAGATGATCTCGACCATCGAGCATCCGGTCATCGGGCCCTATCGCGGCGTGACGCGGCCGATCAAGTTCGGACGCACGCCTGGCCGCGCGCCGTTCGCATCACCGACCTTCGGGCAGGACGCTGATGCCTTCCTCGCGGGCTACGGCTACAGCCCGGCAGACATCGCGCAGCTCAGGCAACTCGGCGTCGTGCTCTAGCTGTCGAGTTGCAATAGGTTGTTCTGGCCGAGTCGCGAGGCTGGAGGTCTGAAGCCGAGAGCGGAGTGCGGTCGTCTCGCGTTGTAGAAGTTGACGAAGGCCGGCAGCAACGCGGTGCGCTCAGCGCTGTTGTCGTAGCT